>CAZBBT010000041.1:0-23050 GCA_964490065.1 uncultured Mesorhizobium sp. | reverse complement strand
TCTACATGTTCAACCACATCGAATACGATTCCACCTCGCTCAAGGAGGAATACGATCGCGACGTCGCCGTCGGCACCGCCATCGAGGTGCCGCAGGAATATTATCCCGGCGACGACCCGACCCGACCGCCGCTCAACCGCTGGCGCTCGCATGCCCATCTCCTGTTCGGCAACTGGATCAACCAGGTCTACCAGACGACCCCTTACGAGATGGAGCGGATCGGCGGCGATCCGAAGCCGGTCGTCGCCTGATCAGCGATCCAGTTCCGGAAAATACGGGTCGGAGTAGAGCCGCCGGTCGCGCTCTCCCTGCTGGCAGTCTATCGGTGTCTCGGCCGCCGGCATGACCCGTACAGGCGCCGCCTTTCCACTGACCTCCAGGATCAGCTTGCGGCGGATGGCGATCGCGAATTCCGAAGCGTCGTTGATCGGCAGGACGAAGGCGCCGGGACCGCCGGTCACGCATCGCGCGTAATACTGGTCGAGATTCCGGAAGGTCAGCGAGGGCCGGATCATGATCGGCAGGCCGTTGACGACGACCCCATCGGCCACAGCCGCATCGCGGGCGGCGGTCACCGGCAGGCCGATATTGTTCGGTCCGTCGCCGGAAATGTCGATGACACGGCGTTCGGCGGCGACATCCGCCCTGTCCAGCAGGTCGGCGCCGAAGGCCAGCGCCGTGGAAATCGACGTGCCGCGGAAACTGCGGAACGGTCGCTGCGCGACGCGGTCGGCGAAAGCAGCGGCACTCTCCGGCCCGTCGATGACCTGCCACGGCACCATCGCGTCGTCGCGCACCGTGCCCGCCCATTCGAAGTAAGCCAGCGCGATGCGGCCGTTGGCGCCGGCCCGCACCGCCCGGATGAAATCGGGATGCCGCAGCGCATCGACATAGCCGGCGCGTTGCAGGGCGAACTCATCCCTGTCCATCGAGGTGGATATGTCGACCGCCAGCACCAGGGCGACGTCGACGGGAATCGGTGCCGCGACCGCCTGCGCGGCGGAAGTGCAAGCCAGGCAAAGAAGCAGGCCGAGCGCATCGAGCATGGCGGACCGTTCGGTTTCGCATGCGAAGCATCGGCAATGATCGCGGCGAAATAAGGCCGCTCGCGGGCGATCATGCAGCTTCGTCCCGATCAGCCGGACACCGCTTCCTTCTTTCCCTTCTTCACCGTCTTCGGCGGTGGCTCGAGCGCGCCGGCCCTTACCCTCGCGGGCTTCAGCGGCGTGCCCTCGGCGTGCTTGACGATCTTGAGCGCGCGCGGGAAGAACTCGTAATTGTGCTGCCCGCGACCGATATTGACGATCGCGGCGTTCGGCAGTTCCTTTCCCATCACGTCCAGCAAGCGCTTGACGGTCGCGCCGTCGAACGTGTCGAGGGCTTCGTCGACGATCACCCAGTCCGGCCTGAGCAGGACGACCCGGGCGAAGGCGAGCAGGCGCATCTCGTCGTCGTTCAGCTCGTGCTCCCAGCGGGCATTGCGATCGAGCGCGCCCGCCAGACGGTCCAGGCCGACTGCCTTCAGGGCATCCGCAAGCGCGGCATCGTCCTTCTGTTTCTTGTCGTCGACGGGCGCCAACACCGCGCGCAGCGGGCCGGGCGAGAAATAGGGCGTGCGCGGAATGAAGGCCGGCGCCTCGCCCTTCGGCATGCCGATCCGGCCGCTGCCCCAGGGCCACAGGCCCGCAAGCGCGCGGAAAAACAGCGTCTTGCCGGTGCCCGGATCGCCCGTCACCAGCACGTGCTCGCCCTTCTTGACGACCGCCTTGCCGCCCTCCAGCCGCGTGCAGCCGTCCGGCGACTTGATCTCCAACCCCTCGAAACTCATCGTGTCGTCGTCGTTTTCGGCGATCTCGATGCGGCCTTCCGTCCCGTGCAAACCTTCGACCTCCGTCAATGCCAAGCGGAAATCGGCGACGCGCATCAGCGTGGCGCGCCAGTCGGCGATGGCGCCGATATTGTTGACGAACCATTTCAGCGACGAATGCACCTGGTTGAAGGCGCCGACCGCCATCATCAGCCCACCGAAGGAAATGTCGCCGGCGAAATAGACGGGGGCGGCGACCAGAATCGGTGCCACCACGGTGATCCAGCCATAGGTGTCGGTGACCCAGGCAAGGTTGATCTGCGCGGTGTAGATGCGCATCATCGCCGCAAGCACGGCGCCGAGATCGAGGTTCAGCCGTTTCTTCTCTTCCGGCTCGCCATGGGCAAGCGCGATGGCGTCGATATGCTCGTTGACGCGCACCATCGAGTGCCGCAGGTCCGCCTCGCGCGCGTAGCGATCGCTGTTCAACTCGATCAGCGGCCGGCCGACCAGCCAGCTTATCAGCGACGCCAGGCCGGCATAAAGGAAGGCGGCCCAGACCATATAGCCGGGAATGGCGATGGCGTGGCCCGCATAGTGGAACACGAAGCCGGACGATAGCGTCCATAAGACGCCGACGAAGGAGACGAGCAGGATCAGCGCCTGCACGAAGCCGATGGCGAGCCCAGTCGTCAGGTCGGTGAGATGCCCCGCATCCTGCTGCATGCGCTGGTCCGGATTGACGCCGATGGCGCCGGCATGGGTGAGGCGGAAAGCCCGGTTCGGCCGCATCCACTCCTCTATGAGATCGACGGTCACTACTTCTCGCAATCGGAGTTTGATGCGCTGGTTCAGCCATTGCTGCGCGATATTGAGCAGGATCAGACCGCCGGCGATCGCGGCGAAAACCATGAGCTGGTGCAGGAATTCGGGCAGGTCGCGCCGCTGGATGGCGTCGTAGAAAGGCTGGTTCCAGCGGTTGAGCAGGATCTGGCCGAACGAGGTGGCGACGATGACGGCGAGGATGGCAGCCGCCGCCCAGACGACCTTCCTGGTCGTCGGCGAGCCCGCCAGTCCCTGCCGCATGGTTGCGAGCTGGTCGGAGAGACTGCTCGTCTGGATCTCGGTTGCATCGATATCGGGCGCATTCATGCGGCATCGGCCCTGCGCTGGACCGATCCCTCCCCAACGCGGCCGAGGCCGGTTGCGCCCTGCGGCGACAGGACCGGCACGAAGACACGGCGCGAGGCGCGGCGCGCCGCCGGCACGCCCTGGTAGAGCCGCTTCTGTGCCTCGACGGCAATGACGCCGGAGAAAATCGGCCACAGCCGCCGCCCGCTGCGCTCCAGGACATTGTGGAAGCGCATCATGAAACGGCGTTGCGAAGGCGGAAAATAGAGCGCGTCCGACCATCGCGCAGGCGTGAAATTGGCTTCCCGCAAGATCTCGTTGAGCTGGCCGCGCGAATAGGGCCGACCGGTGCCGAAGGGCGTATGCTCGAAGCGCGCCCACATGCCACGCCGGTTGGGTACGATGATGACGACACGCCCCGCGGGCGACAGAACCCGCCAGATCTCGTTCAGCGTCTCGCGCGGATTTTCCGCGTGCTCCAGCGAATGGACAAGCAGCATCCTGTCGATGGAGGAATCGACCAGCGGCAGTTCCTCGTCGAACACCAGCGCGGTCGCCGTCGGCCTGTCCGCCGGCCACACCACCGCGCCCTGCGTCGCCGGCATGAAGGCGAAGACCCGCTCGGCATCGGCGCCGAAGCGCTCCAGCCAGGGCAGCGTATAGCCGAGCCCCACCAGGCGCTCGTTCGGGATGGACGCCCAGATCGACGACAGCGCCATGGTGATCGCATGCTCCGCCAGCCCGCCGAGGGTCGAGGCGTAGAAGGAGCGCAGGTCGACGATATCGGAATGCATGGGCGGGACGGTATCCGCGATGCGGGTGGAGTTCAACAAAGGCCGGCGCGGCGACATTGGCGGGTGACAGCCGCATCCGTCCGCCCTATCTGTGGCTTTGAAAATCGAATGCAAGAGGAGAAGGCGTATGGCCGTCGAGATCGAACAGTTCATGTGCCGCTCGGATAATTTCGGCGTGCTGATCCACGATCCCGAGACCGGAGACACGGCGCTGATCGACGCGCCGGAGGAAAAGCCGATCCTCGAAGCGATCGAGCGCACCGGCTGGACGCCGAAACTGCTGCTCATCACCCATCACCATGGCGACCACGTCGAGGCGAACCTGGCGCTGAAGAAGCGGTTCGGTCTCAAGATCATCGGGCCGGAGGCCGAGCGGGAAAAAATCCCCGGCATCGACGAGACGGTGCGCGAAGGGGATATCATCGGCTTCGGCAACGACGATTTCCAGGTCATCGAGACGCCCGGCCACACGGCCGGTCACGTCTCCTACTATCTGCCGCAGTCCGGCGTGGTCTTTGCCGCGGACACGCTGTTTGCGCTGGGCTGCGGGCGCCTGCTCGAATGTCCGCCGGCGGTCATGTACGAATCGCTGAAGAAGCTGTCCGACCTGCCGCCCGACACGGTGGTCTATTGCGGCCACGAATATACGCTCGCCAATGCGCGCTTCGCGCTCACCGTCGATCCCGACAACAAGGTGCTGCAGGAGCGGGCGAAGAAGGTCGAGGCGCTACGCGAGGCCGGCAAGCCGACGCTGCCGACCACGATCGGCGAGGAATTGGCGACCAACCCCTTCCTGCGCTGGTCCGATCCTTCGATCCGAAGGCTGCTCGGCATGGAACAGGCCTCCAGTGACGAGGTCTTTGCCGAGATCCGCCGCCGCAAGGACAATTTTTAAGCGGCCGATGAATCCGGCCGGGATCATAGCCACTCTGGGCATGAAGCCGCATCCGGAGGGTGGCTGGTATACCGAGACCTTCCGCGATGCGCCCGAGGGCGGGCGCGGCCACTCCACCGCGATCTACTTCCTGCTCGAGCGCAGCCAGGTTTCGGCCTGGCATCGCGTGAAAGACGCAGCCGAGGTCTGGCATTTCTATGCGGGTGCACCGCTAGCCTTGTCGATCCATGAGGAAGGTGGGCCTGTGAAGCGGCAGGTTCTTGGCTCGGACATTATCGCTGACCAGCGGCCGCAGGCGATCGTGCCGGTCAATTGGTGGCAGATGGCTGAAAGCCTCGGCGACTGGACGCTGGTCGGTTGCACGGTCGCGCCCGGCTTCGATTTTTCCGCGTTCGAACTGGCCCCGCGGGGATGACAGCCGGAGGTGGGCTGATCGTCAGCCCTGCGCCCTTGCCGCCGTCTGCCGCCGAAACAGCAGCGACTTCGCCGCCAGCACCGCCCCGCCGGTGATGAGCATGCACGCGGCGAGGATGCGCCATGTCGGCTCGGCGAAACCGGCCGCGATCAGCACCAGCGTCGATAAGAGCGGCGCGGCATAGCTGGCTGCGCCCAGCACCTGGATGTTGCCGCGCTTGACGCCGATGTCCCAGGCGTAGAAGGCCGCGCCCACCGGCATCAGGCCCAGCCCGAACACCGCCAGCCACTGGCCGGTACCTTCCGGCCACACCGTCTGCTCGAGCATCAGATGACAGACAAGCGAAAGCATGGAGGTGGCGGCGCAGAACCAGGTGACGATCGTGGTCGGCACCGCCGGAAACCGCCGCGACAAGAGTGAATAAGACGACCAGAGCAGCGCGCAGACGCCTGCCATGGCGTAGCCGAAGCCGTAGCGCGCATCGAAGGCGAGGCCGCCGCCCTTGGTGACGATCAGCGCCGTGCCGGCGAGCCCCAGAAGCGCGCCGGCGACATGGTTCCAGGCAAGCTTTTCGCCCGGCATCAGTGCCGAGCCCAGCACGATCAGCAGCGGCCACAGATAGGCGATCAGGCTTGCTTCCACCGCCGGTGCGTTGCGCAGCGCGGTGAAGTAGAAGAAATGGTAGCCGAACAGGCCGACGATGCCGATCAGCCAGACTTGGCGAGGGATTTTTTCATCCGTTCTCGGCGTGGGCGCCAGAATGCGAGCTACCAGGCCGACGCCGGTGCCAATGGCGAAACAGATCGCCGAAAGCTGGAAAGGCGGCATCGTCCCCGAAGCGTCGGTGAGCAGCGCCAGCAGCGCCCACATCGCCACCGCTGAAAAGCCGATCAGGGTTGCGCGCGCCATTTTTCCCCCTACGGCGCGCCTGCGCCTATTGCGTCGCCTCGAACCGCCGCGCCTGGATCGTGATCGTGCCGATCTCGGTGCCGACGGTTGCGCGGACCGGCGCATATACGCCGGTTTGGCCGACCGGCGCAAAGGTCACCATGATGCGGCTCTTGGTCCTCACGAAGTCGATCGCCTTGCGGCCCTTGCGGTAACCCGAGACCGGATCGAACTTGAGCTGGCAGGTCACCGTGGGTCCTTCGTAGCCCTTCACCGAAATCGATCCCGACGAGACGTAGCTCAGGGTCAGGTCGGCGCGCATTTCGCTGTCGTACAGTCGCACCTTTCGGTTGCACACCTTGTCCAGGCTTTCGGCGCTGACCATGGTGACGGCGAGCGGATCGGCAACGTTCTTCAGGTCGCCCGGGCGAATGGAGATCCAGTTCTTGCCGCGCTTCTTCGGCGGCGGGGTGACCTCGGTGGAGACGACGTTCCCACCGGAAAAGCGCACATCGATCGCGTAGGCCTTCCTACCGGACGTATAGTCGCTGTGGAACCGCGCGGGCCGAACCTTGCCCTCGGCAATGCGGCCCGAGGAACTGATCGATCCCTTGGTATCGTCGAAGATCTTTGCCAGGCCGGCGGCCGAGAAGGCACCCTTCACCGAATAGGCGCCATCCTTGAAGGTCGAATTGAATTGCGAGGTGGCGACCGGGATGCCCAGGAAGCTCACGCCATATTCGCCGCTGAAGGAATGATCGCCCTGCTTGCTTTTGGCGGGCACCGTGACGACCAACGCCGCCAGAAGCAGCTTCGCCGTTCCTGCCATGATCCGTGTTATCCTTCTCGATGGCGCGACCCGGCGCCGGCCTCGACCCGTCGCCGCCGTTCAAGCGGCGGAATTGGACATTAATGTGAATGACGGGGAGAGCGTTCCCGCCGCCGCTTCGGATTCGTCGGCCCCAATCGACAGCTTGACGCCCCGGCCAAATGCCACTATGGGAACGCCAACTTTCTCCATGAGGCCGCTGTGCTAATCCGCGCGCCATCCGGCGCGGCAGCGATGTTTGGCCGATATTGAACCAAGGGTAGAAAAATGTCCCGCGCCTGCGAACTCACCGGCAAAGCCGTCCTGACCGGCAACAATGTGAGCCACGCCAACAACAAGACCAAGCGTCGCTTCCTGCCGAACCTCGTCAACGTCACGCTGATTTCGGAAGCGCTGAGCCAGAACGTGCGCCTGCGCATCTCGGCCAACGCGCTGCGCTCGGTCGAGCATCGCGGCGGCCTCGACGCCTTCCTGGCCAAGGCCGATGAGAAGGAACTGTCGCAGCGCGCCCGCCTGCTCAAGAAGCAGATCGCCAAGAAGCTGGCCGAACAGCCGGCCGCGTAAATCGGATCAAGGCGGGGGACGACCGCCTCGCAAGGAGCAGACCCGGACCGGGCGGCTCCGCTGGTTCCATCACCCAGGATAAAAAAATGATTTTCTTCTCCCGCTACCTGCCCTTCGTGGCCGCGATGGCGTTGGTCGTCGTCGCTTCCAATGTGCTTGTCCAGTTCCCGATGCCGGGCACGGTCGGCCGCCTTGCGCTGGCCGATATCCTGACCTGGGGCGCCTTCATCTATCCGTTCTCCTTCCTGGTGACCGATCTCGCCAACCGCCGCTATGGACCGGCCGTGGCGCGGAAAATCGTTTTCGTCGGCTTCGCGCTGGCCGTAATCTGTTCGATTGTCGTGCCGCCTTTGCTGTTCAGGGCAGGCTTGATCGGATTCGAGACCGCCGCCGACCGGCTGGCGCGCATCGCGGCCGCCTCCGGCGCCGCCTTCCTCACCGCTCAATTGCTGGACGTCACCGTGTTCAACTGGCTGCGCCGGCAGAGCTGGTGGCGCGCGCCGATCTTCGGCACGCTCGTGGGCTCGGTGTTCGACACGGCGGTCTTCTTCTCGGTCGCCTTTTCGGCTGCCTTCGCCTTTGCCGGCCCGAGCGATTCCTTTGCGATCGAGAACGCGCCGCTCATGGGCATGCTGCCGGTCGAGACGATGCGCTGGGTGTCCTGGGCGCTCGGCGACCTCTCGGTCAAGCTCCTGATAGCTGTCTTCGCGCTGATCCCCTACCGGTTGATCGCAGCGCGTTGGATGCAGCCGGTCGCAGCCTGAGCGCAGATGGGCGGCCTGCGTCAAAAAAATCGCCGCCGACGCTGGCCAAACGGCGCTCGCGCGTGTATAGGCACGCCACTTTCTTGAAGAAATCCGGCCCGAAGGCGGCCCTTTCGCGAGGGCAGACCGGGCTTTTGACCGATAGCGGAGCATATCCATGGCCGTCCCGAAACGCAAAACCTCCCCCTCCAAGCGCGGCATGCGCCGTGCCGCCGACGCGCTCAAGGCGCCGACCTATGTCGAGGACAGGAACTCCGGCGAGATGCGCCGTCCGCATCACATCGACCTGAAGACCGGCATGTATCGCGGCCGTCAGGTTCTGGAGCCGAAGGAAGGCTGAGGCTTCTCTCTTCCGCCGACGAATTCAAGGGACCGGCCAGTGGCCGGTCCCTTGCGTTTTGCCGGGAGCGTCGCCGATCCCGTCGTCCCGCCGTGAAAGGTCTTGACGCCGGCCCAGGCGCGCATTCTACAGGATCGACCAAACCGGAGACGCTCGATGCTCGCCAGTATTCCGCTCCTGATCGTGCCGTTCCTCGTTTACAATCTCGGGCTGGCCGGCGTTTTCGGCCAGGGCGTGAACGGCGATCCCTGGGCGGACACCATCCTGTCGGTCAACATGATGTCGGGCGGCGTCTTCTCGATGACGCTCGGTGACCTGATGGTGCTGATCGGCCTCGTCTTCTTCTTCATCGAGATCCTGAAGTCGACCCGCACGTCGAACGCCTCGATCCTGGACCACCTTTTGTCGACCTTTGTCTTCGTGGCCTTCCTGGTCGAGTTCCTGCTGGTCAAGGGCGCAGCCCATTCGGTGTTCTTCACCCTCATGGTGATCACGCTGATCGACGTTCTGGCCGGCTTTTCCGTGTCCCTGCGTTCGGCCGGCCGCGATGTCAACCTGCACTGAACGTTCCGGACTCAGCCCGGATCGGCGGTAAAGCCGGCAGCCTCGATGCCGGCAATGGCTGCTGCCTCGTCATTGTCGGAGGTATCACCCGAGATACCGACCGCGCCGACGATCGCGCCTGAGCCATCGCGTATCAGCACGCCGCCGACCACCGGCAGTATCCTGCTTCCCGACACGTCCGACACGCCGGCCATCAGATGCGGCCGGTCCTTGGCGAAGGCTTCCACCTTGCGGCCGCCCATGCCGATCGCAAGCGCGCCATAGGCCTTGCCGGCCGACATCTGCGGTCGGAGGAAGGAAGCGCCGTCCTGGCGCTGGAAGGCGACGAGATGGCCGCCGGCGTCCAGCACGGAAACCCCGAGCGGGCGCAGCTTCAATTCCGTCCCCTTGGCGAATGCGTTGTCGATGATGGTCATGGCGGTGGCAAGCGACAAAGCGGTCATCAAAAATATCTCCGTTGCGAGGCAATGATTGAATGCCCGCATCAGATAGGTAAGCGCCCTGCGCGTTGAAACAGCTTCGCGGCAAAAGCCACCGGAACTTTCGAAAGCCGACCGTGTGCCTTCGCCGACTGGCGCCACAGAGAGGTACGTGCCGGCGAAAAAGCGCCGCCTGTCAGTCCCGCTTGAATTTCCTGCCGGCATAGGTCGCCGCCAGCACCAGACCCGTCGACAGCAGGATCATGATGATGCCAAGCGCCGACAATTTGCCCCACAGCCCGTCATCGGCGAAATTGAGGATGCGCACGGCCAGCACCTCGCTGCCTGGCCGGGAAAGCACGACAGACACCGACAGTTCGCGGATGAACATGGTGGCCATCAGGATCCAGGCCGAAACGATGCCCGGCAGCACCAGCGGCGCAACGATGCGCCGCATCGTCGTCATGGGAGGCGCGCCGCAGACCTGCGAGGATTCTTCCAGATGGGCGTGCACCTGCACGAAAGCGCTGGTCAGCGGCCGCACGCCATAGGGCAGGTAGGCCGCGATATAGGCCAGCATCAGTGCCGTCAGCGTCGCGTAGAGCGGCGTCTGCACGAAGAACCACATGAAGCCGATGCCGATGACGATACCGGGAAACGAGAACGACAGGAAGGTCAGCATCTCAAGCAGGCCCGCCGCCTTGGTGCGGAGCTTGACGATGACATAGGCGATGAAGAGGGAAAGCAGCACGCCCAGCGTCGCCCCGACGACCGCAAGGATCAGGCTGTTCCTCAAGGCCCGCATCGTGGTTGCATCCTGGACAACGTCGATCCAGTTCTTCCAGCTCATCAACGACAGCGCCCGCTCGCCGGGTACCATCGAATAGGGCAGCAGCGATGTGTAGAACAGCGCCGCCACCGGAATGACGATCATCAAAACGCAAAGCAGTGCCACGACGACGAACAGCGGCATGCGGGCGCGCTTGAGGTCGATGACCGCCGGCTTGAAGCCACGGCTCGATATTGTGACGAAGCGGCCGCCCTCAGCCGTCAGCGCACGATAGAGCACGATCAGCAGGATGGAGGCCGAGAGCACGCTCATGCCGAGCGCCGCCGCCTGCCCGTAGTCTGGAGCGAAGCCCGTCGAGATCATCTCGTAGAGATAGGTCGCCAGCACATCCACCCGGCCGGGCGTACCGAGCGCGCGCGGCACGGCATATGAGGCGAGTGCCCGCACCACGCACAGCGTGAAGGCGGCGAGGATGGCCGGGCGCAGGATCGGCAGGGTGATGCGGCGCAGCGTCGTCCAGGTGCCGGCGCCGCTGACGCGAGAGGACTCCTCCAGCGACACATCGAAGGCGCCCATCGCCGGTGCGATCACCAGATAGGCGATGGGCAGGTTGAGCAGTCCCTCGACGAAGATCATGCCGCCGAGCGAATAGATGTTGATCGGCGAGTCCTGCAGTCCGAAGGCATTGCGCAGGACGAGATTCATCAGCCCGTTCGATGGGTTGAGCAGCAAGGCCCAACTGATCGCGAACAGCAGATGCGGGATCATCATCGGAACGATCGACAGAAGCGTGAAGGTGCCCTTGAGCGGAATGTTGGTGCGCGTGTTGAGATAGGAAAGGAAGATCGCCAGCACCGTCGAGAACAGCGAGGCGCCGAGCACGAAGATCAGCGTGTTGAGGATCACTTCCCTGAGGAACGGATCGGTGTAGGCGGCGACGTATTTGTGCGTCGTGAAGGTGCCGAAGGCGGTCAGCCCCTGCGAGAAGCTGCCGGCCAGCAGCATGAGCACCGGACACAGGGTAAGGAAACCCACAATGGCGATCAGCAGCCAGACGAGCTGTGAGCGGACCCTGTTCATCGCGTCCGGCCCGTTACGCCGAGAGCAGCAGGCAATGGTGGGGATCGAGGGCCGTCCGGACGGAATCGCCCCGCCGCACGATCACGTCCGGATCTATACGCGCCAGCAGCCGTTCGCCCGCGACGTCGATCTCGGCTTCGTAGACCTCGCCGACGAATTCCAGCGCCTCGATCCGGCCTTCCAACGTGTTCCTGCCGTCGGTGGCGGATGCGCGGCTGGTGATGTGGATGAACTCTGGGCGAATGCAAAGCGTCGCCTTGCTTCCCGCCGGCAAGTCCCGGCTTTGGCAGGCGATGGTGCCCATGCGCGTCTCGACAAGCGTCAAATCATTCTCGTGGCTCTGCACCGTCGCCTCGATCTGGTTGGCGCGCCCGATGAAGTCGGCGACATAGCGGTGCCGGGCATTGAAGTAGATGCCCTGCGGCGTACCGGTCTCGACGATCCTGCCCGCGCGCATCACCGCGATCTGGTCCGACAGCGCCAGCGCTTCGACGCGGTCATGCGTCACATAGATGGCGGTGATGTCCAGCTCCCCCAGGAACCGGCGCAGTTCCTTGCGGGTTTCCTCGCGCAGCTTGGCGTCGAGATTGGACAGCGGCTCGTCGAACAGGATCACCTTCGGTTCGGCCACGAGTGCGCGTGCCAGCGCGACGCGCTGTTGCTGGCCGCCGGAAAGCTTCGTCGCCGACCGCCGTTCGACGCCTTCGAGCTGCACGAAACGCAGCGCCTTGGCGACCTTGTCGCGGACGATCGCCTTGTCGTCTTTGCGCACCTGCAGCGGGTAGGCGATGTTGTCGAAAACGCTCATATGCGGCCAGATCGCATAGGTCTGGAAGACCATGCCCAGGCCGCGTTTCTCGGTAGGTACGAATATGCCCTTGCGGCTCGACCAGACGATTTCTCCTCCGATGCGGATCTCGCCTTCGTCCGGGGTTTCCAGCCCGACGATACAGCGCAGCAGCGTGGTCTTGCCGCAGCCGCTCGGCCCCAGAAGCGTGAATATGGTGTTGGCGGGGATGGTCAGGTCGACATGATCGAGCGCGGAGACGGTCTTGCCTTCCGAGGTGAAGAACTTGCACAGGCCCTCGATCTCGATTTCCATTCAGTATTTCCCGCGCTCGCTGCCTGTCAGCTGCAATGCGTCGGCGGCTTTACCGCCGGCGCATCGCCCGGTTCGTGGATGAATTCGGCTGTCCTCAGTGCGCGGCGAAGATGTCCGCGAATTCGCGACCCCAGGTCTTGAACTCGTCGTCCGAAAGGTCGCGGACCGGCTTCACCTCTACCTTGTCGATGCCGTCGATCTTCGGGAACACGCCCGGTGCGAGAACGTATTCGCCCACCTCGCTGGCGAGGATTTCCATTGCCTCCTTGCTGAGCCAATAGTCCATGAACACCTTGGCCGCCTCGGGATGGGGCGGGTTTGCCGTGAGCGCGATGGTGCGCGCGGTGCCGAACAGCGGTCCGGAGCGCGGACCCCAGTCCAGCGGCGCCGGTGCCTTGGTGACGATGTATTTCGGCATGGAGATGCCGATCAGCCTTTCGCCCGAGGCAACCGGCGCCGGCGTCGGCCCGAAGGACTCCACGAACATCGGCTGGTTCGCTGCCAGGCCTTTCAAAAACTCGCGCCAGTCGGCTTCCGACTTGAAGACCTGGTCCTTCAGCGCCACGAGCCAGCCGATGGTCGAAGCATGCGTGGCCGGGTTCGCCATGACGATCTTGTCCTTCCATTTCGGATCGGCAAGGTCCTCGTATTTTGCCGGCGCATCGGCCTGCTTCACCTGGTCGGTGTTGTAGAGATAGGAGACGTACTCAACTCCGAAATGGGTCATCGTCTCCTTCTCGGTCGCCCAGGCCGGATAGCCTTCGGCGGAAGGCGAGCGATAGGACAGCAGCACCTTGTTCTGGTCGAGAAGCTCGATCATCGGCCGCGGTGCCTGCACCACGTCGGCCAGAAGCTTTCCGGCGCCCGCTTCGGTTAGAATGGTCGGGATAAATTTCGAGGAGGAGATGCGGGTGTATTCGCCCTTGACCTTGGTCGCCTTGGCGAAGGCCTCCATGATCGGCTCGACCGCCGTGATGTTGGCGTAGAACACGGCCTGCCCTTCGGCCTGCGCCTTTTCCAGCGCGTCGGCGTCCGCGGCGAGCGCTGCTGGCAAAAGACCCGGCATGCCAATCACGCCGGCGCTTCCCGTCGCCAGTTTCAGGAACGTCCTGCGATCGAATCCATTCATCCGCCTCTCCTCCCTTTGTGATCCCGGTCAGCTCTCTTCAATCTGTAGCCGGCTATCCTGTTAAATTTCCAAATACCCGGATAATCTATGTTTTCCGGCTTTCATACGTCAAATCTTTTATGCCCGGCGACCTGTATGCCGCCTGGGAAACGTGCCGATCGGGATGACTGCTCGATGCGCGGCACGACAAGCGACGTAGCCCGCCTCGCTCCACCGACGTAAATGCCAGGGCTTCAGGAGGTGGACATGGCCTTCCGGGCAACGACGGCCTCATAGCCGGCCTGCAGTTCGGCGCGTACCGTGGCGGCAGGGTCGGGCGCCGCGCCGATACCGAGATGCTCGTGGCGCAACTCGTCCATGAAGCGCCGCCACATCGCCGGTCCGCCCTTTTCCAGAAGCTCGGCACGGATCGCCAGCTCCTCGCTGACCGGCAGCCAGACACGCCCCCAGGCTCCGAGCTGGACCATGATCGGGACGAGCTGGATCGACATTTCCGTCAGGCTGTAGATCGCCTTCTGCTTGTGGGTGGGGTCGTCCGCTCTGGTCAGCATGCCGAATTCCAAAAGGCGCTTGAGGCGGTCGGCCAGGATGTTGGAAGCGATGCCTTCCAGCGAGCCGTTGAGCAGTTCGCGGAAATGCCGGCGGCCGCCGAAGACCATGTCGCGCAGGATGATCAGGCTCCAGCGGTCGCCGAACACTTCCAGCGACAGGTTGATCGGGCAGCCGGAGCGGATATCCATGGCCATTCGGTCTTCCTCGAAAAACCAGTTGCAATATTAAATCGGCATATTATGGTCCATCCAGTTGCGAAATGCAATCGGATTTGGTCGCACGCTCGCCATGCGAAGGAGGAGAGAATGTCTCTGGTCCTGCACTTTCACCCGCTGGCCTCCTTCTGCTGGAAGCCGCTTATGGCTCTTTACGAGAACGGAACGCCGTTCGAGGGCAATATCGTCGACCTCGGCAACGAGGAATCGCGCAACGCTTTCTTCAGACTGTGGCCTGCGGGGAAATTTCCCGTGCTGCAGGATAGGGACCGTGACCGGCTGGTGCCGGAATCCTCCATCATCATCGAGTATCTGGCCGAGCACTATCCCGGCCCGGTCGACCTCGTCGGCAAGGGCAACCTTGCCCGCCAGATCCGGCTCACCGATCGCTTCTATGACTTCTACGTCCACCAGCCGATGCAGAAGGTGGTTACCGACCGGCTGCGGCCCGAAGGCCAGTCCGACCCATTCGGCGTGGAGCAGGCCCGTGTCCAGATCCGCGAATCCTACGCCGTGATCGAAAAGGACATGCAGGGCAAGGAATGGGCGATGGGCGAAGCTTTCACCATGGCCGATTGCGCCGCCATGCCGGCCCTGTTCTACGCCAACAAGGTCGAGCCGTTCGGCACCGAGCGGCCGAACCTCGCCGCCTATCACGACCGGTTGCTTGCCCGTCCCTCCGCTGTCCGTGTCATCGAGGAGGCGGCCCCCTATTTCAAGTTCTTCCCCTACAACGACGGCTGAGACGGCGGGTCGTCAGCCGCCTCGAGGATCGATCCGCAATCAGCCGGAGAGCACCTGTCCCGAGAAAAAAGGAGAATGCCATGAGCACGCACACCGAGCAGGACGTCAAGCTGCATTGCGGCGTCGGGCCGAACTCCTACCGCGTGCGCATCTTCCTGGCGGAGAAAGGTCTCGACGTGCCCAAGGTCGATGTCGACCTGATGAAGGGCGAGCACAAGGCGCCGGGTTTTTTCAAGCTCAATTCGCTTGGTCAGGTTCCGGTTCTCGAACTGGAAGACGGCACCGTCATCACCGAATCGATCGCCATCTGCCGTTATTTCGAAGCGCTGCGGCCGGCGCCTGCCCTGTTCGGCACCGATCCGGTCTCCTGCGGCAAGATCGAGATGTGGAACCGTCGCGCCGAGATCGAACTGTTCGGCACGGTGGGCGACGTCGCGCTGCATTCCGATCCGTTCTTTGCCGGGCGCGTCCCACAGTTCCCCGCCTTCGCCGAAGCGCAGCGCGCGGCGGTGCCCGGCAAATGGGCATGGCTGGAGCGCGAGATGGCCGACGGGCGGCCGTTCCTCGCCGGCGAGGAATTTTCGGTCGCCGACATCACCGGCTCGGTCGTCGCCTGGCTGGGCAACGCCTTCGGCATGGCCGTCCCGGCTGACCTCAAGAACGTCAACCGCTGGCTGGAGCGGGTGCAGGACCGCCCGAGTTGGCAAGCGTGAAGACTACACTTCCCAGAACTGATCGAGCCAGAGATTGAGCTTGAAGAAGCCGCCATTGGCAACGGCATAGACGCGCCGGGTGCCTTCCGCCCGCGCGCTGACCAGGCCTGCGTCGAGCAGCACCTTGAGATGCTGCGAGACCGCCGGACGCGACACCGGAAGCCCCGAAGCGAGTTCGCTCACCGTCTTGGGGCCGCGCCGCAACTCTTCCAGTAAATGACGACGATTGGGATCGGCAATGGCGATGAAGGCGTCGGCAGGCGTCATGCCTCTTTGTGCGGCAAAGCGCGAAAAATCTCAACCGCTGGTTTCGGTCCTGGTGCGCGGGTCGAGGCGCACCGCCTCGGGCGTCAGCGCCCGTTCGGCGGGCTGTGTCGTGAAGGCATCGCGATCCTCGATCGGCACCGGCGCACGGGCGCGGATGCGCAGCAGCGTGTAGCCGGCGAGCGCCAGATGCGCGAAGGCGGTGGCCAGGAACAGGCCCTCCGGCCTGAGTCCCATAAGGGCGGCCGCAAGCAACGGCCCGATCATGGTGCCGAAACCGTAGAGCATGAGCAGGCCGCCCGAGACCTTGACGAAATCCTCGGCGTCGGCGTGGTCGTTGGCATGCGCCACGGCGATCGAATAGAGCGTGTAGGCGAAGGCGCCATAGCAGGCGGCGAAGATCAGCACTAGCGTCGCCGATTGCGGCTGGAACAGGAAGATGACGAGCGCGAAGAAAGCTGCGCAGAACCCTGCCCCGGCCAGCACGTAGCGGCGGTCTGTCTTGTCGGAGATGCGCCCCGCCGGCAGTTGCATGGCAGCACCCGCGATGACGACGAGGCTCATCATCAGGGCGATGGCCGGCGTCGGGATGGCGATGCGCGCGCCGTAGACGGCGCCCAGCGTGCCCCAGGCGCCGTTGGCGATGCCGATCAGCAGGCAGCCGACCGCCGATACCGGCGAATTGATATAGAGTCCCTTTAGGTCGAGCTTGACGTCCTGCAGCGGCTTTGGCGTCGACTGGGTGGAGACGGCGGTGGGGATCAGCGACAGGCAGAAGAAGATGCCGGTTATCATGAACAGCGAGGCGGAATGGACGTCGCCGCCGGCGACGATCATCTGGCCGCCCATGATGGAGGCATAGGTCACCATCATGTAGAGGCCGAAGACGGTGCCGCGGTTCTCGTTGGTGGCCTTCTCGTTCAGCCAGCTTTCGATGATCATGAAGGCGCCGGCCATGGTGAAGCCGGTGAAGGCGCGCAGCAGGATCCAGGCGTATTCGTGTATGATCAGGCCGGTGAGCAGCGCGATGATCGCGCCCGATGCGGCGAAGGTGCCGAAGGCGCGCACATGGCCGGCGCGGCGCACGATGCGTGGCGCGAAGTAGCAGCCGGCGACGAAGCCACTGGCCCAAGCCGTACCCATCAAGCCGAGCGCGGCGGTGGAAAACCCCTCGGCCTGACCGCGCAGCGGCAGCAGCAGCCCGTGCAGGCCCGACGCGGCAAGCAGGAAGGCGGTGCCGCGAAGCAAAGAGAGGATCGAGCGGTAGGCTGCGAACATCGAATCGTCCGGTCAGGAAATCGTTCTGGTGAAGAGTGCTGCCAACATGGCGTTTCGGGCTTTTCGGAGGCGGCCCGCCTACATCCGTTCAGCCGCGGCGAAACAGCGCCTCGGCCGCCGACTTGGTCTGATCCTTGGTGGCGAGTTCGGTCTCCAGGCGGCGGACTTCCGCCCGCAAAAGATCGATGCGTTCTGTGAGTTCACCGACCGACAGCAGCGACAGATCCTGGCCGATCTCGTGCGGTTTCTGCTTCTTTCGCGGTTCGTCGTCGAAGATCGCCATCTGTTTCCGGACTCCTTCGATTGGCTTTGCCTGTCTTGCCAATCAGCATACATAGGGCGGGGGAGCGGATCAAAACCCTTCGATGAACAAAGGGGACGAAAGCACATGACGAACGCGCACGCACTGCCGGCCAGGATGACGGCGGTGGCCATTTCCCAACCCGGGGGGCCGCTGGTGCTGAAACCGGAGAAGCGCGCGCTGCCGGAGCCCGGTCCGGGCGAGATCCTGATTCGCGTCCATGCGGCCGGCGTCAACCGCCCCGACGTGCAGCAGCGCAAGGGTGCCTACCCGCCACCGCCCGACGCATCCGACCTGCCCGGCCTCGAAGCGGCCGGCGAAGTGGTGGCGCTTGGCGAGAATGCCGCGCGCTGGCGGCTCGGCGACCAGGTCTGCGCGCTGACCCCCGGCGGCGGCTATGCTGAATATGTCCGGGTGCATGCCAGCCACGCGCTGCCGCTCCCCGCCGGCTTCACCTATACGGAGGCGGCCGCGCTGCCGGAGAACTACTTCACCGTCTGGCACAACGTCTTCGAGCGCGGCGGGCTGAAGGAGGGCGAATCTCTCCTCGTTCATGGCGGGTCGTCCGGCATCGGCACCACGGCGATCCAGCTCGCCTCCGCCCTTGGCGCTTATGTGATCACCACCGCAGGGTCGAAGGAAAAATGCGAGGCCTGCCTCGGCCTCGGCGCCGACCGCGCCGTCAACTACCGGGAAGAGGACTTCGTCGCCGTGGCCAGGGACGCCACAGGCGGAAAGGGCGTCAACGTCATCCTCGACATGGTGGGAGGCGACTATGTCAGCCGCAACTACGACGCTGCCGCGGTCGAGGGGCGCATCGTCCAGATCGCCACGCAGGGCGGCGCGAAGGCCAATGCCGACATCTCCAAGCTGATGGTGAAGCGTCTCGTCCATACCGGCTCGACGTTGAGGCCCCGCTCGGTGGAGTTCAAGGGCGCCGTCGCCGCCGCGCTGGAGGCGCAGGTCTGGCCGCTGCTCGCAGCCCGAAGGATCGCCCCCGTCATGGACATGATCTTCCCGCTGAAGGAGGCCTGGCGGGCGCATGAGCGCATGGAGGAGGGCGAGCATATCGGCAAGATCGTGCTCGACGTCGGCTGAGCGTAACTGCCTGCAAAGGCGGCACCTTTCGCTTTCATGTCGACGTTTACCGCTCCTTAATGTTGCAATGCACAAAAGCATTGTTGCCATGCAAAAACGTCTGTTCATTTCCTAGGCAGGATTGCCTATCTGAGCGGCATCGAATTCAACAACCGAACCGCTTGGAGATAGAAAATGAACCTGATCCGCAGCTACAAGAACTGGCGCCGTTACAACCAGACCGTCCGCGAGCTGAGCCGTCTCAATGCCCGCGAGCTGAACGACCTCGGCATCAGCCGCTCCGATATCGAGCGCGTCGCCCGCGCCGCGATCTAAGCGATATCGGCGAAGAAAGCAGAGCCGACGCCTGGCGCGACCTCGCGCCGCCGGTTCCGAGCCCGCTGGACGAAAGTCCAGCGGGTTTTGTTTTGGGCGAACGGTCAATAGTCTCGATGGGAAAGCAACGGCGATCTTGCGCCCGCCTATTGGGCCGCACCGGATAGCTCAATCCCGGTGCAGCAGGAATTCCAGATAGAGGTTGCGCTGCAGGATAGAATGGTTGTCGTCCGAGATCAGCGAAACCATGATCTGGCCGTCGGCGCGCGTCCACGCGTCGATGCCTTCCATATTGTCGATCTGGTAGCGCATGTCGGCCTGCATCAGCACCGGTCCGTCGAGCACCGCGCCCTTGACGATATCCTTTTCCGCGATACGCCGGATGCGCATTCTCAGCCCGCTGGCCATCGTGTAGCTGCGCTCCAGAAGAAGCAGGTCGCCGTCCGGCAGGAAGGTGCCGTCGGAAATATCGAAGCCGTCGTCGCGCTTGACCGTGAAGATGCCCCTGCCCGGCCCTTCGACGATCGCACCGAAAATGTTGCCCTGCTCGTCGAGGCTCTTTTCCGAGACGATGACCAGCGCGCCGCCGAGTGGCCCGTTCGGCCGCGAATAGAGCACTGTCTCGAAGCCGCGGTTCTGCCGTAGTTCCCGCCTCGGCACCACGAAGTCGAGTTGCCCTATGGGTGTCTTCATGCCACCCGGCTCGATCTTGAACTGGGCAACGCGATGCTCGCGTTCGAAGCCGACCGTGGCGATGCCGTCCTTGATGCCGAGCCCTTCCGCGTCGACATTCCATTTCTCGCCGATCGGCCGACCCTGATCGTCGACCATCTGTTCCATGCGGAAGTTCCCGATCCCCACCGGACGCCCGTCCTCGTCGTGGGCGACGCTGCCGAAGAACCAGAAGCCGGTATCGGCGACGCCGATGAAATCGCTGCCGGGCTTCAGGAAACGGAATGCCGACAGCGCGCCGAGATCGGAGGACGAGCTCGTCATTTCCAGCCCGCCGACGAATTCGAACGAACCGAATTTTTTTTCGCCGTGGCCGGGGTGGAACTGGGTGATCGGGCGCGTGGAGATGTCGATGGGCTCGACGGCGGGACGTTGATCGGCGGAAGCAGCGCCGGCCAGGAATAGGAAAAAGACGGCCGAAAGCCTGGCGAGAGCAGAGCTTGGCCCTCTCTCCGTCCCACCAAAGCCGTTCTCGATCACTAAGAAGCCCGCCGGAAGCCGCCGCGCCGTGTCTCGCGTGCGCTCTCCTCGCCGAACAGCGAAGCGAGCTGCTCGGTCATGGCGCCGGCGAGTTCCTCGGCGTCGACGATGGTGACGGCGCGGCGGTAGTAGCGCGTCACGTCGTGGCCGATGCCGATGGCGAGCAGTTCGACCGGCGAGCGCGTCTCGATCAGGTCGATGACGGCGCGCAAATGCCGCTCCAGGTAGTTGCCCGGATTGACCGACAGCGTCGAATCGTCGACCGGCGCGCCGTCGGAGATCATCATCAGGATCTTGCGTTGCTCGGGCCGGCCGATCAGCCGCTGGTGCGCCCATAGAAGAGCCTCGCCGTCGATGTTTTCCTTGAGCAGGCCCTCGCGCATCATCAGGCCGAGATTGCGCCGGGCGCGCCGCCACGGCGCGTCGGCCGACTTGTAGACGATGTGGCGCAGATCGTTCAGGCGGCCGGGGTTCGGCGGCTTGCCGTCCTTCAGCCATTTCTCACGCGCCTGCCCGCCCTTCCAGGCACGGGTGGTGAAGCCGAGGATTTCCACCGAGACGCCGCAACGCTCCAGCGTGCGTGCCAGGATGTCGGCGCAGGTGGCGGCGACCGTGATCGGCCGGCCGCGCATCGAGCCGGAATTGTCGAGCACCAGAGTGACGACCGTATCGCGGAATTTCGTGTCGCGCTCCTGCTTGAAGGAGAGCGGCTGCATCGGGTCGATGACGACGCGCACCAGCCGCGCCGGGTCGAGATAGCCCTCTTCGAGATCGAAGTCCCAGGACCGGTTCTGCTGCGCCATCAGCCGGCGCTGCAGCCGGTTGGCGAGCCGCCCGACGACGCCCGAAAGGTTAGCGAGCTGCTTGTCGAGGAAGGCGCGCAGCCGATCGAGTTCCTCCTCGTCGCACAATTCCTCGGCGCCGACCGTCTCGTCGAACTGGGTGGTGAACACCTTGTAGTCGATGTCCTTCGACAGCGTGTTGAAGGGATTGTCGTTGCGCCTGGCTTCGCCCGGCGTCTCGGCGTCGGCTTCCTCTTCGTCGGCAAGATCCTCGGAGGTGGCGTCGGTCGCCTCGGCCTCGGCCGCCTGCTGGTCGTCGTCGGAGGCTTCGGCGTCATCGGATTGCCGGTCGTCGCCGCTTGAATCCTCCTCGCCGCCTTCCTCGCTCTGCTCCTCGCCCTGCGGCTGGTTCTCCTCGCTGTCGTCGGTGTCCTCGCTGTCCTGGTCGTCGGCGAGTTCCTCGGCCATGTCCAGCGAAGCCAGCATGTCGCGCACGACGCGGGCGAAGGCGTTCTGGTCGGTCAGGTTCTCGGCAAGATGGCCAAGATCGGCACCTGCCTTGTCCTCGACCCAGGGCTTCCACAGCTCGACCAGCCGTTCGGCGCTTTTCGGCGCGGGACGACCGGTGAGCTTTTCGCGCACCATCAGCGCCAGCGCCTCCTCGAGCGGCGCATCGGCCTTGTCCTTGACGTCGACGAGATTGGCCTTGGCGTATTTGTCCTCCAGCATGGAGGTGATGTTGTCGGCAACGCCGGCCATCATGCGCGAGCCGATGGCCTCGACCCGAGCCTGCTCGACCGCGTCGAACACGGCGCGCGCCTGCTTGCCCTCGGGCGCCAGTTTCAGGTGAATGCGCTGGTCGTGGCAGGCGCGCTTGAGCGCCATGGAATCGCCGAGTCCGCGGGTGATGGCGATGTCGGCCTTCGAGGGCTTCTTCGGCAGTTCCGGCAGGCGCGCCCGGCTGCCGGCCAGCGCCGGCCGGTCCTTGGCGAAGCCGACTTCCAGTTCCTTGTCGCCGGAAATCGCGCGCATGCACACCGTCATCGAGCGCTTGAAGACGTCGGTGTCGGAGCCGTTCTTCGGCCTGTTTCGCGTGTTGTCGCCGGGTCCGGGCATTAGTCGCTAGAAGCTTTCTGTTTTGCGGCCGAGCTCTCATAAAACTCGACCAGCTTCTTGCCATTTTCGTATTCCGTCTTAGACGTCAGCTTCCAACGCAAATCGGGAGATATTTTTTTCAGACTCTCCACGAAGAGGCCAACTACCAAAGCAAACAACGCGACTATTCCAGAAGCAAATATGATACTTGTCCAAAATGGATACTTTGCAAGAGTTGCGAATGGCTCGCTTTCATACATTGAAGATACAGGCAAATCTATAGGTTGCCTCTTGCCACCCGCCAAAATAACAACGTTTGGCTCAGGCCTGTATTCCGACACATCTGAGGAAAATACGACTAAAAAAAGTTTAGAGCTCGGGTCAATAAAATCGAGCTTATGTCTTTCATTCTTTTCGATCTTTAAGAAAACACCCGGAGAGCTTTCATTAAGAAGATACATAGGGTTCTCATATTGATTTATTATCTCAATATCACTAATTCTTGTGTCGGTCTGATTAAATATTTCAATCCGATTTAAAGATGAAAAGAACGCTTGATATATATAGTTATATTTTTGAGAGTCGTTTATGACAGACTTTACACGTCTTTTTTCATCGTCAGAGATTTTTCCGCCATCTGGCGGCGTAAAATCCAGCCTTTCTAAAAAAATGTCAGAAATTATTGATGGAAGTCCGGAGATATTCCAATATCGATATTGAATATCTAGCGTTGGCGTAACCGCACCAGTTGGTGAAAAGAAGAAATATGTACCTGCAGCGACTATGAGGCCGCCGACGATTGTATAAAAAAGATTGCTGAGCTTTTCCCCCATCTACCCCAGCACCACGTTGGCGGCGCTTTCGGGCAGATCCTCGCCGAAGGCGCGCTGGTAGAACTCGGCCACCACCGGCCGTTCCAGCTCGTCGCACTTGTTCAGGAAGGTCAGCCGGAACGCCATGCCGACATTGC
>CAZBBT010000040.1:0-23090 GCA_964490065.1 uncultured Mesorhizobium sp. | reverse complement strand
GTTCGTCAACCAGTGACGAAACCGGCCTCACGCACAGAATTCCTGACAGTCCCAACGCCAGATCATGACCGCCTCGTCCGCACGGATCAGTTGCGCCAGAATGGCGGCTTCGATGTCCTTGTTAAGCGAAGGCTCCGTCCGCAGCATAACTGCAGTTCGACCATGCCGGACAAGCCCTCGGCATCCCCTGCGCATACCGGGCGTGCTCCGCGCGACGGACATGTCCACCGGAAGGAACACAGGACCCGCCGACGGCAACAGGAGACCTTTCCTCCTCAGCTCACGCCACCAGGTGTAAATCTGCTGCCGCGTCACATCATGCCGCTGCGCAACTTCAGTCACCGTCGCACCGTCGATGCCAACCGACATGACGATCTCGAGCTTCTTCTCGTCGCTCCAGCGCCGCCGCCGTTCCTCGCCAAGAATCTCGACACGCATCGCAATCCCCACCTAAGACACGTCGCAAACGACGTCGCTAAATACGTGTCATAGGTCATCAACCGGAAATCAGGCAGGCGGTTACAACCGGGCGGTTACGATCATCCAGCGCTCCAGTTCGGCGACTTGCGGCAGGCTCCGCTCCTGGCGCACGGCATGGCGTTGGGCCGACGACAGGCCGCTGATCCTGCGCTCGATATGGAACAGGGCATTGATGCGCTTCACGGCTTCAACCGCGAGCCGATAGACCAGGTTGGGCTTCTCGCCGCGCGCCTTCTTGCGCGCCGCCGCTTCGACATCGGCCAACTCGAACACCTTGCGCCGGCTGTGCAGCAACCTGCTTCCAGAACAGGCGTCGGCTGACGACCCGTCGCATAGAGATCGCCATAACCATTAACGCATCGGCACGCAAAATGCCGCGCCAGCCAGCGAGATGCGCCGCGGGATGGTCCCCTCGGCGATCGCAGAAATGCTGTCTGTCGTCTGGATCGTGAACCGCGCGAAAGACTCGGACTAGAACGGGCGGGTGAGCGCACGGCTGGCGGAAAACGAGCGAGCGCATTAATTCGATAATCACGGAAATAGCCGTTGACCCTGTGAGTTTCGAGTCGTAGCTTATTTCCATGAATCTCGAACAAGCAGCAAAGCAGCTCGAAGCTCTCGGCAATACGACCCGGCTTCAGCTCTATCGTACCCTGGTGCGTGCAGGCGATGCCGGATTATCCGTCGGCCGCCTTCAGGAGAAGCTCGGCATTCCGGCCTCGACGCTCTCGCACCATCTGCAAAGGCTGATCACGACGGGGCTGCTGACCCAGGAGCGGCAGGCCACAACGCTGATCTGCCGGGCGAACTATCCGGCGATGAATGGTCTCATCGGCTTCCTCGCCGACGAATGCTGTGCGGATGCCGGCTGCGCCTGGAGCCCGGAGGAGGCCGTCGCGTAGGTGCCTCTCTTTTTATCTACTATTTCGATGATCCCGGAAGGACCGAACATGCAGACCCTAACGCTTGAATCCCTGCCCGTAGCCGTCATCGGTGGCGGTCCAATCGGTCTCGCTGCCGCTGCACATCTCGCCCAGCGCGGCGTGCCCGCAAAACTCTATGAAGCAAGCTCAGAGGTTGGCGCCAATCTGCGCGACTGGGGCCATGTCCGCGTGTTCACGCCATGGCGCTATTGCGTCGACCCGGCGTCGGTCGCCTTGCTCGAGCGTCAGGGTTGGACTATGCCACCCGCCGATGTGTTTCCGACGGGACGCGAGATCGTCCGCGATTATCTCGAGCCTCTCGCCGCGACGCCTGAACTGGCGTCCATCATCGAGACCGATACCCGAGTCGTGGCGATTTCCCGGCTTGGCATAGACAAGGTCGTGTGCCATAGCCGCGAGGAGCGGCCGTTCGTGCTGATGGTGAAGACTCCGATCGGCATGCGCCGCGACCTCGCCAAGGCGGTCATCGACGCCTCCGGCACTTGGGAGACGCCGAACCCGCTGGGCGCGAGCGGCCTGCCGGCCGATGGCGAGGCCGAGTTCGCCGACAGCATCGCTTACGGCATTCCCGATGTCCTTGGCCGGGACCGTGACGTCTATGCCGGACGAGCCACGCTGGTCGTGGGCGCCGGCCATTCGGCCGCGAATGCCCTACTCGATCTCGCCCGCCTTGCGGAAGCCGAGCCGGCAACGAAGGCGATTTGGGCGGCTCGCAGCACCAATCTCGCGCGGATTTACGGTGGCGGCGATGCCGACCAGTTGCCGGCGCGCGGCGAGCTTGGAGCGGAAACGCGCAACCTGGTCGAAAGTGGTTGCGTCCCGCTTATCGTCGCCTTTGCGATCCTCGCCATCCGCAAGGAACACGGCCGATTCATGATCGACGGCGAAACGGCCGATGGTCCGCGCACGATCGGCCCTGTCGACCGCATCGTTGCCGCGACCGGGCAGCGGCCGGATCTGTCTTTGACGCGCGAACTGCGCCTGGATCTCGATCCATGGCTTGAAAGCACCAAGGCGCTCGGGCCGCTGATCGACCCGAACGAACATTCTTGCGGCTCGGTGCCGCCGCACGGTCATCGCGAACTTGCCCACCACGAGCCGGGTTTCTACACGGTCGGCATCAAGAGCTATGGCCGCGCGCCCACCTTCCTGCTGCTGACTGGCTACGAGCAGGTCCGCTCCGTTGCAGCGGCGCTCGCTGGCGACGCGGCCGCGGCCGATAACGTCCACCTCGTCCTCCCGGAGACAGGCGTTTGCGTCACCTCGTTCGTGGAGAAGGACGCCCCGGCCGGATGCTGCGGCGGTCTCTCGCCGGACAGGGCCGACGCCTGCTGTGTCGCGGGTGCGATGGCGAAGAACGAAGGCAAGAAGGGATGCGGTTGCGAGGTCGCGGCGTGACCGTCTCCGCCGAGGACGCATCGCCATCGACATATCAGCCGCCAAGCCTGCCGCTTGCGGTTCTGGCGCGGCCAATATCTGCCGATACCGCTTAGCCGCTGGTCTGAGTCGTCGGCGGTCTGTCGCTCGGATTGCAGGTCGGTGGCATCGTTTCGCCACGGGTCGGAGACAGCATCCAGCGGTTTGGCGGACGCCTTGCCACCAGCGCCGTGCTTCTCGCCTTGGGGCTCGCAGGGCTCGCGCTGTCGCCCATACATGATGATATGCTGGCGCATGACGATGACGTGTCCCGCATCTTCGCTCGGCAACTCGAAGATCCTGAGGCGGCGCTCGATCCAAACAAATGGTTGTTGGATGGTCTATCGACTCGTCAGGATGACGAGCAGCTCGATATCTTCACATCGGCGTCGGGGTCGAAAAAGACGATTCATCAGCCCGGGGCAACTCGATCGGTTGATGCGGATCAAAGATGCACTGAAGGACGAACTGCGGAAGCTCTTCTCCAGCCGCGAATTCGAGACTGCGATTTCCCAAGGCACTGGAGATCAGACCAAGGTCCGATTCCGCTTCAGCAGCATCTTGAGTGTCCTACGGAGGCACCTGCCTGTTGATTTCCACCGAGAACTTCTCGGCGGAAATCAACATCGGCGAATAATGGAGCTTGGCGGGACGCGTCTTCAATGTGGACGACGCACTTTGCTGAGACAGCAATGCAACCGCATCAACGGAATGGCTCGGGGTGAGGCGGTTCGTTTTCAATCGCGGGCTATCTCGGACGAAGCTGATGCAGTTTTGGTGCTCAGGCCGCCACGAGAGCGGCCAATGACTTGATGGTGGAATCGACAATCAGGTACTCGAAATCCGGGTCGTCGGACATTCTGCCATTTAAATGCCAAGAGAGATCAGATCTCTTATGAAGCGCGATCCTGGGGTTCCGGGTTTTAGCTGAGGAGCCAGCCTCCTGCATGGCCGAGGAAGGCATCGCGCTCCTTCGCTGCCTCTGGAACATCGACTTCCAAATTTCCGAGCAGAGCTCTAATGTTCGAGGCAATCAAGTCGGCAAACCTCTTCATGCCGTGTTCGTTGAGTTCGTCCAGACGAGCAGCGAGGGCAGACGCGATTTCATCGCTGTAGCGCACTCGAAGGCGACGGCGAGCGGGACCGCTATCGATTCCCATGACCCGAAGAAACCCGTCGAAGTCCTGGATCGCGATTTCCTCAAGCCTTCGCGCAGAACCGATGCGGAACGCGAGCTCGTTGGTCAGGCTGTCATCCAGCCGTGTTGGAAGGATATCGTAGCGAGGGGCGACACGGAGACTGCGTCCCCTGTCAAACAGGAGTGCGAAGTTTTTCGCATGCCCGTCGGTGTTGCCAATCAGCAGATCGAAGAGGGTAGCCCGGATGAACCTGTCCTTTTCGCCGGCCGGATCGTCGGTCGCTTCCAGAATCTTGCGGATGCCAGCAGCATCAAATCGGCGGCCTTCCGTACCGCGTCGTTCGTATTTCAATGATGCCGGCAAGCCGAGCGCCTGGGCGAAATCCTCCTGATGGATTCGGACGATCCTGCCCTGTCCATCCAGGCCGCGGTCGAAGCGCGTGACGAGCAGTGCGTCGATTTTTGCTATAGGCGTCACAACGACCTCGGCCGTCTCGAAGCCAAGCACCTGCGAAAGGCTCATTGCCTTGGCCTCAAGCAGAGCATCCTGAAGATGCTCCTGGTCAGGAACCTTCAGGATATGCGTTGTGGGTGCGCCTGTGCCGGGATTGGGCTCAGCGAGTCGGCCGTCTGGCAACAATGTCAACGCGATCTTGCTTTGCATGCCTGCCAACGGCGATGGGTCTTCTGTACCCTGTGGCAGGCGCCGACGTTTGTGAAGCGAGTCAACGATCGCTTCCAGTCGCTCCGGCGATATTGCTGTGTAGTCGTGATCGTAGTCTCCTGGCACTTTCACCGGGGGAGCTCCGATCGGCAGAACCGACAAGGCTCCAGCGCAATCCTTTCCAAGGTGAAAAAGCAAGCCAGCTATGTCGTCGCGTGATAGTCCCTCACGCGCCATGATGTCGGTGAGCGCTGAATCGCGTTCCTGGAGAAGATTGTCGAAGAATGGCCGGGTAACGACGTCTTCGTAAGGCTCAGCGCTAAGCGGCAGGGATAGCGATAGCGGAGTGGCATCCGCAGCGGATACATATTCTTCCTTGTAGGCAAACGCCACCGCTCCTTGGTCATCGCGAACGAGGACACCAACAGGATCGTCATAGCCGTCGAGGCGGACGTCGAGTGCGAGCGGCTCCATCTTACGGTGGATTCCGCGCAAATATCGATATGCCGGCAGCGCGCATGACCTTTAGGACCTTTCCCAGCTCAAGGGTCGCCTTGCCATTCTCCAGTTCAGAGACAAATCGGCGCCCCACGCCTGCCAGATCGGCGAAACTTTGCTGCGACTGATTTCGCCTTTCGCGGACTTTGCGGAGCAATAGCCCCAGGTCTTCCGGCGAGTTGACCGCGATACTGGGCAATTCGCTTGTGGGGGGATTGGCCCTCGTCACCATTCCTGGTTCGTCGGCAACCGCCGCGCTTTCTTCGCGCAGGTGCAAGTCCGGAAGTGGTCGCGGTAAAGACGCCTGTATCGTCCGAGACATGTCCGGCAAATTGATATTCACCATGGGCAGCGGATGGGCGAGTTTCTTGGTCAGATCGCTCAAGGCGCTGTAGCCGGACAACGCCTTGGCGAGGTCAGCTGCCGTTTGAGGGGCCTGGATGATCTGGTTGGTTGCGGGCAAAACCGGGATGGCTTTCTTTAGCGCATCAATTGGTGCGTTGATCGCAGCAAGTTGCTTGGCCAGATTCTGGGCCGCCCCCGCTTGTGCAGCCGCGCGCGCTAAATCCATCGCGGTAGGCGTGCTCGGTCTTGGATGAGATTTAGGCGGCTTTCCAGGCATCATATTGCTCCCGAGCGGGAGCATAGCTCAAGTTGGAATGGCTTTCAAGTGGCAATGTTCCCGCTCGGGATCATTAACAAATGGACGCTCCCGTACGGGCTCAGACAGGCACAAATCCCGAAGAAATGGGGAATATGCTCCCGCTCGGGAGTTGCCCATCGAATGCTTGCCGGCGATAAACTCTGGCACGCTGCCCGACAGCAAATGGCCTCGCAACCGAGCCGAAAAGCCGAAACTGCGCGCCTTGGTGTGACCGATTAGTGCGTCACCCGATCCTACGAGCGTGATCTCGCTCACAAGAAATGGTCGCCTGACGGATTGCGATCTCTTGTTCCCGCGTATCGCGTTGCGGTTGAATACTGGAACGGTGAAGGGCAACTTCGCCAGTATCCACTTTCTGATTTGAACCACATTACCGAACTCTACGGGTTCCTCGCCCAACTCGTTTTTTGGATCATTCAACGACAAATTCGCCTGCTCGCCGTCTGATCTTATTCGCCTCGGCCGTCGCTCTGATCCGACCAAAACCGACGATGAGGATGCGCTTCGCCATGGCTGCACAAGATCTCGCTCGACAACCTCCTGGTGCACATCGCAGCATAGAATGGGCAGGAGAAAATATTCTCATCGCGGTCCGATGGACATCTGGCGTCAAATACGCCGCAGAGATCACGCTACGCGAAGAGATTGAGAAGCCCACCCACTCCATCTGCGACAGCAGTCTGAAGCAACGGACTTTTGGCTTGGTCACGAAAAGGCCTGCGCGTCGACATATGTGGAACGGCCCGCGTGTCAAGGAGCATTTTGACAATATCTGCCGTAGGGATTGGGAGCGGTCATATGTCCGGCCTTTGTGTGCGGCGTATGACCGCTGGCCTCGATGAAGTCCGCAAGATGAAGGGTTAATCAAACAAACGCGCTCTAAGCGCATGTCGCCGCGACCTCATTCTTCTTGGGATTTCGTCCCCCGGGATCATTGTCTTTTCATGCACCTTGCTGCTGTCGGCTACCGCGCCGATCAGTCTGTTTTCGTTGGAATTCGGATCAGAGGTTCACGACACCCTTTGCTCGATACATACCTCGATACACACCGCCTTTGATTAGCAGCGCCCAAATTATTCTAGCCATCTTGTTGGCAAGGGCCACGGCCGCGACCTTGTAGGGGCGTCGTGCCAGCAGGTCGCACAGCCATTTCGGTGCATTGTCATTGCCCCGCGCATGACGCAGCACCGCAGTTGCGCCAAGCCGCATAACACGCGGCGCTACAACGCCAAAGTCGTAGATTATCATCATTGGGCCGATCGGGCGGATGCAGTTGTTGACACATTTGTCCTTACCCAACTGCCCGACCTCCACACCAACACCGCAAAACCAGGTGCTGACGCCGAGTCTAAAGAGGCAAACGCGACAGCTCGCTCGTCGTCTTCCACCCGACCGCCGTCGCTGTTCGCGGGAGCCGCCGGACCCATCGCCATTCCACAGGGAGGAAGCGGATCAATCTTTAGCCATCGGGCAAGTGTAAGGCTGCTGCTGACGAGAAATCTGGCTTGCGATACCGAACTGAGTTCCGCCGATCTACGATGCATCCATCTACCGGACGCTACCCCGTAGTCCATAACAGGTATGAAGACCCAGTCGGGTTGATACATTCGCAAAATGTCCTCGGCCAAAGGACGCGCCTGCAGATCCTGGCAGATGAACACGACGCAACGTCCGAGCGCATCGGCGTCGGCGACAAGGACTTGATCTCCACTGGCACTATCCTCAAGCAGCATTCCAACGCCAGGGTCCGACAGCCCGTAGGCAGTGGCTAGGTCACGCGTGATACCAGCTGGCCACAGCTTTTTTTGCCTCCAGATCTCCGTTCCAAAGCCATTCAGAATCCTTGCCTCATTGAAGGATTGGCCTTCCTTCAATGTTCTTGTGGGTCCCGAGCCGGAGATGACGGCGCGGGGCGTATCCGATGCCTTGAGCAGACCTTGCGCCAGTCGGTCAGCATCGTCCTCGCTCATGACGAACTCAGCGGCGAGCGCAATATCGACGGAGCCCGCCGCAGTCAGCGCTTCGATGACAGCTTTCGCCGCATCGAGATGCCCGGCGATCCGGAAATCAACAAACGAATTCTGTCCACGCCGAATTTCGGACTTTGTAATGTCGGTGTCACCCTCAGCGACAGGCAAGAAGGCCACTTTCTCGTTGCCGGTACCCGCCGACGGCACAATCCCCCGTGCAGCGTCTGCGGCAACAAATTTATGTTCTATGGGAATTCGGCGGCCATCGTGCTCAACGACGGACGCCGCAAGGCTCAAGGCGGCAAATCTGTCGGCTAATGTATCAGCATTTGCTGCGACCGGATGACGAGACTGACGGCAAAGTGGGCCGCGCGGCACCAGCACGGAATGCCCGTCATCCCAGTAGGCCCCTGTGACCTCCCTAGTCTCTCTCGCCTCCACCAGCCAACGAGGCAGTGAGGGTCGCCTTCCAGACGTAGGGATGACGCCCACGCTGCGAGGATGGATGGCTAGAAAACGCTGGTCGATCCCGCGCATCAGCCTCAGCACCTGACCGCGATAGGCAGCCTCTGAACCGGCCGACGTTGCGAAGACATTCAAGACAGCGTTGTACGCTTGTTCGGTATCGTCCAATTCAAGCGCCCGGTCGAGCCGCGTGCTGAAGCGGTCGCCTGGCGGATCCGCTGTTGCCCTTTCGCTGGGTGTCCAACCCTCGGCAGCCCTCCACAATGCAACGAAAAGAGCCGACGGACATCTGACACCGCCGGCAAGGAGCATGGCGAGATCATTCATTCCGATCTCTTCGGTCGAGATTGCAAAAACGCATGCGCCGATCTCCAGCTTTGATCGTCGGGCGCAACCACATTCATGACGCGTTCCACGCGCTCTCGAATATCCGAGCGGGTTTTATCGTTTATGGTGTGTCGTCTTCGCTCAAGGATTGAATAGATAGATGTGGCCATAGCGGCCATTTGCCGCTTGATCACTTCTTTTCTTGGATAGCTACCTTTGACGAGGCGTTTTCCCAAATCCTCCAGAACAGAAAGAAAATTCAAAGCGAAACGCGGATGTCTGCCGTAGTAGTTGGCATACTGGACATTTCCTCGTCGCTCGTCGGCAAAGGCAGCATCAAGGAATTGGAAGACATTCTCGTCATTTTCTGAACGCATCACCGCCCGTGCCAAATCTTCGAACTGCCCGACCATGGCATTGACGCTTGCGCTCCAGCTTACCCCTCTTGCGGCCTGGAGAGCGTATCCAGCCGCTTCCTCGCTGCCGACAAATTCCGCGGGCGAGCGAGCGAGACGGCTGTTCAGATCATATTGGAGCTTCAAGAGTTCCGGACGGAAACCGGTAGCAGACCCCGCCAACTTGCGCAGGCCAGTTCTATATTCATCCACCATCTTTTTATGATTTTTCTGTGCCTGGGATATATCGCCACGCAGCATCGACACATCGACGTCTGCAGCCATTATGTCGTCTATCTGATCACTAGACAGCTTAACATCGGCGCCAATTTCTCTGATGTCCTTCAAAAGCTTGGTAAGCTCGCCCACCGTCTGGCTGGCCGGATCCGGCTCGAATTCGCTTATATAGATACGCGCGGTGCGTCTGCGATTATAGATCCTGCGCAACCGTCCTGCCAATGTCGCGTCTGTCGCGAGCAGACCGTCCAATTCTTCCAAAAGAGCAAGCTCTTCGCTGGGTTCGAGATATGCATTTAGGTCGGACAGGCATCGCTCGAGCGCAGAAACCAGCAACGTCTTCCATTTCTCCGGATGCCGGCTCTCCAGGTCTCGAAGCAAATCTATCGCGCGATTCAGCATTTCCACCGCTTCGTATGGATCATCTGAATAGTCAGTAAGTCCTAGCGCGGCCTCCACCAGAGCCGATACGTAATCATCGTCGAGTTCGGCGCCGTCAATTTCGTCTTCGACGGCGTTTTCGATCAACCGGGAAAGCTCATCGAGAGCCCTGCTCGGTTCAGCGCTTCTCAGTTTCAGAACGTATTCGACGGTGGCGTGCGTTGGACGCAGGCGACGCTGAATGACCGAAATCCAGTCCGGTTCAAACTCCGGAATTTCAAAATTGGCTTCCAACAAGTGGTTGGCCGCCCTGATATAATTTAGCGTAAGATAGTCCAAATTCGGATCCTGCGCGACGAAAGGCGCCAGCGTCTCGTAGTAGGGTAGATCCTGCACCGCGTTTACGGAAAGTGCGCGAAAATCGTCTTGGAGAGCATCCGTCGAAAAGCCGCCGATCTTGGTCAGCTGCTGCTGCGCTCTCGCGGTTGCATCCGTTTCGAGAGATGCACCGACCCCGGCGGCACGCATGGGCATCGCACGCAGCTCGATGCGATCCTCCCGACGAGCGCGGATCGCAGCCGCGACTTTCGACACGCCATCGATATTTTGCCGATTCAAGACAAAACACAGCGTCACGACATCTGGCATTTGCATTGTGCAGATACCGGCGACATCGGCCATGCCCGTTCGGCTATCGATGAATACATAATCGTAGACATCCTTGGCCCAGTCACGCATCGATTGCAAAAACGCACCGCCGGCATGATGTTCAAAAAAATCAGGCCACGAGAAGCGGGCGAGAGCTTCCTCATAAGGTAACCGCTCAGGTGCATCTATTTGAGGACTACCCGCGCCCAGATAGTCGAGGGATCCGCCCTCCCCGTCGACGTTGGTAAATACCCGGCGGACAAATGGAGAAAATGCGCGGCCGTCCTGGTGATCCTCCAGCACCTGATCTACTTGATTTGCGGACCTGGCCTCCGCGAGCGCGTTGCGCCAATTCCACACAAGGTCAAGCAGGCCAGGCGCCTCCTTCAGATCCTTCAGGTCGGCTCCTTCCATCAGCCCGCGAAAGTAATACGGCAGACCCGGAGCCTCCAAGTCCCAGTCCATGACGAGAACCCGAAACTTGTTCAAGGCTGCCAAAAAGGCGATATTGGCCAAGGCCATTGTGCGTCCCACTCCCCCTTTGAAGGAGTAGAAGGTCACGATCCTGCCGGTCATAACCCAACCTTTGCGTATTCGGCTTGGGATGGGTTTGGCGCGAATGTGAGCGCGTGGCGCATGTGGGTCTGAAGCGCGCTTTGCCGCGATACGATGGCGCGCCGAACCGCCGCCCCGCCGTGGCGCGGTTCATCCGAGCCTTGGAGGTCTGGCGCCAGCGCCTTTGCCGCAGGTGTCAGGAAATTGTAGAGGCTGGTGCCCTCGCGGTAGTAATCCGAGATGCCAGCCTCTCTCATGACCTTGAGCTTTCGACTGACTGTTTCCGGTCGAAGGCCGGTCGCCTCGGCCAGTTCCAATCCTGTCAGATTGCGTGACATGAGCATACGAACGATATCGCCGTGGTCCTCGACAAGCTTGGCAAAGGCTTCTTCCACTCGACGGGTCCCGGCCTGCGCCGTCAGAAGCTGCGCGAAATTTATCTGGCCGAGGGCATAGGCGGTCGCTGCTGCGGAGTCCGGACCTGCCGACCCTTGCACTGCTTCAATCACCTGCTCGGCTGATCTGCTGGCATAGAGCTTCAGCAAGCCTGAGAGTTGGTCCTGCATCTCGACCAAGTGCTCACGCGAACCATCTGCGATGGCGTCCTCAATGCGGCTGGCAATTGCAGAAAACACCCCCGGCGGAAGCTGTGACGCCGCTTCAAACGCCTTGGGAAGCTGCTTCATTAAGGTCCAATCGCTCATTGGCTATCTCATCATCTGGCCGCCCCTACGGCGAAACATAGAGTATCGTGTGGAATTATCAACTAGCATCATTGATCAATGATTGACATTTGATCCGATTGCACCATATATGGTTTCGGACAGGTAAATTGCTCAGGCTCCCGTCGGCAAAACGAGACGCCGAGACGGCATCAAATTGTATCCAAAGGAGGATGACAGCCTTAGTGCCAATCAATGAAAAGCCGCCGGAGCGGCAAACTCCGGCGGCTTAAATGAAATCGATTGGATCAACGCAGAGCGGTGACACAACCGGATCACTAACACCTGAGAGGAAACGCTCAGCGATTCTGGATGTCAATAGCCCTGCCTGAAGAAGGCGAATGCGGCGACATCAATCAAAAAAATTGAATTCGATGAAAAGCGTCTCAGGCACTGGCCCGAGCGCGCATCTCCAAACTCATATCCCAGCAATTACAAATCCCCGGCAGGTCGGTCTCGCCGGTGGCGAGGGTAAAAAATGCCACGAGAAAAATCCCGGCACAAAAAGGCTGACTTCTTCCATGTTTCAGGGAGGGCGCGGGCATGACACGAATGCATGTTGGACATGGCGATATCGCCAGCTTCGCGCAAGAACGCGTCAATCTGCCCAAACAGCAGGCCGATGAGTACCGAGCTCAGGTGAGGCGCCTTCGCGAAAAGCTCGAAGGCTATCTCGCTCAACATCCGGATTTCACGTTGAGGAAGATGATGCTGTCTGGAAGCCTCGCCAAAGGCACCGCCCTGCGCTCGCTCAACGACATTGATGTCGCCTGCTATATCAGTGGCGCCGATGCGCCGAAGGATATCAAGGCGCTGCTCGACTATCTCGCGGAGCGACTTCGCAAGGCCTTCCCGAATTTCAGCCCCGACCAGGTCCAACCACAGACCTACTCTGTGACGGTCTCCTTCAGGGGGAGCGGGCTCGACGTCGACGTGGTGCCAATCCTCTACGACGGCGACGCCCAATGGTATGGGAACCTGGTCAGCCAGGACGATGGCTCATTCCTGAAAACGAGCATTCCTCTCCACTTGGATTTCGCGGCTAAGCGCAAGCGCGCCCAGGAAAAACACTTTGCGCAGGTTGTCCGCCTCGCGAAATTCTGGGCGCGGCGCATGAAGCAGGAGCGCGACGGCTTCCGCTTCAAATCCTTCATGATCGAAATGATCCTCGCCAAGCTCTGCGACGACGGCCTGGATTTCTCCGACTATCCCGAAGCCCTCCAGCATTTCTTCACCTACATCGCCCGGACCGACTTTCGACAGCGCATTGTGTTCAGCGACTACTACCCCTTATCGTCGGTAGGCACATTCACAGACACCGTGCAGATCATCGATCCGGTGAACGCCGTCAACAATGTGGCGCGGCTCTACACCGCGGCAAATGCCGATGCGATCGTCGAGGCAGCTCTCGATGCAGGCGACGCCATCGACGCAGCGCTCGCCGCTCCCAACAAACAGCTGACCGTCGCCTATTGGCAGAAGGTCTTCGGTTCCTCCTTTCAGGTATGAGGTCGCCCCATGTCTATGAGTTACAGCGACACTGAGAGTGCGACCTTCACGGTCACCCATGCGCGGCACATGGCCGCCAAGGTCGCCACCGACCTGAAGCGCATGCAGCGCTTCTATGGCAGCCCTTCCGACGACAAGATTGCTGAATTTGAGGTCGAGGCCACTGAACTGCTGAAAGCTGGCTATCTTGGGACCGCCACCTATGGTTTCAAGAAGGGCAGCAATTGGATTGAACCGACGCTGCGCTATACCGCACGCGACCTCGCCGGTACGTCGGCTAGTGATGACGATCCGGGCCGCGTACGACCGGGCGCCAACATTGGTGGCGCCAAGTTCTACAGTTACATGACCTACAGCGCCACTTGGGACCAACTGAGTCAGGCCGAACGCGATGCCTTCAAGCGCACGTTGCCCTTCTTCCGCGGCGGCGCTGAAGAACCCGGCATTTCCGGCTACCTCGCCAGTGACCGCACCTATTCATCCGGTGGCAGGGCCCTCGAGCGCGCGACCGTGAGGAGTTTATGATGAGCACAAAGCCCACAATCGACGAGCTATTCGAACGGCGCATAACCTACCCCGACTTCGACCCTCAGACACGCCTCGCGCGTCTGGTCGGTCTCGACGATCAGAAAAGCCGTCTGACAAAGATTTTAGGTCTTCTCGTCAACCCGGCCGGGCTCGCGGCCTGGGCGCGGCAGCATCATCCCGATTCCGACGTGCTTCTCGACACGGTGCGGCGGCGGCCGCCGCTTGTCGTGCTTGCCGGCGACGTCGGCTCCGGCAAGACCGAGTTGGCAGAGACCATCGGTGACGCCGTGGCCCGGCAGGAGAAAATAGACGTCACGCTCTTGCCTCTCAGCCTGTCAACCCGTGGCCAGGGACGGGTCGGCGAGATGACGCAGCTCATCTCGGCCGCGTTCGACTACACAGTCGCCGAGGCGACCAAGCTCAAATCCACGTCCGACAAGGCGCGCGGGGCGGTCATCCTGCTCGTTGACGAAGCAGATGCACTCGCCCAGTCACGCGAGGCAGCGCAAATGCATCATGAGGACAAGGCGGGGGTGAACGCCTTCATTCGAGGCATCGATCGCATCGCCAACGCGAAACTGCCCGCAGCCGTGCTGATGTGCACGAACCGCATCAGCGCGCTCGATCCGGCGGTGCGTCGCCGCGCTGCGGATGTGTTGAGCTTCGAGCGTCCTGGGGGCGAGCAGCGCCGTTTCGTCCTTTCGAGCCGACTAGAGCCAATCGGCCTAAGTCGCCAGCAGATCGAGGCGCTGGTCGCGGCCACTGGGCCGCAGAGCGGAGGCCGGGATTACGGCTTCACCTTTTCGGACCTCACACAGAGACTGCTTCCCGCGATCGTGCTCGATGCATATCCCTCAAAGCCCATTGATGGCGCCCGCGCGGTCGAGATCGCCAGGGCCATGGTTCCGACGCCGCCCTTCCGGGATGGCACAGTCACGGCGTGAGGTGGAAAGATGACGCAGGCAGTGACCGTCCGGCGCGACGGCGACACTTTCCAGGCACGTCTCTTCTGGTGGCACGCCGCGCGCCTGCTCGATCCGGAAAGCCCCGTCGTGCGGGTCGGTTTCGAAAGCGGGCCGAAAAGCTTCGACGACATCTGGGTCGAATACGACCCCAAGCGCAGCGCTTCAGACCAGTACGGCGACCCGCTGCTGCGCGAGCACATGCAGTGTAAGTGGCATGTCACACCCGACAACTACGGCTATTCGCATCTTATCGATCCAGAATTTATCAACGCCAACGCCCGCTCCCTGCTGCAGCGGGCGCGGGAGGCACAGCTCAGCTACGCTCCGGCCGGCAGTGGCGCACGCTTTAAGTTGGTGACCAACTGGCGTCTCAATCGTGCTGATCCATTACGCCAGATGGTGGGAATGCGCTCCGGTGCCGTGCGGCTCGAGCGCCTCTATGGCTCGACCACCGACAACAGCAGAGCGGGTTCAGTGCGTAAAGCGTGGCGGGAGCATCTCAATATCGACGAAGAGGAACTCCGCATCCTCGCGCGCACGCTCGCCTTCGGAGAAGCCACCGATACGCTGGATGCACTGCGTGATCAGCTCGACATTTTGTTTGGTCTCGTCGGCCTGCGTCGTATCCCGGCGAACCAGAGCGCCTTCCCTTACGACGACGTCATTTTCCAGTGGATGGCGCAGGGGCGACTTGAATTCGACCGCTCCAGCTTTCGTGCCGTTTGCGCCCGCGAGGACCTCCTCGGATCAGCCCGAGGCGGGCCGAAGGTATATGGCGTTAAATCCTTCGAGCATGCTTTCGATCGGCTTGAGGAACGATGTCATGTCGTCCTGGACTTCGTACCCTCGTTCGACGAGCGATATATCCGCAGCGACGCGGATTGGGAGACGAAGCTCTATCCTGAGCTCAAGGCATTTCTCCTCGCGGCGGCGAAAGATCAGCCACGCCTGCGGCTGGCCCTTGACGCGCATGTGACGCTCGCTTTCGCGGCGGGATCAGTCATCAACATCAAATCCGGTCGCCAGGTGGAACTTGAACAGCGCGGTACCGGACAGAGAATATGGTCGGCTGACGACACGATCTCCGATCCGGCCTGGCCGAGCCTCGTTTCCGAGATCATCGAATTGCGGCAAGACAAGCCGGACTTAGCCGTGGCGATGGGCCTGACACATGACATATCATCTGACGTCCGCCATTATTGCGAGGCGGCGCTCCCGACGATCGGCCGGTTGCTGGTTCTTAAGCCGAGCAGGGGACCCGGTGCCCAGTCTATAATATGCGGGCGACATGCGTTTGAGCTGTCGGACGCAGCGAGCAGCGCGGTGCGAAGCGGAAGGGTCGCTGACGGCGGTCGGGCTCATCTCTTTATCGCAGCGCCTAACGCGTTCACTTTCTTCCTCGGTCAGCGCCAGACGGCGCTCGGCCCGGTCCGTCTGTACGAGTTCGATTTCGAGGGCGAAAGGGGCCGGTCGTACACGCCGGCACTGACATTGCCCGTGCCGAGGGGATATGGGTGACCTGCAAATGTGCGATGCAAGAGCAGCCGCTGAGTATATTGGCCGATAGCGTCCCTCTTGCAAGGGTCCAGGAGCGCCTTTATTCTCCCGCGACTTGGGAGGTTCACTCATGCTTGTGCGAGTGTTCGCCGTTCTTGCGGTTTTGCTTTCCACGGCGGCGGCCCAAGGTGCAACATGCACTGTTCCGAGCTACAATACGTTCTATACGATCCCCGCCAACCACAGTGCTGCCGAGGCTTTCAAAGGAAAGTTCAACTATCCGGCGACGACAAGCGAGCCACTGCCCAGCTTCCTTTCCATCAACTACCATGCAGACTGGAAAGCATATCTCTGGGCCGTTCTGAAATATGCCTACGAAGGCAACGATACTGTCGATTTCGACGCGACCAAGAACACCGTCCGGGGTTGGTATCATGCTCTATGGATGCACGTGGGCGAAGACGGGCGAGAGTTCTTTCACGGGCTTACCCAGGAGCGCCCGACGCGACCCAATCAGCTCAACGAAAATACCGCTACGACGTTTTTCACTTGGGCTGTGGGCTACTATAACAGCTTCGGGGCGACGACCTTTGCCAAGGTCTATGCCGATCCTTGCAATCCGGCCATTGGCAACATCCTGTTTCCGGTCGGAACCGTGTCATTCAAGCTGCTATTCACATCGGCCAGCGAACAGCAATTGCCTTACCTCGCCGGCGCGCCCAGCTGGCAAACCCACACCGGTAGCGGCAATGGTCCGAACGGGCGCAGCGAGCGGTCGATGCGGCTGCTGCAGGTCGACATTGCGGTGCGCGACCCGCGAGACAGCGCCACCGGCTGGGTCTTTGGCACTTTTGTCTACAACAATGCGGTCGCCGATCCCGACCCATGGCGCCGCCTGCGGCCTGTAGGGCTGGCCTGGGGTAATGATCCGACTGTTGTGCCAGGACAGCCGCTGCTCGAAAGTGTGACCGATCCGACCTTGCAATCCATCCTGTTCGGCTGGACCGGACGCCAAGAGCTGGGCTGGGGTGGACGCGCCAATGGCCCGGCCGACAATCTTCTGAGCTCTTGCCTGTCTTGCCACGGCAGTGCGCAGTTCCCGCGCAGCGACGACTTCGGCAACGTGCCGTCAGCGGGTGCCGTGACTGACGTCCCCAAGCGGCTCACCGACTACTTCCGCAACATCAAGGCGGGCGAGGTCTTTGACCGAAAGACCAAGTTTTTCGGAACGTCGGACATCGTCGACGCAGCTTCCATGGACTATTCGCTGCAACTGCAGCGCGGTCTCGAGAATATGTGCAGCGAGGCAAAGGCTGGCGACGCACCGTTCGATGTCGCGGGCGTCCCAACAATTTGTTTGCCACAGCACGTCAATGTCGGTGAACCAGCGCTAGCGCCCGAGGCATCGTCAGATGCCTTCGAACAGCTGCAGTCGATCGACTTCGATAGTCTGGTCAAAACGCCAATACGCTAGTTTCAGGACGACCAGTTCTCTTGAGGGGTTTTGGGGGCTCTTATGGATGGACAGAACGACTTCTTCACGTGGCAGAGTCTTGCGACCTTTGCCGGCACGACGACGGCCACGACGGCAATCGTCAACGGCATGCATAAGGTCTGGCCAACGGTCGGCTCGGCAGCCGCCCTCGGCCTGGGCGTCTCGCTGGTGTTGTGTCTCGTCGCCGCGGTCATCGATCCGACTACGGGTCAGATCGTCCTTGCGCGCCCGTTTGCGACCTATCTGATTGCGATCGTCAACGGCTTCTTCGTGTTCGCGTCCGCTGCGGGGCTCTCTGCCGGCGGCGCCGCCGTCGTGCACGGTGACACCAAGAACGCCGCCACCCCTCGCGGAACGGGCGGCGCACCAAATGCACCGACCTCCGCGCCACGGTTCTGGCAGAGCTGGTTCTAGAGCCCGCCTATGCCGAGTGCCGACGCGCGACGCTTTTCGGAAACCATGCATGCAGTTGTCGTGGGCGTCAGCTCATACGCCGGCTTTGGCCTACATGATCTGCCCGCCTGCGCGCCAGAAGCCCGCCAGGTTGCAGAGGCTCTGACCTCAGCGCATGCCTGCTGCGTGCCTGCCGAACAGGTGCATCTGATTCCGGAAGATGTGGCCAGCCCGCCAGCAATCGCCGAAAAGCTCACGACCATCGCCACGGGCTGCAGACCGGAGGACATCCTGCTTTTCTATTTTGCTGGCCATGGGGAAGCGGACGAGACCGAGGGGTTCGTCCTGCGAACCGCCGGCGATGTTGACGGATCAAGCCGTCTCAGCCGAGACCAGATCGTAAATGCCATCTCCGCCACGGCGGCGCGCGGCGTGTTGATTATCCTCGATTGTTGCGGCGGCGCCGGCCTCGCCGAGAATGCGCCAAGCTTTCTACAAAGTCTGGGAGGACATGATTTCCGACTGCTGCTAAGCGCCTCGCGTGTCGGACAGTCGTCCTGGGAACTGCCCGACAAAGGGTCCCTGTTCACGCGCCGGCTGCTGCTCGCACTTCGCGGAGACGCCAAGGTCGGCGGTTCTGGCCAGATTTATTTCAGGGATTTAGTCGATTACCTTCAGACCGGCGTCGCCGAGGACGCAGCGGCCCAGCTCGGCAATCGCCATGCGCAAACGCCGATCGTTGCCGGCAGCCTTGCGGAAGATCCTCTGCTCTTCCTGCACCGCGATCTGACACTTGCGCAGGTGCGCGTCCGTACCCGCCGTATCACCTTCGAAACCCTGCGCCGTCGCGTAGCAATGACGGCCGGCAGCATTGTCGGCCTGGTAATGCTGACCGGCCTGGGCTACTGGGCCTTCCTCGACTCCCACCAATATCTCGAGCTGCGCGGCGACAACTTCATCCTCGTCCATGGCTACCCAGGCCTGACTGGCTTCGGCTTGCCCCGCGATGATTGGACCTATGCGTTACGCCCCTCCGACGTCACCGACGTCCGTGCCCTGTCGACCACCGCTCCATTGTTGCTCGATCGCCAGGCCTCGCCGGAAAAGGCGATGCTACCCTACTTAAACCCCAACGCGCGGGGCGCGGTCCTTTGGTGGCTCGGGGAAACGGCAGCGGCTCGCGCGGCGCTTTTCGAAGCAGCGGCAAAAGGCTTGAATCCGGGACCGGCCCCTGGTCTGCTGGCCGATATCATCGAGCCCTCGGACGCTGATACTCTTGCTGATCTGGTCAGCCGAATGGACGCATTGGCACCGGACAATCTGGTTATGGCGCTCAAGCAGATCGATCCCGATCTTGCCCTAAACCGTTTCAACCAGTCTCCTGCCGGCGCCAGCAGTGGGTCGCGGCTCAACCTTCTCGCAAAGTGGAGCGGCCCTTGCACTGAGGTTACCCAGACCTGGTTCGACAATGCGATCGCCAGCGATCCCAGCGGGGTAGTGTTCGCGACGGTCACGCAGGCAATTCTGAGAACGCCTGTGTGCAAACTGCAAATCGATCGAGCAATCGATGCGCCGCTCTCCTACATCAGGGACGGCATCAACACGCTGCGCCTCACTGACGGCGCCGGGTATGCCCAACTGCGCGAGGTCCTCTCGGGCATGCTCGGCAACTCCAATGCAGCCGTGCGGGATAGGCCCGACTTGTATGCGCGACTGGCGCGCTTCTGGCGCTACCTCGACGGGGCACCTTGCGCAGATTGGCTGCTCGACTCACCGGTTGCCCTACCGGCCGATGCACTCATTGATGCTGCCGTCGGTGCAAACCGAGATTGCCCAAGCTCGTCGATCAAGGTCCGCATCATCGACAACAAGGTCCTGTTCGAGCTCGATCGGCCCGCCGGAACCTTGTCGCTCGCGCAGATGCCGCTCGATGGATCGCTGGATGCAGCGGCTTTCGCTCCCCTCATTGCCTCGATTGAAGCCAAAGCCGCGAAGTTGGACGACGCGATGCTGGCGATGATCAGTGTAACTGAAAGCGCAGAACTTCGTATCTTTCTCGCCGACCAACTCCGCCTTGCCGGCGTCGTCGCACCAGACGTCGTGGCCCTGCGCATAGCAGGACGCCCCGATCTCGATCAGCACCTGTTGCGCTGGCTGGCGGCAAGCGATGCCCCGGCCGCGGCAAAGCTTTGCGTCGAACTGATCTTGGCCGGCGCGGCCGACACACCGCTGATCGAGACCCTGGCCTTTATGCAAATTGACGAAACTCAGCGCGTGGCGCTGACTGAGTTCGCCGAGCGTCAGAACCTCATCGCCCGGACGACCCTGGGCATGCTTATCGGACCGCCTGAATTCGCGGTGAGCCTGCTGACCTCACCCGATGCGCGGGTACGAGCGCTCGCGGCCGGTTACGTTACTGCCCGCGATGACCGGGAAGCCGTCCTCAACGAGGCGGCCGGAGCGCTGCCCCATGCAGATTTCAACTTGATTGTCCCGCGCCACCTCAAGGACCGGTTGGTTGGCCTTCTGGCCGGTCTCAACGCCATGCCTGAATGGGCGCGTGTCTGGAGGGCGCACTGGATCGAGCAGTTGGAACTCGACGACAATGGCCTGTCGCTGGCGCTCGAGAAGGCGATGGGGATCCTTCGAATCTCCTGATGGCGCGACGCTATTCGAGCCACTCGAACGATGGGCATGCCGTCCGTCCTTCCTTGTCCCCTTCGACGCGCGTCGACACCAGCTCCGCCGCGGTAATCGACAGATTGCGCATGCCTTCAAGGATGGCGGGATAAAGGGACTTTGGCGTCCAGGGCCTCTTCAACCTGCATCAGAAGCCGGGTATAGCTCTCGTTGAAGGCGGCATTAAGCTGTGCGGCGGCGGTTCCGGCGACGTAATCGGCCTGGCGTTCGCGACGCCCGCCTTGCCGACGTCGCCGACGACACGCGGATGGTAGCTGTCGTATCCGCGATGGGTGGCGAGGTCGAAGGCGACCGAAACGCCCTGCTGACCGGCCGCCAGCGCCTTGCGGTAGAAGGCTTTGGATGCCTCGACGGCGGAAAAGCCGGCATATTGGCGAATGGTCCAGGGACGACCGGTATACATTGTCGCGCGCGGCCCGCGCAGGAATGGCCTCTCGCCGGGCAGGCTTCCGAGATAGCCGTTTCCTTCGAGGCCCTCGGCCGTATAGAGCGGCTTGACGTCGATACCTTCGGGCGTGTGCCAGACCAGCGTGTCCGGATCGCGCTTGATCTCCCTCTCGGCGGCGCCGCGCCACCGTTCAAGCCTGTTGGCCATTACTCGAACTCCAGAATGAGTTCGTCCACGGCGAGGCTGGCGCCGAGCTTGGCGGCGACGCCCTTGACCACCGCCCGCCGTTCGGCGCGCAGGACGTTTTCCATCTTCATCGCCTCGACCGTGACCAGCGCCTGGCCGGCCTCGACCGTATCGCCCACGCCGGCCATGAGCGCCGTGAGTACGCCCGGCATTGGGCACAGAAGCATCTTCGACGTATCCGGCGGCGCCTTTACCGGCATCAGCCGCGCCAGTTCGGCGACGCGCGGCGAGCGGACCCTGGCGACCGTATCGATGCCGCGCCAGCGTAGCCGCCAGCCCGACCCCACCGGGGCGATCTTGACGCCGGCCTGCCTGCCGCCGACGCGGAAATGGGCGTGTTCCCTTCCGGGCACCCAGTCGCTCGCCACCTCGACCGCCTCGCCGCCGTCGATGGAAACCAGCGTGCGGCCGTCCTCCACCCATGCCCTCGCGGCAAGAACGCGTTCTCCGAGCATGACCGTCCAGCCCTCACCGACCTGGCGGCGATGGTTGGCCAGAGTACCGGAGATTTGCGCGGCGCGCCGTTCACAACGCCTAGTGGCGAACACCGCGACCGCAGCCAGCACCAGCGCCTGGCTTTCGTCCGCGCTCACCCCGTGGAAGCCGTCGGGAAATTCCTCAGCGATATAGCTGGTGGTCAGCCGGCCGTCGCGAAAACGCTGCTGGTCCATCACCGCCGACAGGAACGGCAGGTTATGGCCTATGCCCTCCACCTCGAAATCGTCGAGGGCGCACGCCATGGCCTCGACCGCGCCGAGGCGCGTCGGCGCCCAGGCGCACAGCTTGGCGATCATCGGGTCGTAGTACATAGAAATCTCGCCGCCCTCGAACACGCCCGTATCGTTGCGCAGGATCGCGCCGTCCTCGCGAGCGCCTTCGACCGGCGGATGGTAACGCGTGAGCCTCCCGATAGACGGCAGAAAGCTGCGGTACGGATCCTCGGCGTAGAGTCGGCTTTCGATCGCCCAGCCGTTCAGCTTCACGTCGTCCTGCGCGATGGGCAATTTCTCGCCGGCCGCCACCTGGATCATCTCCTCGACGAGATCGAGGCCGGTGATCAGTTCCGTCACCGGATGTTCGACCTGGAGGCGGGTGTTCATTTCGAGGAAATAGAAGTTGCGCTGCCCGTCCACGATGAACTCGACTGTGCCGGCGGAGAAATAGCCGACCTCGCGCGCCAGCGCGACCGCCTGCTCGCCCATCGCCTTGCGCGTGGCCGCGTCGAGGAAGGGCGACGGTGCCTCCTCGATGACCTTCTGATTGCGGCGCTGGATCGAGCACTCGCGCTCGCCGAGATAGACGATGTTGCCGTGCTGGTCGCCCAGCACCTGGATCTCGATATGGCGCGGCTCGGTCACGAACTTCTCGATGAAGATGCGGTCGTCGCCGAAGGAAGATTTCGCTTCGTTGCGCGACGACTGGAAGCCCTCGCGCGCCTCGGCGTCGTTCCAGGCGATGCGCATGCCCTTGCCGCCGCCGCCGGCCGAAGCCTTGATCATCACCGGATAGCCGATCGAGGCGGAAATGCTGACGGCCTCGTCCGCGTCCTCGATGAGGCCCATATGGCCGGGCACGGTGTTGACTCCGGCCGCGGCCGCGATCTTCTTCGACGTGATCTTGTCGCCCATCGCCTGGATGGCGGCAGGCGGGGGGCCGATGAAGGTGACGCCTTCCTTCTCCAGCGCTTCCGCGAAGGCCGCGTTTTCCGACAGGAAGCCGTAGCCGGGATGTACGGCATCCGCACCGCTCTGCCTCACCGCATCCATGATCCGGGACATGTCGATATAGGACCGGCTGGAGGGAGGCGGTCCGATACGGACCGCCTCGTCCGCCATCCTCACATGCAGCGCCTCGCGGTCCGCGTC
>CAZBBT010000039.1:0-23511 GCA_964490065.1 uncultured Mesorhizobium sp. | reverse complement strand
GTATGTCCACCGGCAGCACCCACAGCTTCTTCAGGAGTTGCAGCACGCGCATCTCGGCGGTGATCGGCAACGACACGATCAGCATGTCGATGCGGGCGATGCGGGCGAACTCGATCAGTTCGGATACCGTGCCGAGCTTTGGATAGCCGGCGACGATGGGCGGCGAGCGGCGGTCGTCGCGATCGTCGAAGATGCCGCAGATGCGGATGTCGTTATAGGGCTGCTTTTCGACCGAGCGGATCAGCGCCTCGGCCGCCTTGCCGCCCCCGACGATCAGCGCGCGCCGTTCCATGCGTCCGTCGCGCGCCCAGCGCCGGATCAGCCTGGAAAGCACCAGCCTGAGCGCGAAAATCAGCGCGAAGCCGATGACAAACCACGTCGCGAACAGCGCGCGCGAATAGCTCTCCGACATTTTCAGGAAGAAGGCGGTGAGCGCCATCAGCGCGAAGGTGCCGGACCAGACCAGCAGGATGCGGCCGAAATTCGCCATCGGCCGCATGAGGGCCGAGATCTGGTAGCAGTCGCAGACATCGAGAAGCACCACCGCGAGCACGGACGCGGCGGCAATCGCCGCCGGATATTGCCATGGCAGGTAGTGGAAGAAGCCGAGATACCAGCAGTAGACGCTGAGCCCCGACAGGAACAGCAGGGCGAACTCCACCAACCGGAGCACGCCGCTGACCATGACCGGAGACATGGTGTCGCGCCGGTACTGCGAGGCGACCTGTCGCGCGACCTCGTTGATGCCGGTTGATGCCTTTTCGTCGGCCGGCATCGCGAACTTGCGCACGGCGGCGGCAGAAAAGCGATGGGCTGGGTCGATCTTGTTCATGAGAATTGCCCATAGGGTGCTTGCCGTGGGGTAGCAGAAGAGAGCTAAGAAACCCTTGAAAAGGCTTGTCGCTTTGGAACGGACTGTACCGATTCGCTACTTGCCGAGCGCCGCGAAATAGGCCTTCTCGATATCGGCAGCCATGACGTCCGCGCCGAAGCGAGCCTTGAGGTCGGTGAGATCGGGCATCAACCCCTTATAGACGGCAAGGTCGGCAAGCGCCTGGCGCATTTTTTCGCCGACGGATTCGGGGCTCGGCTGGACCAGTGCCGGCGAAGAGGGGCCGAAAATCTCCGGAATGCCGCCGACCGCGCTGGCGATCATCGGTTTGCCGGCGGCGAGCGTCTCCAACACGATGTAGGGCATGGCTTCCGCCCGGGAGGGGATCACGACCAGTCGGGCCAGGGCGAAGGCATCCCGTGCCGGCATCGGCGGCAGGAATCGGACCCGGTCAGCCAGGCCGAGCCGCTCGACCTGTGTCTTGTAGCTTCCCAGGTCTTCGCCGGCGCCCACCATGACACCGCTCAGCTTGCGGCCCAGTACGGCTTCGGCTCTCGCCAGCGCGTCGATGAAGATGTCCGGTCCCTTGAGATCGCGCATCATGCCGATATAGAGCAGGTCGGCCGCGCCGGGATCGTCCTGCACAGGCTCGAATTCCGCGTGACGCAATCCGTTGTAGACGAGGGTGTTCGGGATCGGCGGCTCGCCGACCTTCTTGCGATAGGCCTGCCGCTCGTAGTCCGAAACGAAAAGCAGGCAGTCGGTGAAGCGCGCCATCGCGCGCTCCAGCGAGAAGAACAGCCTTCCCGTCAGCGTGTTCTCGTCATAGTGCAGGCTGCCGCCATGCGGCGAATAAAGGCGGGCCACGCGAGACCTTGAAACCCGCAACAGTGAGCCGAACAGACGCGCATAGGTGCCGCCCTTGGCGCCATGGCCGTGGATGACGTCCGGCTTCAATTCCTTGATGATCTTGTAGGTGCGCCAGGCCGAGGCGATATCGCCCGGGCCGATGTGGCGCTGCATCGGCGTGCGCTGCACGCCGAGCGCCAGCAGATGCCGCATCCCTTCGAACAGCTTTTCCTCGAATTCGCCGCCCGTGGTCGAATCGCAGACGATGCCGACCGAATGGCCAGCGGCGACCTGCGCCTCCGTCAGGTCGCGCACGTGCCGGAAGATTCCCCCGACGGGCGACCGGAAGCAGTGGACGATTCTGAGCTTTTCCGCCACGTGTGCAGGTCAAAACAGGCGTTCGCGAACGTAGACGGTGTCGCCGGGCATCAGCGGGTCGGTTGTCAGGACCCGCCCGGTAAATACCTTGCCGTTGATGTCACGGGTGATGTCGACGCTGCCCTGGTTGGCGCGCGGCGAGAAGCCGCCGGCGATGGCGACGGCCTTCTGGACGGTGAGGCCGGGCACGTAGGAATACTGGCCGGCGGCGCCAACCTCGCCCATGACGAAAATCGGCCGGTAGCGGTCGATCTCGACCGAGACGTCCGGATCGCGCAGATAGCCCTGGCGCAGCTTCGCGGCGATTTCGCCTTCGAGCTGCTGCGCGGTGTGGCCGCGTGCCGGGATCGCACCGACAAGCGGGAAGGAAATATAGCCGGATTGGCCGACGGTATAGGTGTTGGTCAGCCCGGTCTGCTCGAACACGGTCACGCGGATGCGGTCGCCGGCGCCCAGCCGGTAGGGCTCGTCCAGCACCTTGTGAAAGGCCTCGGGCGCGGGCCGGTAACTGGAGCAACCCGACGCCATGGCGGCGGCCAGAAGAACGCTGGAGAGCAGGGCGAAACTTCTTTTTGTCACCGGGTATACACCTTCGACTCGCCGCATTCGCGGATGGGGAGGATCGGGGCCGTTATCGTCCTGTTAGGGTTAATGGGCGGTAAAGGAGGCGCTCATATCCGCCGGTGGAAAGGCGTATCGCCGGCGATCCGCCGGGAGGCGAAGCGGGCGGCGGGAAGCTCTCGGTTCTTAACCGGTGAGTTACCATAGTTGTTTACGGTGCGGCCAACCCGAAACGGGAGCAGGTTGCATGTCCGCAGCGCAAACCACGGCCGCCGACCTCGATGTCGATTTGAGGCAGCTCTTCGCGAGCCTGGCCAGGAACTGGCTGCGCATTCTTGTCGTCGCGCTGGTCGTGACCGGAATAGCGCTGGTCCTGGCCTGGATGGCGACGCCCGAATACAGGGCCGAAACGCGGCTGCTGATCGAAACGCGCGAATCGGTGTTCACCCGCCCCGATACCGCCCCCGATGCGAACCGTCCGATTCTGGATGAAGAGGGCGTGACGAGCCAGGTCGAGGTGATCTCCTCGACGGATATCCTGAAGCAGGTCGCGAGCAAGCTCGGTCTGGCGAAGTTGCCGGAGTTCGATGAAGCCTTGAAGATGTCGCTGCCCTCACGCCTCCTGGTCATCGCAGGGTTGAAGAACGATCCCAACGAAGTGCCGCCCGAGGAGCGCGTGCTCAAGTCGATGCGGGAGAAGCTATCCGTCTATCGAGTTGAAAAGTCGCGCGTCATCGTCATCGAGTTTTCGTCGCAGGATCCGAAGCTTGCCGCCGAGATCCCCAATGCGATCGCCGACGCCTATATTGCCGCGCAGGGCAACGCCAAGCTGGAATCGAACTCGGCCGCCACCGACTGGCTGGCGCCGGAGATCGCCGATCTGTCGAAGCGCGTGAAGGAGGCGGAAGCGAAGGTCGCCGCCTACAGGGCGCAGAACGGGCTGCTGATCGGCCAGAACAATTCCATCCTCGCCACCCAGCAGCTTTCCGAGCTTTCAAGCGAACTGTCCCGCGTGCGGGCAAGCCGCGCCTCCGCCGAGGCGACCGCGGCCGGCGTGCGCGAAGCGTTGAAGAGCGGCGGCTCGCTCGATTCGCTGCCGGAGGTGCTGTCGTCGAACCTGATCCAGCGGCTGCGCGAACGGCAGGTGCAACTGCGCAGCGAGATCGCCGATCTTTCGACCACGCTGCTTGAAAATCATCCCCGCATCCGCTCCTTGCGCTCGCAGCTTGCCGATCTCGACAACCAGATCCGCGCCGAGGCCGAAAAGGTGCTGAGGAGCCTGACGACCGAGGCGAAGACGGCGCAGGCGCGTGAAGACCAGCTCACCGCCGACCTCAACAAGCTCAAGGCGCAGTCGGCCGAGGCGGGCGAACAGCAGGTCGAACTGAACGCATTGGAGCGCGAAGCCACCGCCCAGCGCCAACTCCTCGAATCCTACATGACCCGCTACCGTGAGGCCTCCTCGCGCGAGGATCGCAACTATCTGCCGGTCGATGCCCGCATCTTCTCGCGCGCCGTCACGCCGATCGAAGCCTACTTCCCCAAGATCATGCCGATCGTGTCGGCCGCCTTCGTCGGCGCGCTGCTGGTCATGAGCATCATCACGTTGCTGCAGGAACTGTTTTCCGGTCGCGCCATGCGGCCGGCAGCCGGCCGATTGCTGGAGCCGGTGCGGGAAGTTGCCATGCCCATTGCCGAGCGGCGCCCGGAAGCACCCGCCTTCGCCGTCGATATGCCGCTGCCGGAGACGCCGGAGGCGACCGTTTCCGCACCGCCCGAGCCCGCCGAAGTTCCGGCGTCGCGGCTGGGCGAAATCGACGTCGCCAGGGCAGCCGAAAAACTCATGGAAGCCGGTGCCTCGCGCGCGATCTTCGTTTCGCCGGAAGGCGACGAGGCCGCCGCCAGTTCGGTTCTGGTGGCGCGTGCGGCGTCCGACGCCGGTCTGCGCGTGCTGCTGCTCGACCTCACCGAGTCGGGCGCGGCGTCACGGCCGATGCTCGACAGCGGCCTGTTTTCCGGCATCACCAACCTGCTGGCGTCGGAGTCGCAGTTCTCCGACGTCATCCATCCGGACCGCTATTCGGATTGCCACGTCATCCCGGTAGGAACGGCCGACCCGAGCCGAGCCATGCGCGCGGCCGACCGGCTGCCGATCATCATGCAGTCGTTGACCACGGCCTACGATCTCGTCGTGGTCGAATGCGGTCCCACCGACTCGCATGGCATCCGTCGCCTGGTCGCCGAAGGGACCGAGATATTCGTCAGCATGATCGAATCTGAAGAGGTCGTGACGCAGGCCACGATGCAACTGATCGAGAACGGCTATCCCGATGTCACACTGGTGACGCCGGTCGGTCACGACCGGCCGAGCGCGCCGATGTCGGGACGGTCGGCGGCTTAGGGCTGGTCCGGATCTTCCGTCGCAGCCGTCGGCTTGCCGGCGGCCCTGCGACGAAGCGCCTTGGTGAAATTCCAGATCGCCGGACTGTTCTTGACGAAGGCCTTGAGACGCGCGTTGCGATGCAGGCCGAAGGCCAGCACGCGGCCCTTGAGCGTCAGCGGAACCAGGGCGTCGCGGTGCCGGGTCTCCAGATCGCACCATTGCCGCTTGTAAGGCTCGTCGCCGACGGAAAAGTCGTAGACGTCGAAGCCGTCCGCGCAGGCCTCCTCGATGTTTTCGAAGAACAGGAACTCGCCGGGGCTGGTATGGCCGAGATCGTCCTCGGCGATGGCGCCGAACTCGCAGATCAGCCGGTCGCCGCCGACGCTCGATCCCGTCACCGCCCTGAGCTTGCCGCCGACTTCCAGCCCGTGCAGCACGAAGGGCGGCCGCTTCTCGCGCAGGGCGTCCGTGAACAGGTCGCGAAAGAAGACGCGCACCTGCGGATCGCCGAAGACATTGGCGATTCCCATTCTGCGGAAGCGCAACTCCTTCATGGCGAAGAAGGCCCCAAGCAGGGCCTGCACCTCGTCCGGCGTCCCGGCCTGGATGCGGCGAAAGCCCCCGGCTGCTTCGAACTTGCGCGTCTGCGAACGATGCTTCTTGCACTTGCGTTTGCCGCTGGTGCGGGCAAGCACGGCCTCGAACCCGCCGGCGAGGTCGACTGCGAGGGAAAGATTGGCGCTGGCGAAGCCGGTGAGCGGCATGAACGGGTTGGCGGTGCCGTTCATGTCCGGCAGGAGCCGCTGCAGCGCGATCACATCGATGTCGGGACGCGCGCGGGCGACCGCGTCGAACAGCGAGCGTATCGCGGCGCAATCCGCATGGCCGAGCCACGAGCGGTCGACGGCGGCGAAATTGCCGTTGGCGTGGCGCCCGCTCATGAAGCGCGCGATGCGGAACGGGCCGGAGCGGGCGACTTCCAGTGCCAGAGACAGCACCGGGCGGTGCTCGACAGTCAGCGTGGCGAATACGGTGTCGGGCTTGACCGCTTCAACCCAGTGGCGAACCCATGGTGCGCTCTGCGCGGGTGCGTACAGCGCCTCGGCACAGAATGCTTCATAGCGGGCGAGCACATCCGGGGAGGCGGAAGAAACGACCGTCGCGACGGCTCCGCCCACCGATGTCCGGTGCGCCGCCAGCACGGCCGCTCGGCCGTTGCCCTCCATCGACGCGGTCGCGTCAGCCATTCTTCCGTCCTTGATGCAGGCTCGCCACCCTCGAGTCTTGCTCCGGCAGGACCGGGCCGAAAGAGCCTAGGCACAAAAGATGAAGGAATGATCGACAACGACGTCAAAAGGCAACCGAACGGCCGCGATCAGTTCCTGGGGCGCGGCTCGATGATCAGCCATTTGATGATGCCCATGGCCGGCAGCACCCACAGGAGGCCGCTGAACAGGAAGAAAAGCAGATGCGTCAGCGGGCCGGACTCGGAGAACTGCGCCACCGCCACGATGGTCGCCACCACCGCGTAGACGATGACCAACGCCACCAGCAGCACGGTTCCGATCAGCTTCTTCAGACGGATGGGCATCAATTCGCTTCCTTGAAAGCTCCGATTAGGCGCAACGGCCGTCTTGCGCAAGCCGCAGGGCGCGGCGCGACGGCGTGCCGCGCCGCAAAGCCTTGCAAGGCGGGACGGCTTGGTCCACGACACCGCGACCTTTCGGAAAACGCCATGGCAACTCTCGACAGCAACGCCGCGCCGCTCGCCGCCCGTGACAGGGACCGGAAGACCCGCGCGCTGGTGCGCGGCTGGCTCTATCTCGTGCTCGTCGTGCTGGTGGCGCTGGTGATGGTCGGCGGCGCCACCCGCATGACCGGCTCGGGCCTGTCGATCACCGAGTGGCAGCCGATTCACGGGGTCATCCCGCCGCTCAATGCCGCCGAATGGCAGGAAGAATTCCAGAAGTACCAGCAAATCCCGCAATTCCGGAAGCTCAACAGCGACATGACGCTGGCCGAGTTCAAGGGCATCTTCTGGTGGGAGTGGTCCCACCGGCTCCTGGCGCGCGGCGTCGGCTTCCTGGTGGCGATCCCGCTGGTCCTCTTCTGGCTGGCGGGCAGGCTGGAAAGCGGCCTCAAGCCGAAGCTCGTCGGCATCCTGGCGCTCGGCGGCCTGCAGGGCGCGATCGGCTGGTGGATGGTGGCGTCGGGCCTTGCCGACCGCGTCTCGGTCAGCCAGTACCGGCTGGCCACGCACCTGACGATGGCCTCGATCATCATCGTCGCGGTCACCTATGTCGCGCGCGGGCTGGCCGTCTATTCGCAGGCGCCGGCAACGCGCGGCGTGCAGCGCTTCGCCGGCATGCTGGTGCTGATGGTGCTGGTCCAGATCTATCTCGGCGCGCTGGTCGCCGGTCTTCACGCCGGCCTTTCCTACAACACCTGGCCGCTGATGGACGGCGCCGTCATTCCCGGCGACCTGTTCGTGATCGATCCATGGTGGCGCAATCTGTTCGAGAATCCCAAGACGGTGCAGTTCATCCATCGCATGTTCGCCTATACGGTGCTGGCGGTCGCGCTTTGCCATGCCGTCGTCACCTCGATCGCCCAGCCGGGCACGACCCACGCCCGGCGCGGCTGGGTGCTGGTTGCACTGGTTCTGGCGCAGGCGGGCCTGGGCGTCGCGACGCTGCTCTTGATGGTGCCGCTCGACGTGGCACTGACGCACCAGGTCGCGGCCATGGCCGTGCTGATCTTCGCCACGGCGCATTGGCGCGGAACAAAGGGCGCGGACCCGCTGCCGCACGAGATCGCGGTCGGAAGCTAGAGCCAAGGCCTGCATTTTCCCACGACGAAAGGCCGGCTCGCCGAGCCGGTTCGGGCAAGCCCGGTTTGATCGACGCACGTCAGGACGTGTCGGCATGCGTCATGGACCAGAACGCCAGGCCGTGCGTATTGCTGAGGATTTCATCGATCTCATGCGGCTTTCGCCGGCTGCCGGGGCGGCACGCGCCGGGCGGGAGGCCAGGTTTCAGGGGCCAGCGGCGGCTGAACCTGCCGGTGATTTTCTCCTGAAAGCCCGAAGCATTCGCCGTTCGGCCTTCTCCTTGCGCGCCTGCGGCGACGGATTCTCTGTTTCGCGCGCTTGCGGCGACGCGGTTGCGCCAGCGTGCGAAGCGCCGGGCCTGTTTCGGCAGATCGTCAAGCGTGCGGCCGAGCGCGGCGAGCCGCAGGCCGAGGCGCGTCGCGTCGATCAGGTCACCGGGCATCGGCGGCTTGCGGACCGGAACGAAAACCGGATTCGCGCAGCCGGGCGCCCAGATGCGCGGCACGCTACGGGTCCTGTTCGGCGGCCGGCGACGGAGCGGATATCGCACCGGATCGAACAGCGGGAAGCCGAGGGAACGCGCCACCCTTACGGGTCGCGCGCCAGCGAATCCAGCAAGCAGAGCAAGAGCGTCCCGGCGCGTCATGCCGGGCGGCAGCACGATGCCGGTTCCGATCCCGTTGCGCACGAACAGGGACGGCGGGGCTTTCACCTTGCGCGGGCGCGGCGGCAGCGGCGCGACGACGATACCGCGCGCGGCGACGATGACGAGCCGCCGCACGGCCGCCTCGGCCGGGCGCAGCAGGCGCAACACGGCGCGGTGGAGATGGCGTGGAAGCGTGCGGCGCTCCACCTCACCCTCGAGGGGAGGGCGGCGGTCGTCAGACCGCCGGGTAGGGGTAAAAGCGGCTGCGCCGGCAAATCCGGCCATGGCTACGAGCATAGCCAGGATGCGCTTCAGCGCCGCGTGGTTGATCTCGATTGCCAGCTTCCAGTCCATCGCCGCCTCCTTTCAGGCGGCGGGATTGTAAGGCGGGGCCGGAGGGGTGTGGATAAAGGGCAGGTTAGCTGTTGTCCTCGACGGGAGCGTCCGGACCGTTTTTCTTGATCGAGTCGATCGCGTTCTGTGCGCTCGCCTTGGTCGAATAGCCTTCCGTCGCGAACATGACCTCGCTGTTGTATTTGAAGCGAACGCGATATTCGCCCGCTTTGTCTTTGTAGATTTCGAATTTGTGGGCCAATGCGCTCTCCCGGTTGAGACGATCCATACCGGCCCAGCATGTCAGTTAGGCACACTGATTCGCAACAAGCGCGCAGTCTGTAAAACTGTTTTGCGATGAAGAATGCGGAACGCTCCCGCACGAACCGCTATCAGAAGCCAACCCGCACGGCGCGGATCGCGTCCGCAACGGCCAGTTCCCGCGCCTCGTCCCTGTCGTTTCCATCGCCGGCATGCCAGGCGGCCGAGAGGCAGCCATAGGCGACGGCGAAATCCAGCAGGCGGCGCGGGTCGATGGCCATGCCGCGCGAGAAGATGGCCGCCATGCCGGCGATGCGTTCGGGATCGAGGCAGAGATCGTCCCGCTCCAGCGGATTGTAGAACATGTTCGCGGCGTCGAAGGCGGGGTCGCCGAGCACGCCCTTCGGATCGATCGCCAGCCAGCCGCGCGGCGAAAGGAGCATGTTGTCGTGGTGCAGGTCGCCATGCAGAGGCCGCACGCCGCGCTGATCTTCCAGAAGCCGGTCCGCAAGTTCCGCCGCTTCGATATAGAGGCCTTGCCGCCCTGCGTTCCGGTCCGCAGCCGCCTTGGCGAACAATTCGCCGAAGCGTTCGCGCAGCGGCTGCAAGCCGGCCGGGGCAGGGCGCCCGGACGGCGCATGCAGCCGGGCCATGACCTCGGCGGCGATTTCCGTTGCGGCTGCATCGCCCTGCCTGTCGAGGACGTCGGTCAGATGCCGTTCGCCGGCATATTCGATGAGCATTTTGCGGCCGTCGCGCCCGAGCAGCCGCACCGCGCCTTCGCCGCAACGCCAGGCGAGGAAGTGCGCGCCGCGCAACTCGTCCTCGACATCGTCGAACGGTTTCAGCGCCTTCACGACGGCGCCCGAGCCATCCACGCGCAAAACCCTCCAGATGCGGCTGGAAAAGGTCTCGGCAATCAGTTCCGCGCCGCCGATGTTCCAGCGGCGCGGGAAAGCCGGCGGCTTGGTCAAGCCTTCAGGCCGAGCATAAGGTCGAGGTTCTGCACCGCGGCACCGGAGGCGCCCTTGCCGAGATTGTCGTAGACGGCGATCAGCAGCGCCTGGGCGCGGCTGTCATTGGCGAAGACGTGCAGCTTCATGCGGTTGGTGCCGTTGTATTCCTCAGGCTCGATCTCCGGCACGCGCTCGACTTCATGGTAGGGCGCGACCTCGACCACCCCGCCTTCGATGCCGGCGTAGTGGTCAGCGATCGCGGCGTGCAGGTCCGCGCCCTTCGGCACGCTGGGCAGCATGGCAAGCTGCAAGGGAACGACCGTGATCATGCCTTGCGCGAAATTGCCCACGGCCGGCTGCATGATCGGATCGTGCCTGAGCTTCGCATAGGTCTTCAGTTCGGGAACGTGCTTGTGCTTCAGCGTCAATCCGTAGGGGAAGAACTCCGGCGCGTCCTCGCCCTTGGACACATAATCCTCGATCATCGGCCGTCCGCCGCCGGAATAGCCGGTAATGCCGTTGACGGTGATGGGATAGTCGTCGGGCAAAAGGCCGGCGGCGATGAGCGGCCTGAGCGTGGCGATCGGCCCCTGCGGCCAGCAGCCGGGATTGGCGACCCGTTTCGCGGCCGCGATCTTCCCGCCCTGCGCCTTGTCCATCTCTGGAAAGCCGTATTCCCAGCCGCCCGCGACGCGGTGCGCGGTCGAGGCGTCGATGACGCGGGTGGTGTCGTTCGCAATCAGCGACACGCTCTCGCGCGCCGCGTCGTCCGGCAGGCACAGGACCGCGACATCGGCGGCGTTCAGGAATTCGGCGCGCGCGGCGAGTTCCTTGCGGCGCTCGGTAGGCACCGAGATGATCTCGATGTCGTCGCGCCCGCCGAGCAGGGCCCGGATCTGCAACCCGGTGGTGCCGTGTTCGCCGTCGATGAAGACTTTCGGTTTCATGGTCTGAAAAAATCCTTGCCGGGATCAGATGCCCTGGCCCTGATGAATGCTGGCGCCGGTGTCGCCCTGCCTCGCCTTTCTCTCGGCCAGCAAGCCGAGATAGTGCATGGCTATCGCCGAACCGGCGATAGCGGTTATATCGGCATGATCGTAGGCAGGCGCAACCTCGACCACATCGGCGCCGACGAGGTCGATCTGGCCGAGCTGGCGCAGCGTCGACAGGATTCTGGCGGAGGAGGGCCCCCCCGCCACCGGCGTTCCGGTGCCCGGCGCGAAGGCCGGGTCGAGGCAGTCTATGTCGAATGTGAGATAGGTCTTGAGTCCGCCGGTGCGTTCGACGATCGCGTAGGCGAGGTCGGAGGCGCGCATCTCCTCGACCTCGTAGCCATGGATGATCTTGATGCCGAACGTCTCGGGCGCATGCGTGCGGATGCCGACATGGATCGAGCGGTCGGGATCGATGATGCCCTCCTTGACGGCGCGGCCGACGAAGGAGCCGTGGTCGATGCGCTTGCCGTCGTCCGGCCAGGTGTCCTGGTGCGCGTCGAACTGCACCAGCGCCAGCGGGCCGTGGATCGCGGCGTGCGCCTTGAGCAGCGGCCAGGTGACGAAATGATCGCCGCCGAGCGTCAGCAGAAACGCGCCGGATTTCAGGATCTTCGCCGCCTCGCGCTCGATCGTGGCCGGTGTCTTCTGGTGGTTGCCGGTGTCGAGCAGGCAGTCGCCGTAATCGACCACGGCGAGGTTCTCGAACAGGTCGCGGGAAAAGGGGTATTGCGGGTCGTTGTCGAGGATCGCCGAGGCGCGGCGGATCGCCTGCGGCCCGAAGCGCGCGCCCGGCCGGTTGGTGACGGCGGCGTCGAAGGGGATGCCCCACACCACCGCGTCCGCGCCCTTGACGTCCTTGGAATAGCGGCGGCGCATGAAGGAAAGCGCGCCGGCATAGGTCGGCTCGAAGGAGGCCCCGGTTTTCGAGCGGGCGGTAAAGGCGTGGTCGATGTTCCTGTTCGGCATCCCAATCCCTCATCGTTCTTATCGCGGCGCAACAATTATAGAACCGACCCGCGCCACGCCAGTATGACGGCGCAGAAAAGTGGCCACCGCGCCGCGAGGGTGCAATCGCGCCGTGCGGCATCCACATAAGACAGAAATGGCGTCAGGCCTCGCCGGCGCCGGCAACCGGAACGGATCGATGTCGCAATCACAGATCGGTTTGGCGCCAACGGCCTTCGCATCCTCCAGCGAGGAGGCGCGGGCGAAGCTGGCGGCGCTCAGGCGCACCAAGGCTCTGGCCGTCGCCGCATTGCTGTTGTGCGGCCTTATATTCGCCGCGGCGCGTATGGGGCAGAGCGGCCATCCCTGGCTGGGCTTCGTCGCCGCCTTCGCCGAAGCCGCGATCATCGGCGGGCTGGCCGACTGGTACGCGGTGGTGGCGCTGTTCAGGCGCCCGCTCGGCCTGCCGATCCCCCACACCGCGATCATCCCTTCGAACCAGGACCGTATCGCCGACAATCTCGGCCGCTTTATCGAGGTCAATTTCCTGGCGCCGGAGCCGGTGCGCGAGAAGCTCGAGGAAGTCGATTTCGCCGCACTCGTGGCCGACTGGCTTGCCGACGAGCGCCGCGCCGCCGGCCTGTCGCGTTTCGTCGACCGGCTGGTGCCGCAGGCGCTCGCGGCCATAGAACAGTCCGGCCTGCGCGATTTCGCGGCGCGGCTCCTGCTGGAGCAGGTCGAGAAGGTGCCGCTGGCGCCGCTGGCGGCGGAATTGCTGTCGGCGTTCAGCGACGACCGGCGCCACCAGAAACTGTTCGACGAGTTCATCCGCGTGGCCGGGCGATTCCTCGGCGACGAGCAGGCTCTCGCGGCGATGCGCGACAGGATCCGCGAGGAATTGCCCTCGCTGTTCAACCTGTTCCGCGCCGACGCCTATCTGCTCAAGAAGATCGTCGCCTCCGCCGGCAATTTGCTGGAGGAGGTGAGGGCGCAGCCCGCCCATCCCATGCGCCAGGAGTTCGATCGTTTCGTAAAAACCTTCATCGGGCGCCTGAAGACCTCGAAGGACTACCGGCGCCGCGCCGAGAAGCTGAAGCGCGATCTTCTGGCCCGCCCGCAGGTGCGCGAAATGGGCGAGACCATGTGGAGCAGCCTGCGCGCGTTCATCGAACAGGACACGCGCGCCGACGAATCGGTGATCCGCCGGCATCTGACCGGCATGTTCGTGGAGATCGGCCGGCAATTGGCGAACGACGCCGAGATCAGGGCCGACATGAACGAGGGCTTCGTCGTCGCGCTGTCCTCCTTCGTCGAAAGCCAGAAGAGCGGCGTCTCGAAATTCATCGCCGACCAGGTCAAGCGCTGGGATCTCGGCCAGTTGACGCACCTGATCGAAATCAACATCGGCCGGGACCTGCAATATATCCGCTTCAACGGCATGGTGATCGGCGGCCTGGCGGGCCTTGTTCTTTATGCCATGGAACACCTGTTTCTCGCCAATTGACCAGCCTTGCGACTGGTCTATTCTGGCCTCGCAGGCGCGCAACGCCTGGAGGAGAGACGATCATGGCCAAGCAACCGGAAGCCGAGTCCTTCATGGATCTTTTCACGAAATTCGGCCGCGACCTGAAGATGCCCAAGGTCGACGTCGATGCGATCCTCGACCATCATCGCAAGAATTTCGAGGCGCTGGAAAAGTCGGCCAGGGCCAGTGCGGCGGGCGCGTCCTCGGTGCTGTCCAGACAGCGCGAGATGCTGGAGGAATCGCTGCATGAAATCGCCGACATGGCGCACAACTACAAGCCGTCCGGCAATCCGAGGGAGTTTGTCGACAAACAGGCCGATTTTGCCAGGAAGTCATTCGAGACGGCTGTGAAGAACGCCAGCGAAGTGGCTGACATGGTGAAGAAATCCGGCACCGAATCCGTCGACATCCTGCGCGCCCGCATCAAGGAGGCGCTTGCCGAAATCCGCGAAGGCTACGAGAAGAAATCCTGACACCGCTCCTTGGGCCGGCGTTCATTCGCCACGCCGTGTGCATCCGATTGACATGCCCGCGCGTTCATGGTCGGACGAACACCATGAAAGATGCGATGCAGCCGGGATGGCCGTGATGCGCGAACCGCCACCCACTTTCGAACAGTTGCGAGGAATGATCGGGCAGGAGCTCGGCGTATCCGACTGGACGCTGGTCGATCAGTCGCGGATCGACCGGTTCGCCGAATGCACCGGCGACCGGCAGTGGATTCACACCGATGCCGAGCGCGCCCGACGGCAAAGCCCTTTCCGCACCACGATCGCGCACGGCTATCTCAGCCTGTCGCTGATCGGCGGCCTGAGCCAGGAGATGGGCATCGCGCCGGAAAACACCCAGGCGGCATTCAATTACGGCCTCGACAGGGTGCGCTTCATCGCGCCTGTCAAGGTCGGCGCCCGTGTCAGACTGCGTTCGAGGCTCCTCAGCATGGAAGACAGGGGACCTGGCCAATATCTGCTGAAGGTCGAGAACACGGTCGAGATCGAGGGCGAGGACAAGCCGGCCCTGATCGCGGAAACGCTGGTCATGTTCTACGAGCGCCGCAAGAAGGGCTGACGGCCAGCGCCAGGGGGCGAGGAGCGGCCCTAACTGGCAGGCAATGAAAAAAGGCGGGAGAGTTCCCGCCTTCTTTTTTCGTCATGTGGCTGCCTCGATCAGCGCAGCCTACCGCTGGCGTGGGCCAGCATGGTGTAGACCTTGCCCGTGTCCGACGTCAGATAGGTCTGCGTCATGATGTTATCGCGGTCGTTGCGCGACACGTCCTTCAGCAGCTTCTCGAAGTCGTCGCAGTAGCGGTCGACGGCCGTGCGGAACTCGGCCTCCGCCTGGTATTTGCGGCGAATCTCGTCGAAGGTCTGCTGCCCCTTCAGCGTGTAGAGCCGACGTGTGAACACGTCCCGTTCGCCGCGGCGATAGCGGTTCCACAGTTCGATCGACGCTTCGTGGTCGATCGCGCGGGCGATATCGACCGACAGCGAGTTGAGCGACTCCACCACATGCAGCGGCGAACGCTGGGCTGGAGCGGGGCGGGGCGCCTCGGATCGGGGCGCGGCGGGCGTCGCCGGTCCGCTCTGCGATGCGCCTGTCAGCAGATCGCGCACCCAGCCGCCCTGTTGTGGACGCTGCTGAGCCGTTTCGCGCGATCGCTGGGCCGCATCCGACGGGCGGTCGAGTTCCAGCGTGCCGCGCAGCCCGGCCTCTCCGGCAGGTGCCGAAGGGGCGGGTGAGGGCGTCGCCGGCCGGCGCGGCGGCTCCGGTGCGCGTGGCTGAGGAGCCTGGGCCGGGCGCTGTCCGCGCGGCTCGGACACATCCACGGTCCTGCCGGATTTCGCAACGATATCCGACAGTTCCTTGAGCGCGTTGATTTGCTCGGAGACGGCCCGGCGGATCGCCGTGGTCGACTCCTTGGCTTCCTCCGGCATCTCGATCACGCCCTTGCGCAATTCGGCGCGGGTGAGGTCGAGTTCGCTCTTGATCGAGCCCGCGGTGCGCCGCATCTGCTCGGTGGCGTCGGCGAAGCGCGTGGTCGCGGCCTCGATGGCCTCGTTGATCGCCGTGCGGATCTTGTCGGCGGACTCCAGTGTCTTGCCTTCGGCCTTCTCCAGCGTCTTGCCGACCAGGCCCTCGAAGGAGCGCATCACCTTTTCGAGGTCTTCCGACTTCTTCACCAGGCCGACGGCGAGATCCTCCAGCGAGGATTGCCGCTCCAGCGTGTGCTCCAGATTGCTCTGCGCGGAGCCGAGCAGATCGGAGGCGCTGGCCAGCAGCCGGCTGTGCTCGTCGAAGCGGGTGGCGATCGAAGCGACCTCGCGCAGCGTCGCCGACGACAGTTCGGTGAGCCGCGTGGTGTTGGAATCGACCAGCCGGGCGGAACTGGCGAAGGTCTGGGCCGCCTTTTCCGTCGTCGCCGCGAAGCTCTGCGTCGAGCTGGCAAGCTGGCCCTCGACATTGCCGAGATTGGCGGTCGCGCGCTCGATCAGCCCGTTGAGCTGCTCGCTGGACGCCGTCATGCGGCCGATGAGGTCGCTGACGCTGCCGGCCAGCGAGGAACGCGCGCCGTCCACGGCCGACAGGGTCTCGGAGGTGCGGGCGGCGATGGCGTCGACCAGCGCCGCGTTTTCCTGCTTGAGCTTCTCGGTTGCCCGCTCGGTAGCTTCCTCCATGCTGCGCTGCAACTCGTTGCCGGAGCCGGCGAAGCGCTCGACCAGGGGCTTGGCGGTTTCGTCCAGTATCTTGCTCAGTTCGGCCGAGCGCGCCGCCAGCATGGAATTCAGCTCGCGGGTGTTGGCGCCGATCGTCTTGGCGGCATCGTTGGTGCTCTGGCCGATATGCTGGCCCACCGCCGCGAACGTCTCGGATATGGTGTTGGCGCGTGCAACCAACTGGCCTTCCGCCTGCGCGACCTGCTCGCCCAGGGCCTGGCCGATCGTCTCGGCGGACTTGGCAAGACGGCTCTCGGCGTCGGCGACATGCTCGCCGACACGCTTTGCCGTATCGGCGGCGCTGGCGGTCAGCCGCTCGTCGGCGCCGGTCAGCGCCTCCTCGATCTGGCGGGCGTGCGCGGCGAGTTCCTGACCGGTCTGGCGCACGCGCTCGGCGACCCGCTGCTCGGTATCGCTGAACGCGCCGACGATCGTGTCGGTGTGTCCGCCGATGGTCGACGCACTCTCGGCGATGCGCGCTGCCATCCGGCTGTCCGCATCGTCGAAGACATGACCGATTTCAGCGACCCGCGCCGAAAGCGCTTCCGCGCCTTCCGTGATGCGTGCCGCCAGTTGCTGGTCGGCGCCGTCGAAAATGCGGCCGAGGTCGGTGGCGCGCGAGGCAAGCGCTTCGGCCGATTCGCCGATGCGCTGGCTGAGTTTCTGGTCGGCTTCCTCGAAATTGCGCAGGATGTCGCCGGCTCGCGAGGCGAGGGACTGCGCGGTTTCCACGGCGCGCGCCGCCAGCCGTTGATCGGCGGCATCGAAGGTGGCTACGATGGCTTCGGCACGCTCGGCGATGCGGGCGGCCGTATCTTCGCCATGCGCCAGCAGCCCTTGCGAGGTCTCCTGCGCGCGGGCCGCCATGCGCCCGTCCGCCTCCTCGAAGGCACGGGCGACGTCTTCGGCGCGAGCCAGAAGCGCCGCGGATGTCTGCTCGGCACGCTCCACGATCTTCCGGTCGGCATCGCTGAAGGCGAGGCCCGCCTGCTCGTGCAGCGCGCTGGTTACTTCCATGACCTTTTCGCGCAACTGGCCGGCGACGAACACGGCGCTCTTTTCGAGCACGCCGCGAATGTTGTCGACGCCCGAGGAAAGCGCGCGCTCCATGGTGCCGGCGCGTTCCTCGATAACGCCTGTCTGGCGGTTGAACGCTTCTTCGATCTTGTCGACCTCCGTCGCGATCGCATCGGAAATCTGCGTGCTCTTCTGCGCGATCTGGTCGATATGGCCGGAGAAGGCTCGGTCGACGTCGCCGCGCGCGTCGGCGAGCTTGGCCAGGTCTGTTTCCAGCGCCTGAGTGAGCAGGTTGCGGCCTTCGGCCAGCTTGCCGACATGGCCTGCGATCACGTCGTCGATACCGCCGCGCTCCTCCGCGATCTTGGCCAGATCGGCTTCGAGCGCGCGCCTGAGGATATCGCGGCCCTCGGCCAGCTTCTCGACCTGGCCGGCGACCAGCCCGTCGATGCCGGCACGGCTTTCGGCCAGCTTGGCGAGGTCGTCTTCCAGTGCCTTGGAAAGCGTGGAACGGTCGGCAGCCAGGCGCTCCATATGGCCGTTCAGCAGGCTGCCGACATTGTGAAGATCGTCTTCCAGCGCATGCGAGAACTGCGCGCGGTCATCGACCAGCTTCTGCGACTGCTCGGCGATCACGTCGTTGATGGTGCCGAGATCGGCTTCCAGGGCGCGCTTGAGGATGTCGCGACCTTCGGCCAGCTTCTCGACCTGTCCGGCGACCAGCCCGTCGATGCTGGCCCGGCTTTCGGCCAGCTTGGCGAGATCGTCCTCCAGCGCCTTCGCCAGACCGGCACGGTCACTGGCGAGCCTGGCGCCATGGCTGTCGAACACACCCTTGATCGTGTCGAGATCGGCCTCCAGGGCACGCTTGAGGATATCGCGGCCCTCTGCCAGCTTCTCGACCTGTCCGGCGACCAGCCCGTCGATGCTGGCGCGGCTCTCGGTCAGCTTGGCAAGATCGTCCTCCAGCGCCCGCTTGAGGATATCTCGGCCTTCGGCAAGCCTGCCGACATGGCCTGAGACGATCTCGTCGAGCTGCCCGCGGCTTGTCGAGAGCTTGGCGAGGTCCTCTTCCAGAGCCTGGGACAGCGCCGCGCGATCGCGCGCCAGCTTGCCGGCCTGGTCGTCGACAGCGCTCTTGATGGTATTGAGATCGGCCTCCAGGGCACGCTTGAGGATGTCGCGGCCTTCGGACAGCTTCTCGACCTGGCCGGCGACCAGCCCGTCGATGCTGGCACGGCTTTCGGCCAGCTTGGCGAGGTCGTCCTCCAGTGCGCGCTTGAGCACGTCGCGGCCTTCGGCCAGTTTCTCGACTTGGCCGGCGACCAATCCGTCGATGCTGGTGCGGCTTTCGGCCAGCTTGGCAAGGTCCGCTTCCAGGGCGCGCGTGAGGATATCGCGGCCCTCGGCCAGCTTCTCGACCTGACCGGCGACAAGCCCGTCGATGCCGGCACGGCTTTCGGCCAGCTTGGCGAGATCGTCCTCGAGTGCCTTGGAAAGCGTGGCGCGGTCGGCGGCCAGGCGTTCCATATGGCCGTGGATGACGGCGTTGACGCCGTCGAGATCGCCCTCCAGGGCGCGCGCGAACGCGGTCCGGTCTTCGGCCAGCTTCTGCGACTGCTCGGCGATGACGCCCTTGATCGTGTCGAGATCGGATTCCAGCGCACGCTTGAGGATGTCGCGGCCCTCGGCCAGCTTCTCGACCTGCCCGGCGACCAGCCCATCGATGCTGGCACGGCTGTCGGCCAGTTTGGCAAGGTCGGCTTCCAGCGTCTGCGACAGGAGTCTGCGCTCATCGGCCAGCCCTCCGGAATGAGCCTCGACCAGCCTGCGCACGTTAGAAAGATCGGCCTCCAGCGCGCGACCCAGTTCGCCGCGGTCGTCGGCGAGCTTGACGGAATGCGCGTCCATCAGTCCCTTCAGGCGATCGACATCGGCTTCCAGCGCCCGGGCGAGGACGGCGCGGCCTTCGGATATCTTCTCCACCTGGCCGGCGACCAGGTTGTCGATCTCCGAACGGCTCTCGGTCAGCCTGGCGAGATCGGCCTCCAGGGCGCGCGCGAGAATATCGCGGCCCTCGGAAAGTTTGCCGACATGGCCAGACACCATTTCATCAATGATTGACTTGGCTTGGACGAGTTTCTCGGAGTCCTGATGCAAGGAGGCGGTGAGCCGCGCGCGGCCTTCCTCCAGACGCTCCAGATGACTGCCGAGCGAGGCGTCGATGGCCGCGCGCGACTCGTTGACCTTGCGCAGATCCTCTTCCAGCGCCTGTGCGATCAGCGCGCGGCCTTCGGCCAGCTTGTGCACCTGGCTGGTGACGGCGGCGTCGATGGCCGCGCGTTCGTCGGCGAAGACCGCCAGGTCTTCCTTCATGGCGGCGGCCATGCGGTCGCGGCTCTCGGCCAGCCTGGCGCTGTGCTGCTCGACCGCCTGCTCGATACCGCTACGGGCATCCGCGAGGCGCTGGATATCGGCGTCGAAGGCGCGCGAGACGGTGTCTCGGGCGGCATTCGCGCGCTCGGAGAAATCGTTGGCGCGCGCTTCCAGCATGGACGAGGTCGAATTGACGATGTCGGCCATTTCGGCGCCGATCCGCGCCCTGCCGTCCTCGATCAGCGCGGTGAGCGTGTCCTTGCTCTCGGTGAAGGCATTGGAGATGTCGCGGGCGCGGTCGACCAGGGTTTCGTTGATCTGCCGCGCACGCGCCTCCAGCGCGGCGCTCAGCTTCTGCGTTCCGGTGTCGAGCGCTTCCGCCCGCGTCTGGAACTCGCTGATGAGAACCTGGCCGCGCTCGGCCAGCGTGCGCTCGATGCCGTTCAGGCTGGCCTCGAGGTCGGCATTGAGCGTGCGCGCGGCGCCGCCCAGCAGCGAAACCATGCCGGCGGTGCGGTCTTCGAGCAGTTCGGTCAGCGACCGGGTCAGGCCGTCGGTGGTGTCCGTCAGCTTGGCGATGCGCGTGTCGAGCAGGCTGGCGAAGGCCTCTCCGGAGGTAGAAAGCTTGTCGGTGATGGTATCGATGCGGCTCTCGACGGAATCGAAGATCGAAAGCGAGCTTTCGTTGATGCGGTCGATCAGGGACTCGCCGGAATCGGTGATGGTCATCGACAGCTTGGTCGATGCCGAAAGGATGCTCTCGCGGATCAGGTCGCCGGCCGAGTTGATGTCGTCCTTCAGCGACTCGTGCGCGCCCGCGATCGAGGCACGCACGCGCTCGGCATGGCCGACCACGGCCTCGCGCTCGCTGCCCAGCCCGTCGACGAGCGAGCGGATGCGGGTTTCGTTCTCGCTGTAGGAGCGCTCGAGCTGATTGACCTCGCTGTGGACGAGGGTTTCCAGCTCCACGGCGCGCGCCAGCGTGCGCTCGATGCCTTCGCCCATGGCGGCCACTTCGCGGCGCACGGCCTGGCCGATCATCATGACGCGGTCCTGGGCCAGATTCTCCGGCTCGGTCAGCCGGAAGGCCACCTCCGTCATCGACTGGGCGGCGATGCGCATGTCCTGCGCGCGGCGCACCATGGCGGCAAAGGCCCAGAACAGCACCACGGGCACGATGGCGGCGATCACCACGCCGATCAGTTCCGGCCGGGCCAGCAACTGGTCGAGCGTACGGATACGCCAGATCGACGGGCCGAAGATCATGTTGGCGAGCGCCGCGGCGCCCGCGACCCAGGCGATCGAAAGCAGCGCGACCATCCAGTAGATGGTGTTGGACGAGCGCCGGTTGAGGCTGTGCAGCAGCGACCGGTAGTCCTTCTGCCGATCGTCGTTGGCCGGCGAGAAGGGGGCGGGTGAGAACGGCTGCGGCTGCGCGCCGTTGCGCGGTTCGGGCTTCGCCTCGACGCGCGGGTCGGCCGGTCGCAGGTTCAAATGACCGATCGCGCCTACCGGCTTTTCAACCGGGGCGGGGGTGTTGGCGGGCTCGGGAGGAACCGTGCGCCCCGCGCGGGCGAGCTCGTCGGCGGCTTGCGAAATCTGCGCCTCCAGGTCTTCCATCGAAGCGGCTATATCGAGGTCGCCGCTCGTGTCGGAGGTCAGGTCTATATCCAGTGCTTGTTCGAGTTCCTTGGCTACGTCGTTGTCGAGTGACTTTGTTGTCGTTGTTTTCTTCGCCATGCCTTCGCTACCCTGTACTGGCTGCCACGGGCTTGTTTTTATGACTTTTCGCGCCCGCGCATGAGGCCTGAATATGGACCCTCGTATCGTAATGACACAGGGGGGTAAAGAAAACCTGCATTCCGCGACATACGTAAAACTTTAAATATAAGGTTAACAGAACCGTGAGTCGGCATTGCCGCCGCATATTTTTCACGAAGCCGCATTAACCCGCTGTCCATCCGATTTGGCTAGTTTGCCTTCCGCCCTCGGCGGCGGCGAGTGGAGTTGCGTTGTGATGAGAAATGAGCCGGAAGTAGCCTTTTCAATGCCTGGCGGCGAGGTTTGCGGGAAGGCGCCGAGCCGTCCCGTGGACCTGGTCCATCTGGCGCGGCAGACCATGGGCGACCGCGACCTCGAGCGCGAGGTGCTGGGGCTCTTCGTGCAGCAGGCGCTTTCGGTGCGGGACAAGATCACGGATGCGGACGAGCGGGAGCGCTTCATGTTGGCACACGGGCTGAAAGGCTCCGCCCGCGGCGTCGGCGCTTTCGCGGTCGCCGACTGTGCCGCCGAGATCGAGCGCAAGCCCGACGACGGCCGCGCGGTGAAGCGGCTCGGCACGCTGATCGAGCAGGTGCGGGACTTCGTAGCCGCGATCAGCCGCTGAGCGCCGAACCGGACTATCGGGCCAGTGTAGGAAAAGCGTCACCGCGTGACGGTATCGCGCCGCAGTTGACTTGGCCGCCGGAGTGATTATCTCGGCGTTGCTCTCCAGGTGACAATGACAATCATGACCAAGCTGACCTACATCGCCCATGACGGCACGCAATTCGACGTGGAGGCCGAAAACGGCTCCACCGTCATGGAAAACGCGATCCGCAACGCGGTGCCGGGCATCGAGGCCGAATGCGGCGGCGCTTGCGCCTGCGCCACCTGCCACGTCTATGTCGATCCCGAATGGACCGACGTGGTCGGCGAGCCGGAGGCGATGGAAGAGGACATGCTGGACTTCGCCTACGACGTCCAGCCCAATTCGCGCCTGTCCTGCCAGATCAAGGTCCGCGACGAACTCGACGGACTGGTCGTGCGCGTGCCGGAGCGGCAAGGGTGAGGAGCGGTCCGCAAAGCGGATGAAAAGCCGATCGCTCGGCTTTTCAAGGGACGAACGCCTGGAGCGATAGCGGAGCGCTGGAGACTAACGCCTGGCCCTTGGCAGCGGGGCTTTGCTCATGCAGTCTGGCGCCGACTTTTCGGAGGCGCTTCATGAGCGAGACCATCAGGACCGACGTTCTCATTGTCGGCGCGGGGCCGGTCGGCCTGTTCGCGGTTTTCGAACTGGGCCTGCTCGACCTCAAGTGCCATCTCGTCGACATCCTCGACCGGCCGGGCGGCCAGTGCGCCGAGCTTTATCCGGAAAAGCCGATCTACGACATTCCGGGCTGGCCGATGATTTCGGCGCAAGGGCTTGTCGACAAGCTCATGGAGCAGAGCGCCCCGTTCAAGCCGGGTTTCACCTTCGACCGCATGATCGCGTCGCTGGAAAAGCTGGAGGACGGTTCCTTCCGCGCCGTGACCGACGAGAACGAGGCGATCGAGGCCAAGGTGGTGGTGATCGCCGCCGGCGGCGGCTCGTTCCAGCCCAAGCGGCCGCCCATTCCCGGCATCGAGGCCTACGAGGGCACGAGCGTATTCTATTCGGTGCGCCGGATGGAGGATTTTCGCGGCCATGACCTCGTCATCGTCGGCGGCGGCGATTCCGCGCTCGATTGGACATTGAACCTGCAGCCGCTGGCGAAAAGCGTGACGCTGGTGCATCGCCGGCCGGAATTCCGCGCCGCACCCGACAGCGTCAACAAGATGTACGCCATGCAGGAGATGGGCGAGCTCGAGTTCCAGGTCGGCCAGGTCACCGGACTGAAGGGGGCCGACGGCCAGCTTTCCGCAGCCCTCGTCAAGGGACCGGAAGGCGAGGTCGAGATCGCCTGCACCCGCATGCTGCCGTTCTTCGGACTGACGATGAAGCTGGGCCCCATCGCAGAATGGGGCCTGAACCTTCATGAGAACCTTATTCCCGTGGACACCGAGAAATTCGAGACTTCGGTGCCTGGCATCTTCGCCATCGGCGATATCAACTGGTATCCCGGCAAGCTGAAGCTGATCCTGTCCGGCTTCCACGAGGCGGCGCTGATGG
>CAZBBT010000038.1:0-24462 GCA_964490065.1 uncultured Mesorhizobium sp. | reverse complement strand
TCATCGTCAACCGCATCCTTCTGCCGATGATCAACGAGGCGATCTACACGCTCTACGAGGGTGTCGGCAGTGTCGAGGCGATCGACACGGCCATGAAGCTCGGCGCCAACCATCCGATGGGGCCATTGCAGCTTGCCGATTTCATCGGCCTCGACACCTGCCTGTCGATCATGCAGGTGCTGCATGACGGTCTGTCGGATTCCAAGTACCGCCCCTGCCCGCTTCTGGTGAAATATGTCGAGGCCGGCTGGCTCGGCCGCAAGGCCGGTCGCGGCTTCTACGACTATCGCGGCGAGCATCCAGTCCCGACCCGCTGAACCGGGTTAACCGTCCCCGGCAGATGTCCAGGGATCACAGGGTACAGCAGCAAAGACTACCAGCGCACGAAAAAGCGCCCCGCGAGCGCGCCGAGGCCGGCGAGCACGGCAATCGCGATCGTGTACCAGGTGGCGACGAAAAGCGGTGAATCGTCGATGCAATGCGCGGCGTAGAAGGTCGCCGCCAACCCGCCGGCGGCAAGCCCGGCGACCGCGCCGGCCAGCACCGGCCGTGTCGGTGCGCCGTGCCGCAGCGCGACGGTAAGGACGGCCAGCGGGCCGAGCCCGATCAGCGGTATCATGCTCAGGCACACCGGCATGTTGTGGCCGATCAGGCGCGGCATCCAGTCGGCGGAGGGAACCGCCATCATCTCCAATGCGAGCGCGCCCGCCATCAGCAGCGGCGCCGCCAGAAGCCACAGAGCGGCCCGGCCGACACGCGCGCCGGGCACGGAAAGCATCCGCACCAGCGGAAACGCGCTGGCGAGAAGCACGAGCGTAAAAACGAACTTGAACAGGAAGCGCATCGTGTGCGCAGCCTGTCCTATGTCGGGGCGCGGACCGATGGTCGAGAAGAAAACGATCGCCGCGATGATCGCAGCCGCGATTGCGGCGAGCGCCCACATCGGACGCCGCCGTGCCGGCATTGCCCTGGCGTCGGCGCCTAGCGCCCGGATGAGGTCGTCCGTCTTCATCTCAACCTTGCCCGAACCGCTTGGCGATGGCGGCGAGCCCGCGGTGCAACGCGACCCGCACCGCTCCCTCGCTCATGCCCAACTGTCCCGCCGTCTCGCCGATCGAGCGGCCGTCGACCGAAATCGCCGAGACCACCGATCGCTGGCCGGGCGGCAGGCCTTCCAGCGCCCGCGAAAGGTCCCGTTCGCTGAGCGTCTCGGCCTCCGGCTGGGCGATGCTATCGGCAAAATCGTCGACATCCACCTCGATCCGCCGCCCACGCCGCCGGAAAGCATCGATCAGCTTGTAGCGGGAAATGGCGTAGACCCACGGCAACACCGGCGCGTCCTCGCGCCAGGTGTGACGTTTCAGGTGAATGGCGAGCAAGGTTTCCTGCACCACGTCCTCGGGATCGATCCCGCCCTGCGTGCGGCGGCGAACGAAGCCGCGCACCAGCGCCGCAACACGGACGAGGAAGCCGGCATAGGCCTTCTCGTCTCCCGCGATCGCGGCACTGAGCAACCCGGCTAGTTCGGCCTCGTCCCTGCCGCTCACAAATTCCACTCCAGATCATTCGCGTTCCGGCGCCGATTTGTTACGGGACCGGTGAAACAATGTCTAAGTGAAATTAGGTGGGCGCCGCTTCAAATCGCCGTCAGCGGTGCTGCTCCCGTTCCTTGATGACCCGCTCCAGCTCGGACTGGACCACGGACAGCAAACTATCGACGCCATCGAGCGACCGATCCTGCAGGTCGGCGATCAATGCACGTAGAACCTGAAGTTCGACGCGCAGGCGTTCGATCCCGTCATTGGCGTCGCGATGGACCTCGCTCATGAAAAATGCACCGCCGTTGATCGGTCTATGTCAATCCGCCGGCTGTCGCATCGTTCCGCCTGTAACACGTGTTTACCGCTTCAGCACGTCCGCCCATTCGGGATGACGGCGGAACTGCGCGGCGGCGAAGGGGCAGAGCGGAATGATCGTCTTGCCCGCCGCCCGCGCATCCTCGACGGCGCGGCTGACCAGCCTCAAGCCCACGCCCTGGCCGCGGAAAGCGTCCGGCACTCCGGTATGGTCGATGATGATCTGGCGCGCGCCGACGCGGGTGAATGTCATCTCGGCTTCCGCGCCGTCCGGCCCCGCAATCACATAGCGGCCCTTGGTGCCGCTGTCCTCGAGCCGGATCTCCGGCATTTGCTCGCTCATGGCTCAGCTTCCTTTCGACATGTCGGCGCAAAGGAAACGCTTCGCCGCCGCGACTTCGTTGGGGCGCAGTTCATGGCCGCCCTCGTGCCATTCCATGGTCACATCGGCGCCGTCGGCGCGCAACCAGGCTTCCAGCCGCGTCGTCAGTTCCGGCGGGCAGATCGGATCGCGCCGTCCCGCGGTCATCAGCATCCGCTTGCCGGCCAGGCTTCCCTGGACCTCGGGCTCGAACGGAATCAGCGGGTGCATGAGCACGACGGCGTCAAACAGCGCCGGAGCGGAAAAGAGCGTCGCTGCCAATATGTTCGCGCCATTGGAATAGCCGAGCCCGAGCACCGCCGACGGCCGCGTCGTCTCGACATGCGAGGTAACGAAATTCGCCATCTTGGCGCTGGCGCGGGCCAGATCGGCCATGTCGTAGACGCCCTCGCCGGTGCGGCGGAAGAACCGTGCCGCGCCGAATTCGGAGACGTCCCCACGTGGCGACGCGATGGTCGCGGTCGGCACGAGCTCGCGGCCGAGCGTCGCAAGCTGGTTCTCGTCGCCGCCGGTCCCGTGCAGGACGATGAGCAGCGGCCCGCCCGGCGCACCGGGCAGGACCTTGTGGATGTAGCTGTCCCTGGTCATGGCACACCTCAACCTTCGAGCGGCTGCAAATGTTGTTCGAGATAGGGCCGCAGATGCTGGTGCTGCGTGGGCAGCTTCAGCGCCTCGCCGAGATGGGCGGTGTCCTCGTCGCGATCGAAGCCTGGCTCGTTGGTCGAAACCTCGAACAGGACGCCGCCGGGGGTACGGAAATAGATTGCCCAGAAATAGTCGCGGTCGATCACCGGCGTGACCTGATAGCCCGTGTCCATCAGCGCCTTGCGGACCTCCAACTGCTTCTCGCGGTTCTCCACCGCGAAGGCGACATGATGCACCGAACCCGCGCCTAGACCGGCGAAACCGGCGTCCGGCAGCGTCTCGATGTCGACGACATCGGCGCCGTTACCGCCCTTCACCGCCAGCCGCCGGACGTTGCCGGAGCGATCGATTTCCTCGTAGCCCATGAATTTCAGCAATTCCTCGGTCGCGCCGCTGTCCTTGAGGCGCAACGACACCGAATGGAAGCCGCGGATCGCCTCGTCGCCCGGCACGCCACCCTTCATCCAGGGTGCCCGCGTGTCGCTGCGATCCTCGACCAGTGCAAAGCCGTCGCCGTCCGGACCGGCGAAGCGCAGACGCGTCTCGCCGAATTTTTCTTCCCGCGAGAGGCCGGTGACGCCCTGTTCGGCGAGCCGCTTTTCCCAGAAGTCGAGCGTGCCCTCGGGCACCGAGAAGACGGTGGTGCCGACCTCCCCGACGCCATGACGGCCCTTGCCGATGTTCGGGAAGGGGAAATAGGTCATGACCGAGCCGGGCGTGCCGACTTCGTCGGCGTAGTAGAGGTGATAGACGTCCGGCGCGTCGAAATTGACGGTCTTCTTGACCCGGCGCAGGCCGAGCGTGTGGGTGAAGAACTGGTTGTTCTGGCGAGCATCCCTGGCCATCGAGGTGACGTGATGCAGGCCCTTGATCTGGTCGAGCATGGTTTTGCTCCTTGCTTGGCGCGGCCCCACCTTGCCTTGGGGGCCGCTGTCCTCGTCAATATGCGGTCGGGGCGGGCTGCGGCAAAGACGGCAAACACAGAATGAACTGTGCTGTAAAAGTGAACAATGATCTTGCCATCGTTCAATCCAAGGATGCGCGGCGAAAAAAGACCCGCGCCGTCACCGGCGCGGGTCCCTTGGACGGATCGAGCGGATTTACTGCACCACCATCCGCTGCTCATCACGCTTCTCGGCATAGCTGCCCTTGTCGTAGGCGGCCTGGGCCTCGAGCTGATCCTTGGTGAAATTGGTGTACAGATACTGGTTTCCGTCCTTGTCGGCCATGAACTTCAGCTTGTCCATGCCGATCGCCACCGGCTTCTCGCCCATGCCGAGGAAGCCGCCGACATCGACGACAACTGCGTCGATCTGATTGTCGGTCGACAGTACCACATCGCCGATCTCGCCGACCCTGGCGTCATCGGCACCGTAGACGGTCGTGCCCATCAGGTTGTCGGCGCTGATCTTGTCGGCGGGCACCTCGGTCAGGGTCGACTTGTCGATCGCAGCCGTCTGGGTCGCATCCGTACCCGTGCTTTCGCTTGCCGCCGGGGCTTGTGCAGTCTCTTCGGTTGCCGCCGGCGCGGTGGCATCGTCAGCCGGCTTGTTTTCGGCAGTCTCGGTGGTCGGGGTCACCGCCGCGGGAGCCTCGCTGCCCGCCGCCGTCGTGGCCGGCGCCGGGTCATATGCCCTGCGGTCGAAGTCCGGCAGGCCCTGAAGCTGCTCCTTGCTCGCCTCCACGACCATCCAGCGATCGCCGTTCTTTTCGACCCAGCTCGTCTTGCCGAAGTCGAAGGCGACGTTCTTCTGGCCGACGCCAAGGAAGCCGCCGACGCCGATGACATACTGTTCGGCCTTGCCGTCCTTGTTCAGCACGATGTCGTTGACGCTGCCGATGTTCTCGGCGTTGGCGTCGGCACCGTTGTAGACGCTCTCGCTGATGACGTTGCTGGCCAGCAGGCCCTGGCTCATGTCGACCGGAGTGGCCGGGGTTTCCGGCGCAGGGCTTTGAGCGGTGTCGGTCGGAGCGGTCGCCGTGCTGTCGGCACCGGGCGCCGCCGTGCCGCCGGGCGCCATGGTCGTCTCGCCCGAGGGCTGAGCTGCGGGTGCCGGCTCGTAAGGCGTCTCGTCGAAATCGGGCAGCGCCGTCAGCGCCTCCTTCGACGTTTCGGCCACCAGCCAGCGGTCGCCATTCTTCTCGGCCCATTTCAGCTTGTCGTAGTCGAACGCCGCTTTCTTCGTGCCGACGCCAAGGAAGCCGCCCACGCCGATGACCAGTTGCTTGGCCTGGCCGTCCTTGTCGAAGACGATGTCGCTGACCTTGCCGATGCTCTCGGCGTCGTCGCCGGCGCCGTTATAGACGCTCTCGCCGAGGATATTGGTGGCGAGGCTGCCATCGGCCTGCACGACGGGTGCGGCGGGCGCCGCGTTTTCGGTGGCCGGCGGGGTCGCGGGGGCCGGCGTTGTGGCGTCCTGGGCATAGGCGCCGGACGCCACCAGCGTAGCCAGCGCGGTTGTAGCCAAAAGTTTCCGGATCATGGTATGTGTCTCCTCGGTGCGTGATCTCATGCACGCCGCGCCTGGCGAACCGTCGCAAGGAAACCGGGCGCGGCAGCTCCTACCTGTTCACAACGTGGTGAAGCCTGTTCCGGTTCCGCGTGGCCCAACGGCCGAACGGAACCTTGACAGCCGGGTGGCGTTGCCAGCGGCCATGCCGTCCACACGGCCATTCGAACCTGGACAGGAGAAAGCTGTTGCGTTTTGTTGCGGTTCTCAATCGTGATGGCGGTACCTTGCGCACCGCCGACCTCGACGCGCTTTGCGCACGGATGCGGCAGGTCCTGGAGGATGCCGGCCACTCGCTGGCGATCGATGTGGTGAGCGGCGGTGAGGTGAGGGAGCATCTCGAGAAGGCCGCGGCCCGGCGCGGCGTGGATGTCGTGATGGCGGGTGGCGGTGACGGCACCATATCGACGGCTGCCGCCCTTTTGATGAACAGGAAGAAGGCGCTGGCGGTGCTTCCCGCCGGCACCATGAACCTGTTCGCGCGCGGTCTCGGCGTTCCCTTGGCGCTGGAAGCCGCGATCGAAGCCTTCGCGACCGGCAGGGTTCTCCCCGTCGATATCGCGACGGCCAACGGCACGCCGTTCATCCATCAGTTCTCGATCGGCCTGCACGCCAAGATGGTGCATCTGCGCGAAAAGATGGAGTTCGGCTCGCGGCTGGGGAAGATGCGGGCGTCCCTTCGCGCCGCCTGGGCGACGATGCACAATCCGCCGAAGCTGACGGTCGACCTGACCATCGGGGAGGCGCAAACGCAGGTGCGCACGACCGGCATCGGCATCAGCAACAATCTGTTCGGCGAAGGCCATCTGCCCTATGCCGACGACCCGGCCGGCGGTGTTCTCGGCATTTATGTGGCCAGCCCGCGCCGCCGCGGCGAAATGCTGCGCTTCTTCTACGATACGATGCGCGGCCGCTGGCGCGACAGCCAGCATATCGAGGTGCTTCAGGGCGCGAAGGCGGTCATCAGGCTAAGCACGGCGCGTCAGCTTCGTGCCGTGATGGACGGGGAACTGGTGCGCCTCGAGCCGGAAACCAGGTTCGAAATCCACCCCGGCGCCCTCAATGTGCTGGTGCCGGGCGAGGCATCCTGAGCGGAAAGCGGCGCGGGCCGCAATCAGCCCTCCTCATCAGCCCTTGAGGCTCTGGCTCGGAACGTTGTCGATCACTTCGCCGTAAAAGTAGACGCCGCCCCACACGGCGAAGGCCAGCAGCAGGGCGGCGATGAGAACGATCAGCACGTGCCAGCCCCAGCCACCCTGACGCGCCTTGTTTGCGGGAACGGTTTTAGCCACGATCGGCCTCCATCCTTTCAGCGTCGTGAACACATCGGGATGCCAACGGCCGCCAGCCGGCAAGGTTCCGGCAAAGCGCTGCAAAGTCTGTTTTGAAAGCCGGGCCGCCCTCGCCAGCCTGCGGGCGGCATATGGGAACCGGCCCGCGGGACGGCGCTCAGACCCCTTCGTCCGGGTCGCTGCCGTCCGCGGGAGCGCGGGTATTCTCGCGATAGATCGCGTAGGCGACCAGCGCGGCCAGCGGGCCCAGGACAAGGCCGGGACCGGGCTTGGCGCGCACCAGGGTCGGCAAGAGTGCCGCCGCCGCCGTGACCCCGAGCGCCGTGAGGTCGGCCTTGCGCCGCTTTGCCTGCTGGCGCGCCCGCGAACCGGCGGTCAGCCGGTAGACCAGCACGATGAGGCCGGCGACGACGAGAAAGCCGATCCCGAAACCGAGCGCGGCCTCGATCGGGCCGTAGCGGCGCTCGGCCCAGATGAAGGCGGCGGCGAGGAGGAACCCTGTCCCCACGCCGCCGGCGAGCGCAGCCAGCAGGTAGACGACGGCCGCCGTCTTCGCGCGCCGCAGCGCCGCGGCGGTTTCCCCCGACGCCAGGCCTGCGATCAACGATGCGAGCATTCCCATATGGGTCTAGCGGCGCGACAGAACGGCGAACAGGAAGCCGACGCCGGCGGCGATCGCCAGCGACGTCATCGGCTTTTCGCGCACATTGGCGAGTACCTGTTCCTCGAGATCGCGCGCATTGCCGCGCAGGCTGTCGAAGGCCGCCTCGCCCTGCGCCCTCAATTGCTCCACGCCCTCGGCGGCGGCCCGCTTGGCCGTACCGTAGCCGTGCTGTCCGGTGGCAGCCAACTGCTTGGTGAGTTTCTCGATGTCGGCCTTCAGTTGCCGGACATCGGCTTCCAGATCGGAAAAATCCTCTGCCGTCCTGCCCTGGCTGGCGGTCTTTCCTGCTGCGGTGGTGGCCATTCTCAACTCCTTGTGATTGTTCGGCGACAACGCCCGGCAAGCGCCAAGGTTCCTGCTTGGCCACGGATCATGAAAGGGCCTTTTGCCGATCCTGTCCACCACCGGCGTCCATGATCGAGATCTAGACGAGCGGCCGGCGCTCTTCACCCAGCCCTTCCCAGCCGGCGAGCGCGCACAGGCCGTCCATGTCGACGATCTCGCAGCCGCCGTCGCGCCAGGCGATAAGGCCGTGGTTGGCAAGCTTGCGAATGGTCTTGTTGGTGTGCACCAGCGACAGGCCGAGCGTATCGGCCGCATGCTGCTGCGTGATCGGAATCTCGACCGGCTTCCTGCCGTTCAGGCCCACCGATTTCGCGCGCGTGCCGATGAACGCGATCAGATAGGCGCAACGCTCGAGCGCCGTGCGGCGCCCCACGCTGAGCAGGTTCTCGTCCAGCATCCGTTCCTCGCGCGAGGCGAGCCATGTGATGTCGAAGGCAAGACCGGGATAGTTGCGGTAGAGCTCGAACAGCTTTTCCCGCTCGAACACGCAAAGAAGCATCGGCGACAGCGCCTCGACGGAGTGCATCATCTCTCCCATGACGCTGCCTTGCAGGCCGATCAGGTCGCCCGGCATGACATAGTTGAGGATCTGCCGCCTGCCATCGGGCAGCAGCTTGTAGCGAAAGCCCCACCCGCTGAGCACCGTGTAGAGATGGGCGCTGTGGCTGCCCTCGACCAGGACCGTGGCGCCCCGGTCGACCGCCAGTTCTCCCCGTTTGAACCGGCTGACGAACGCAAGTTCCTCCGGCTCGAACGCGCGAAACGCCGGCAACGGCCGTAACGGACAGTTCTCGCAAGGATAGCGGCGGGTCTGTGAAGAACGCTGATTTTGATCCGACATTTTGTCCCCTCGCAAAACGCCCCACAGCAATGTGCCGCCTTCCGCAAGGTTCCCTCCCGGCATGTCTTTTTTAAATGACAGGCCAACGGTTTGCGTCCATGAATCGCCCCCGTTTCAAGGAGTAGCCTGCTTGCCCGCTTTGCTCGACGGACTGCGTGTCCTCGTCCTCGAAGACGAGTTCCTCATTGCCATGGATGTCGAGCAGCTATGCCGCGACCACGGTGCCGCGGAGGTGACGATCGTACGCGAGATTAGCGAGATCGACCTCGACGGGCCCGCCGCCTTCGACGTCGCGATTGTCGATCTCCTCCTCGGCGGGGTATCGACCCTGCCCTTCGCCGCCAAACTGCGCGACCGCGGCATCCCTTTCATCTTTGCGTCCGGTTATTCGCAGTCCGAAGAGGTCACGGCCGGCTTTCCCGGCACGCCGCTGGTGCCGAAGCCCTATTCCGGCAACGACCTCATCGAAGCCGTTGCCTTGGCGTGCGGCCGTCAGCCGGCCGCGGAAGTCTGACACGGCAGCTTGCCGGCGCTCAGGCGGCGGATGACCCCATCACCTGCGTGGCGATCGCGTCCGGCCCGAACTCGTCCTCGCCGGAAATCTTCAATATGTCCTGCAGCCTGGCGCGGGCACGCGACACGCGGCTCTTGATGGTGCCGACCGCGCAGCCGCAGATTTCGGCCGCCTCCTCGTAGGAAAAGCCCGAGGCGCCGATCAGGATGATCGCCTCGCGCTGGTCTTCGGGCAGTTGCTCGAGCGCGCTGCGGAAATCCTTGAGGTCGAGCTGACCGTGCTGGGCGGGATGGACGGCGAGCCGCGACGTCATGATGCCGTCGCTGTCCTGCACCTCGCGGCCCCGCTTGCGCATCTGCGAATAGAATTCGTTGCGCAGGATGGTGAACAGCCAGGCCTTCAGGTTGGTGCCCAACTGGAAGCTCTCATGCTTGTCCCAGGCCTTGACCAGGGTTTCCTGGACGAGGTCGTCTGCCTTGTCCGCATTCTGCGCCAGGGAGACCGCGAAGGCGCGAAGCGAGGGGATCGACCTGAGCAGGTCGGTCTTGAAGTCCTGCGGGACAGCCATCGTCAGTCCTTTTTGTGTGCCGGTTCCGCTTTATCCAACTGCGCCAGCAACTGCGCGAAGCGGTCAGGCACCTCGTCTGAAACGAGTTCGTCGTAATATTGCTTGAGCTTGCGACCGATCTCGGAATTCGGCCCCAGCGGGTCGCCAGCCATCGCCTGGCGGCCCGCGCTCGCCGTTCTTGTGTCTTTCATGATTGCCATTCGCCCGTTTTCCAGCACCCCAATTCGTGTCTTTCCTCTATTCAAGGCGCACGAAACCCTTCGTCTGGTCGCCCGATCTTGCCCGTAAACGCCGGTTTTGCAAATTAGTTCCCGGTGATGGGAACTTTTTTCCCCCTATCGCATTTTCGACCGGGGCTTGCATTCTGCCTGACCTGACCGTGCAACACGTCATCTGAGGGAGACGTCATAATGAGTCTGTCCGCCGCCATCGCACCGCATCTGCCGTTCCTGCGTCGCTTCTCGAGAGCCGTGTCCGGCTCGCAGGAAAGCGGCGATGCCCTGGTCGCCGCGATGCTGGAAGCGATTATCGCCGATGTCGACATCTTTCCGAAAGCGTCGAGCGACCGCATCGCCCTCTACAAGGTTTTCGCCAAGCTGTTCACGGCCGTTGCCATCCGGGTTCCGCAGGCCGAGGCGCAGCCGGGATGGGAGCAGCGCGCGTCCGCCAATCTGAACGCGCTGGCGCCGCTGCCCCGGCAGGCTTTCCTGCTGGTCTCGGTCGAGGGCTTCAGCGAAGCCGAAGCGGCCGAGATCCTCGATGTCGACGAGGACGATTTTTCCGATCTTCTGGTCGAGGCCAGCAACGAAATCTCCCGCCAGGTGGCGACCGATATCCTTATCATCGAAGATGAGCCGCTGATCGCCATGGACATCGAGGAGATGGTGGAGAGCCTGGGCCACCGCGTCGTCGGCACCGCCCGGACCCATGCCGAGGCGATCGCCATGTTCGGCAAGACCCGTCCGCATATGGTGCTTGCCGACATCCAGCTTGCCGACGGCAGTTCGGGCATCGATGCCGTCAACGAAATCCTTTCCTCGACGCCGGTGCCGGTGATCTTCATCACCGCGTTCCCGGAACGGCTCCTGACCGGCGAGAGGCCCGAGCCCGCCTTCCTGGTGACCAAGCCGTTCAACCCGGACATGGTCAAGGCGCTGATCAGCCAGGCATTGTTCTTCGACCGGCAGGCCAGGGCCGCCGCCTGAGGTGTCGAGGGCAGCGCTTTTTCCGTTTCGGTGGAACCAACACCGGCACACTGGCGTTCTGACGCAACATTCGAAGGAGATGGACAATGCTCTACTGGGCGCTCGTGTTTCTCGTTGTCGCGATCATCGCCGGCGCGCTCGGGTTCGGCGGCATTGCCGGTGCGTCCGCGGGGCTGGCGAAGATTCTCTTCTTCATCTTTCTCGCCTTCCTGGTCATTTCTCTGCTTGCCGGCATATTCCGGCGCGCATGACTGGGATGGCCGCAACACTGGAAGCCGCACCCCTCAAACGGTTTCCAGCCGCCGCCGGGCAGCGCTCCGCCAAGGAGAGCGGCCCGGCGGAACTTTTTGGGCGATTAGAATTGGGGAAACCTCCAGGTGTCATAATGTGTTGAGTGATGCGGGAGGGAAAACGGTGGCAGATGAGTTCAGGGATCGGCCAAGGCAGCAATAGCAGCGGGGAAGAGATCGTTGCCCTACCGGAGGGAAATGACGATCAACTCGGCCGTGCGCTGCTCCATGCCTTGCGCAACGCTGGGATAGCCGTTCTCTACCAGGATCGCGAATTGAAGACCGTGTGGGCCCGCAACATGCGCGCGCCCTGGCTCGCTGGCGACAGCGACAACACCCTTCCTTCCTCGCAGGCCGACCGCCTGGCCGCTTCCCGTCGCAACGTCATCGCCACCGGCAATCCCGAACGCTTCGAGATCAGCGTGCCGGGCGAGAACGGCGTGCGCTGGTTCGAAATCTGGGTCGACGCCGACTTCGGGACCGACGGCGCGGTGCAGGGCGTGATGACCACCAAGATCGAGACCACGGAGCAGAAGCGCCGCGAGCAGACGCTGCGCGCGCTGTTGCGCGAAGTCAGCCACCGCTCGAAGAACCTGCTCGCCATCATCCAGAGCATAGCCTCCCAGACCGGCCGCTATTCCGACACCATCGCCGACTTCCTGGCCCGTTTCCGCGGCCGACTGCAATCGCTGTCCGCCTCGCAGGATCTGGTGACTTCATCCAACTGGCGCGGCGCCGCCCTCAGGGAACTCGTTGCGGGCCAGGTGGGACGCTACGGCTCCGATCCGGCGCGCAGCCTGCGCTTCGAAGGGGTCAACCCGTTCCTCAATCCCAACGCCACCCTGCATATCGGTCTCGCCCTGCACGAACTGGCCGTCAACTCGGTGAGCTACGGTGCGCTGTCGCGCCCGGACGGCTTCGTCGAAGTGGCGGCGACATTGGCCCCCAACGGTGGCGACGAGCCGTCGCTTTCGCTGATATGGGCCGAGGCGATTCCGGGAAATGCCGGCCGCAACAACAAGCGGTTCGGCTCGGTGGCCCTGGAGCGGGTCGTGCCGATCTCGCTCAACGGCTCGGCCTCCCTGGACATCGCCAACGACCGCCTGGAGTATCGGCTGGTCGTGCCGCACGGCAATTTCGAGACGGACTGACCTTAACCGGCTGTTCACCATAACGAACGATGCTGTCGGCAGGGCGGGCCGTTCGTATTCCAGTCGGCGCCAGGCAGGAGAGACAGCCGCCATGGTCACCGACTTGCACAGGCTGGAGCGCGCCGCCAGGCTCGCGATGGGCGATTTCGAGGCCGCGCCCGACACCGCGCCGCCTCCACGCAGACCTTACCTCTCGTCGCGTTTTGCCCTGCCCCTGGCGATGCTTGCCGTGCTTGCCGGCGCCGCGATCCTCCTAAGCTGAAATCCTTCTCCAGCGGCGGCCAACGCTCCTTCCGATCTTCAGGAACCTTTGACGCTCCTTGTCCGTTTCCCCGCGCGAGAGGACAAGGTCATGGAACACATTGCTGCCCTTCTGTTGATTATCGGCTGCTCTAGCGACTTGTCGCAGTGCCGGGAATTGCCGGCGCCTGTCACCGTTTTCGAGACTGCGGAGGAATGTGCCGACACGCGCCCGTTCGCGCTCGAAGACATGGCCGGCAAGACGCCGCGCATTTTCGGAAAGTGCCTGCCGGTCGATCCCGCGCTGGAAGAGGAATATGGCGAGATCGCCTGGAACGTCACGCCGGACGGGCGGCTTGAGGCTTCCGTCGAAACGTCCGATCCGCAGAGCGCGCCCGACATCGTCGTGGCTTGGGAAAGCCGCCCCGAAAAAGACTATCTTAGCCAAGAATAAGCGGGAGCGGACAAAGCCTGCGGGCTCATGCTAGAAGTGAGCCGCTTCCCGCAAAAGCGAGGGATTGTCAAAGCGAGAGGAGTTTTTCATGCGCAAGATCATTCTGGCCGTGGCCCTGGCGGGGGCTACGGCACTTGGTGGCTGCACCACGACCGAGCAGGACGTGGGTGTGGGTACCGCGGCCGGTGCCGTCATCGGCGGCGCGGTCGGCGGCTGGAAGGGCGCGGCCATCGGCGCCGCAGTGGGTGCCGGATCCGGTCTCCTGGTCCGCAACCTGCGCAACGGCTATTGCCAGTATCGCAGCCCGCGTACCGGCCGCATCTATACCGCCCGCTGCAACTGAGCGGGATTTGAGAAAAGAAGGGGATCGGCCCGCGCCGGTCCCCTTTTTCCCGGCCCTTGCGGAGCCTCAAACCGGCAGCGGTATGCGGATCGCCACCTTCAGGCCGTCGGGGCGGAAATCGCGGTCGATCGTGCCGCGCAGTTCCCGCGTGATGTTCATGTCGATCAGCTTCGTGCCGAAGCCTGTCTTGTCCGGCGCTTTCAGCCCGGACCGCCCCGATTCGCTCCAGTTGAGCACCAGCATCCGACGGCGCCCTGCCCCTTCGAGCCGCCAGTCGATTCTGACCGCTTCATCGGAATTCGCGGCTTCGCCGTATTTGAGCGCGTTGGTCGCCAATTCATGAAATGTCAGGCCGAGCGCCTGCGTCGTCATCTCGTCGAGCAGCACCTCAGGCCCGGAAAGCAGCCCGGTAGGCAATTCCTTGCCGAACACCTGGCCCAGCTCGATGCGCAGCAGGTCGGCGAGATCGGCCTTCTGCCAGCGCGAGCGCGTCAGCATGTCTTGCGAGGCGGCCATTGCCTGAAGCCGCGCCGAAAAGGAGGCCGAGAATTCCCCGATATCGGCCGAGCCGGCCGCGGTCTGGCGGGCGATCGCCAGAACGCGCGTGATCGAGTTCTTGATGCGATGCTTCATCTCCTGCAGCATCAGATCCTTCTCGAGCAGGCTCTTTTCGGAGGTCTCGTGCAATTGCGCGACGGCTTCGTAGGCACGCTCCTGGTAGCGTGACACCAGCGCGATCGCCCCCGCCAGCAGCAGGCCGAAAAGGCCGAGCATGACCGGAACCGCACGCGAGGACGGCGCCTTGAAGGCGCTGGTCGGCCTGAACAGGATCGTCCATTCGCGCCCCGCCACGGTAACCTGGCGCGTGGCCAGCAGCTTGTCGCCCAGCGATGTCGAAGGCGGGGTCTCCGAGCGGAACAGGAGACTGTCGGCATCGACCGCGCCGTCATAGACCTCGATGTTGACCGGCAGCAGCGGCGAGCGGCGCATCGCCGCCTCGAACAGTTCCTTGGCGCGGAAGGCGGCATAGAGGAAACCGCTGGTGGCCGAGCTTGCCGTGTTGATCCCCTCCGGCGCCGTCGGAATGTTCAACCGCACGAAGACCAGGAAACCGGGATAGGTTTGGCCGGCGCCCGTACCGGCCCCCAGAAGCACCCGTCCGCTGGCATGCTGCTCGTCGTCGACCATCGCCTTTTCGATCGCGGCGCGGCGCACCGGTTCGGCCATCATGTCGTAGCCGATGGCGGATTTGGTTGCCTCGTCGAGCGGTTCGAACAGCATGATCGGCGTCCGCCACGCCAGGGTGGACGAGGGATAGATGGAGCGCGTGATGCCTTGCTCCCTGGCGATATCGCGCTCGGCCACCGCTTCGTCGCCGGCCTTGATCAGCTTGATGAAACCGATGCCCCGCAGGCCGGCGAAATTGCCGTCGACGTCGAGCGCGTCGAAGAAGTCGCGGAACTCGCTCCGCGCTATCCTGCCCTTGCGCGCGTCGAACAGGGCCTGCGTGGCGCGCAGCAGCGACAGATGGAGATCGATACGGCTTTCGATGCGGTTGAGCGCATCATCGGCAGTGGCCGCGAACTTGATTCGCGCCGCCTCTTGCGAGGCGAAGAAGGCGAACCCGGCCATGGTCAGGCTGACCAGCGCAACGGCGGCGAACGCGGCGATAGGCAGAAGCTTCTTCAATTCTCGGCACGGTCCGCGAAACGATGCGCCCTTCTTACCAAGTTGACGCGTCATGACAATGGCGCAGCCTGCCGACAATCATTGCCGCTTGCGCGACGCCGGAGCGGAGCCGTTCAGGCGGCGATCTTGAGCGCGCCCGGGCCGGGAACGGCGCCGGGCGGGCATTTGCCGAGGATAATCATGCCGAGCACCGCGTCCTGCGTCACGTCGCTGGTGCGCGCGGTGCCGACGACCTGGCCGTTCTTCATGACGCAGACCCGGTCGGCAAGATCGAACACGTCGTGGATGTCGTGGCTGATGAGGAAGATGCCGATTCCTTCCGCCTTGAGCTGCTTGACCAGTTCGCCGACCTGCGCGGTCTCCTGGGGTCCCAGCGCGGCCGTCGGCTCGTCCATGATGAGGATGCGGGCGTTGAACAGGATGGCGCGGGCGATCGCAACCGATTGCCGCTGGCCGCCGGAGAGCTTGATCACCGGCTCCTTGAAGCGCTGGAAGCGCGGGTTGAGCCGCCCCATCACCTTGCGCGCCTCCGCCTCCATCGCGGCGTCGTCCAGCGTGTTCCACGGCGTCATCAGTTCGCGGCCGAGGAAAAGATTGGCGGCGGCATCGACATTGTCGGCCAGCGCGAGCGTCTGGTAGATCGTCTCGATGCCGTATTTCTTGGCGTCGCGCGGATTGGCGATCTGCGCCTCCTCGCCGTTGACGAATATCTGTCCCGCGTCGCGCTTGTAGGCGCCGGAGAGGATCTTGATGAAGGTCGACTTGCCGGCGCCGTTGTGGCCGAGCAGCGCCACCACCTCGCCGGGATAGAGATCAACCGAAGCATCGTCCACGGCGCGAATGCCGCCGAAGGCGATCGAGATATTGCGCATGTCGACCAGCGGCGTGCCGCTGCGGTCCACGGGAGCCTTCGTCTCGGCCATGATCGTCCCTCCCTAGATGCGCTTCTTGTAGACGGTGTCGAGCCACACCGCGATCACCAGCACCGCGCCGACGACGATGCTCTGCAGCGGCGAGTCGACGCCGAGCAGCACCATGCCGGACTGCAGCGACTGCATCAGCAGCGCGCCGAGCATGGCGCCCAGCACCGTGCCCGAACCGCCGGCCAGCGAGGTGCCGCCGATGACGGCGGCGGCGATGACCAGCAACTCGTCCAGCGTGCCCAGCGCATTGGTCGCGGCATTGAGCCTCGCCGACGAGATCGCCGCGCTGACGGCGGCCAGCATGCCCATGATCATGAACACCTTCATGGTGATCCAGCGCGTGTTGATGCCGGCGAGGTTGGCCGCTTCGGGGTTTCCGCCGATGGCGAAGACATAGCGGCCGAAACGGGTGCGGTTGGCGATGAAGGTCATGACGATGCCGACGGCGACCGCGATCAGCACCGGCACGGCGATGCCGTGGGCGATGAACAGCCCGCCGTCGGGAACGGTGATGTTGTTGGCTTCGGCATAGCGCTTCACGATTCCGACCGGCCACGGATAGGCATTGGCCACGGCGACCGCCGCGAGAATGACGATGCAGGCGACAATGCCGAGAAAGAACTCCGCCCAGACCGGCCGCAGGGGAAACTTGAAGCGCTTGCGCTGGCGGCGGCCGTTGAGCAGCATGAGCACGACGGCCGCGCAGGCGACGAGGCCGACGATCCAGCTCCACGTCGCGCCGATCGTGGAGCCCATCGGCCCGCCGCCCATGAGCTGGAAGGTCTCGTCCAGCGGCGCCACCGTCTGGCCGCTCGTGACCCACCAGGCCGCGCCGCGCCACACCAGCAGGCCGCCCAGCGTGACGATGAAGGACGGCACTTCGAGATAGGCGATGATGAAGCCCTGGAACGCGCCGATGATGAGGCCGAGCGCCAGGCCGACGGCGAGCGCGATGATCCAGATCCAGGGATTGCCGAGGTCGAAGCCGATCTGCTGGACGAGGAACCGCGCCTGGGTGACGCCCATCACCATGCCGACCACGCCTTCGAGCGAACCGACCGACAGATCGATGTGGCGCATGACGATGACCAGCACCATGCCGGTCGCCATGATCGCCACCGACGAGGTCTGCACCGAAAGGTTCCACAGATTGCGCGGCGTCAGGAACAGGCCGCCAGACAGCAGGTGAAGGCAGATCCAGATGAGGATCAGCGCCGCCACCATGCCGAGCATGCGGGTGTCGAGCTCGGTCGCCCTGAGGAAGCGGCCGACGGCGGAGAATTCGGAAGCCCTGGCGGTGTCGACCGGCGTGTTCGTCGTCGTGTCGGTCATGCTTTTCCTCCCACCTGTTGCCGGGCGGCGGCTCCCAAGAATATTCTACGGCGGCGATGCCCGCTGTTGAAGCCGAAAAGCCTTCGAGCCTGAAGGTATGCGGCCGTCTTTGCCTGCCTGCAGGATGATGCCAATCGCATACGGCGAATGCCCTTCCATGAACGGAAGGGGATAAGGGTAAGGGGCAGCGCCGTCATGAGACGTGAGACGCCGCCCCCGAAAGCTCAGTTGCAGGCGGCGACCGTACCCGTCTTCACGCCGGCGCAGACTTCGTCCTTGGAAATCCAGCCGGCGTCGATGACGACGTTGAGGTTGTCGCGGGTGATCGCCACCGGCTTGAGAAACAGCGACTTGACGGTGTTGCCGCCCGGCGTGGTGAAATCGGTGACGCCGGCGATGTCGGTCATCGCCTTGCCGTCGGCGAGCTGCGAGGCGATGTCGGCGGCATTCTTGCCGAGCTCGCGCGCATCCTTCCACACCGATACGGTCTGCGTGCCGAGCGCGATGCGGTTCAGCGCGGCATGGTCGCCGTCCTGGCCTGAAACCGGAACCGTGCCGGCGAGGCCCTGCGCCTGGAGGGCGGCGATCGCGCCGCCGGCGGTGCCGTCATTGGAGGCCACCACCGCGTCGACCTTGTTGTCGTTGGCGGTGAGGATCTGCTCCATGTTCTTCTGTGCGTTGGCAGGCAGCCAGCCGTCGGTGTAGGCCTCGCCGACATTCTTGATCTTGCCGGCGTCGATCGCCTCCTTCAGCACTTCCATCTGCCCGGCGAACAGGAAATCGGCGTTCGGATCGGCCGACGAGCCCTTGATGAAAGCGTAGTTGCCTTCCGGCTTGACGGCGAACACGCCCTTGGCCTGCAGGCGGCCGACTTCCTTGTTGTCGAAGGTCAGGTAGAATACGTCCTTGTTCTCGATCAGCCGGTCGTAGCCGACGACCGGGATGCCCTCGTCCAGCGCCTTCTGCACCGCGGGGCCGATGGCGGAGGCGTCCTGCGCCAGGATGATGAGCGCATTGGCGCCCTGGCTGATCAGGCTCTCGACGTCGGAGAGCTGCTTCTCGGCCGAGGACTGGGCGTCGGCGGAGATGTATTTGTCGCCGTTTGCCTCGAGTTGCGCCTTGATCGCCGCCTCGTCCGTCTTCCAGCGCTCTTCCTGGAAGTTCGACCAGGAGACGCCGACGATCTTGTCCTTCGCCTCGGCCACCGACACCAGGGCCAGCGACATGGCGGCACCCGCCAGGATGGCGGCTGTGAATTTCCTCATGATTTCCTCCCTGCGCCCGCAAGGCGCGACCAGAACCATTGCCGAAGCCCTTTTTTCGAGCCTCGAAAAAATGGTGGCGCAAGCGCAATGGACTGTCAATAGGAGTCCGGCGGAACGGCGAAAGATTTTTCGATTTCCGAAATAATTGGTGACAATGTCGCCGCGCCAACGATATGTCATACAAAAATGCCGTCCGCGCGGCGGCGGGAGGATAGAACCACCATGACGGTCGGAATCCGCCACGACGATCTGCGCCGTCGAAACCGCGCCATGGTGATCGGCGCGATACGCCGGGCCGGGCAGCCGTCGCGCACCGAAATCGCCGGCACGACAGGCCTCAGCCACTCGACCATTTCGGCGATCTCGGCCGACCTGATCGGCGAAGGCATCCTGGCCGAGAGCCGGGGCGAGGCGACATCCCTGAAGCGCGGCCGGCCGCAGGTCGGGCTGACGCTCAATCCGGACGCGGCCGCCGTCATGACGGTGGTGCTGTCGCTGAATTTCCTGACCGCGGCCGTCATCGACTATGCCGGCCACACGGCGTCGCAAGAGCAGCGCAAGCTCGACACGCTGGCCCTGTCGCGCGCCGGGCTGACCGGCGAATGCCTCGACATCGTGCGCCGTCAACTCGATGCGCGCGGTCCGGCCGCACCCCCGGTGCGGCGCATAGCGCTGGCCATCCAGGGCATCACCGATTCGCACGCGCGCACCATGCTGTGGTCGCCGATCACGCCGCACACCGACATCGCCTTCGCCGACCTGTTGGAGGAGGAATTCGCCATTCCGGCGACGATGGAGAACGACTGCAACATGATGGCGGAGGCGCTGCGCTGGCGCGATCCGCGTCGCTATCGCGACGACTTCATCGCCATCCTTTTGTCGCACGGCATCGGCATGGGTCTTGTGCTGAAGGGCGAATTGTTCACCGGCACGCATTCCTCCGGCGGCGAGTTCGGGCACATGGTCCACCGGCCCGACGGGGCGCTGTGCCGCTGCGGCCGGCGCGGCTGCGTCGAGGCCTATGCCGGCAATTACGCGATCTGGCGCAACGCCCGCGGCATCGGCGAGAATGCGGTGCCGTCCGATATTTCCGACCAGGACATGCGCACGCTGGCCGAGACCGCGCGTGCGCATGACGGGGCGGAACGCGCCGCCTACCGCAAGGCCGGCGAGGCGCTCGGCTTCGGCCTCGGCAGCCTGTTCGCGCTGATCGACCCCGCCCCGGTGGCGATGATCGGCGCCGGTGCCGACGCCTTCGACCTGATCGAGCCGGCGCTGCGCGAGGCGATCGCCAGGACGGCCGGCGGTCGGCATTCGAAGTCGATCTCCTTCGACACGGTGCCGGATGAACTGCCGCTCATCCGCGAAGGCTGCGCCATGCGCGCGCTGACCTTCGTCGACCAGGAGATCTTCGCAGCCGGCAGCCAGGCGGACGCCGGCAGGGAAGTGGCGTAGGCATCTCGGCCGCCGCCGATCGTCCTCCCGGGGTCTTGCCTCCGGCAAGCCCGAGGGCAGGCTCCGGATGAGGGGCGAGAGCGGTGGCTATCGCGATGGCGTAGCCCCCTCTCCGATTTGCTTCGCAAATCACCTCTCTCCCCCGTTCCGCAGGGCAATCGTATATGGCTCCGGACCCCACCCCTAACCCCTCCCCACAAGGGGGAGGGGGACTTTGCGGCAGCGCCACACGGCGCGCGACCTTGGCGATTTCGGGCGAAAAGGACGGTGTCGGCGTCTCCCTCCCCTTGTGGGGAGGGAACAAGGGTGGGGGTGCTCGACGCTCGAAAATTCCATATGCAACAGCCCTGCCCCGTTCCGGGTGGAGAGGACGAACGCCCGGCTTGGCTCCCGTCCGCTCCACCACGAAGTGGGGGGTGAGGAGTGGCTCGCAAAGCGAACGAAAAGCCCCGGAATGGGCTCTTCGAACGACGAACGCCCGAAGCGAGAGCGAAGGGCCGGAGGTGGCGCGCAAAGCGCGACGGAGAGGGGGCATGTCGGCCCATCTGCGATAGTCCTCGCTTGGCCGGATGACGAACCCGTGGTTCCACCTTGGCGGCAGGCCGCGACTGTTGCGAAAAAACGAGGCTTGCGGCATTCCCCGGAGTGGCCGGTGCCTTGTTTCCATTGGCTTTTCCGGAACGTCGAAAAAATTTCCGCGCCCCCTTTATCCCCACCCCCTGCACCTCCCGTATACTTGGCCCGACCGAAATGGAGAACGGAATGGCTGGTTGGGACAGGAAAGCGGATTGGAACCACGATGTGCTGGAGCGCATCGTGGCGTTGCTGTTCGCTCTCGCCTGCCTGGCCGAGCTTGCCGCCTGTCTTCCCTGGCTGCGGCGCCAACAATTGCTCGGCATCCTCAGCCACGGTGAAGCCGAGGCGCGGGCCTTCGTCATGGGCCTGCCGCCCGGCACGCAGGCTCCCGCGCATGCCTCGGGAGAGGCCGGTGATGCAGCGCGGCTTGCGGCCAGTTTCCGCGCTCTGGCAATGATGCTGTGCGCCATGCTGGCGCAGGCCGCGCGGTTCGCTTCGCCCGGTGCAACCCGCTCGCAAGCCGGCCTGGCGCTGCACAAGACTTCCGGACTGGCGGCTCGCTGGCCGGGCGCGCCGGTGCCGTCCGCGCCCGACACCTCGTAAGGCGAGGGTCCAGCACCCACTTCCCGATTTCTCCCTTCCACGACGAAGGGAGCGTTCCTTGACAATAGCCAGACGGAGAATTCCGGGCGTGGCAACGGTGAAGCGTGCCCGCACGGGCGTCGGCCCGCGATCACTCCTCGCGGATGGCGTAGCCGGCGCCGCGTATGGTGCGGATGACGTCGGGCATCCGGCCGTTGTTGACCGCCTTGCGCAGCCGCCCGACATGCACGTCCACGGTGCGCTCGTCGATATAGATCGATTCGCCCCAGACATTGTCGAGCAACTGGCCGCGCGAAAAGACGCGGCCAGGGTGCCGCATCATGAATTCGAGCAGCCGGAACTCGGTCGGGCCGAGCCGGATCTCGCTCTTCTTGCGGTAGACGCGGTGCTGCTCGCGGTCGAGCACGATGTCGCCGACCTTGAGCACCGACGACAGCACTTCGGGCTTGGCGCGGCGCAGCAGCGCCTTGACCCGAGCCATGAATTCCGGCGTCGAGAACGGCTTGACCAGATAGTCGTCGGCGCCGGTCTGCAATCCTCTGACGCGATCGCTTTCTTCCCCTCGCGCGGTCAGCATGATGATCGGCAGCCGCTCGGTCTGCGGCCGCATCCTGAGCCGCCGGCAGAGCTCGATGCCGGAGACGGCCGGCACCATCCAGTCGAGCACGAGAAGGTCGGGCACGTTCTCCTGCAGACGGAGTTCGGCCTCGTCGCCGCGGGTGACGACCTCCACCTGGTAGCCCTCGGATTCGAGATTGTAGCGCAGGAGCACGCCCAGCGGCTCCTCGTCCTCCACCACCATGATGCGCGGTGCGATCATTCGCTCATCCTGTCTCAGGCCGCCGGCTGGGCGGTCTCGTCCTGTTTCGGCCGGTCGGGCGGCAATTGCTCGCCGGTCAGCACATAATAGGCGTTTTCGGCGATGTTGGTGACATGATCGCCTATGCGCTCGAGATTCTTGGCGCAGAACAAAAGATGCGTGCAGGCCGTGATGTTGCGCGCATCCTCCATCATGTAGGTCAGCAGCTCGCGGAAGACGGAAGTGTAGCGCACGTCGATGCGCTCGTCTCCGGCGCGCAGTCGCGCAAGGGCATCGGCATCGCCGGCCGCATAGTCGCGGATCACGTCGTCCACCTGGCCCAGTACCAGTTGCGCCATGGCGTCGATCGAATGCGACAGCTCGCGCGGCACGGCATGCTCGCCGACGGCGCCGACGCGCTTGGCGATGTTCTTGGCGAGGTCGCCGATGCGCTCCAGGTCGCCGGCCATGCGGATGGCGCCCAGCACCGCGCGCAGATCGTCGGCCATGGGCTGGCGCCGCGCGATCAGCGTGATGGCGCGGGCGTCGAGTTCGCGCTGTCGATCGTCCATCACCGCGTCGTCGGAGATGACGCGCTGGGCGAGCCCGGTGTCGGCCCCGAGCAGCGCCGTGGTCGCGCCGCCGACCATGGCGCCTGCAAGCTCGCCCATAGCGTCGATGAGCCGACCGACCGCGCCGAGGTCGTCGTCAAAGGACGTTACTGTGTGCTCAGCCATGTGCCGTCTCCGTCGCTCAGCCGAAGCGGCCGGTGATGTAGTCCTGGGTGCGCTTCTCGCCCGGCGCGGTGAATATCTTCTCCGTCCGGTCGAACTCGATCAGCTCGCCGAGATACATGAAGGCGGTGCGGCTAGACACGCGCGCCGCCTGCTGCATGTTGTGGGTGACGATGACGATGGTGTAGTCGTCCTTCAGCTCGTCGATCAGTTCCTCGATCTTGGCCGTCGACAGCGGGTCGAGCGCGGAGGCCGGCTCGTCGAGCAGGATGACCTCCGGCTTCACCGCCACGGTGCGGGCGATGCACAGGCGCTGCTGCTGGCCGCCGGACAGCGACAGGCCGCTGGCATCCAGCTTGTCCTTGACCTCGCCCCAGAGCGCGGCCCGCCTGAGCGCCTGCTCGACGCGGCCGTCCATCTCGGACTTGGACAGCTTCTCGTAGAGGCGCACGCCGAAGGCGATGTTCTCGTAGATCGACATCGGGAACGGCGTCGGCTTCTGGAACACCATGCCGACCTTCGAACGCAGCAGGTTGAGATCCTCGCTGCGGCTCAGGATGTCGCGGCCGTCGAGCAGCACCTGGCCAACGACCTTTTGGCCCGGATACAGATCGTAGATGCGGTTGAGAACCCGCAGCAGCGTCGACTTGCCACAGCCCGAGGGCCCGATGAACGAGGTCACCATCCTGTCGCGTAGCACCAGGTCGATGCCGTGCAGCGCCTCGAAGCCATTGGCATAGAAGAACTTCAGCCCCTTGACCTCGATCTTGGCGGGAAGCGTCATGGACTCGTTCATGTGCGGCGCGAACTGCGGCGGCTGGTCCGGGCTGCGCACGGGAGTATTTGGTACGTCCATCGTCACTTCCTTCATTGCAGGTTCGTGCCTCGACCCGAGAGCCAGCGCGCGACGATATTGAGCAGGAGAATGGTGATCGTAATCAGCAGCGCGCCGCCCCAGGCCAAGCGTTGCCACTCGTCGTAGGGGCTGCCGGCAAAGGTGAAGATCACCACCGGCAGGTTGGCCAGCGGGGCGTTCAGATCGGTCGAGAAGAACTGGTTGCTGAGCGCGGTGAACAGCAGCGGCGCCGTCTCGCCGGTGACGCGCGCAACCGCGAGCAGCACACCGGTCAGAATGCCGCTGAGCGCTGCCCGGTAGACGACATGCACCTGAGTTTTCCAGCGCGGCGCACCGAGCGCGGCAGAGGCCTCGCGCAGCGCGGCCGGCACCAGTCCCAGCATGTCCTGCGTCGTGCGGTTGATCACCGGCAGCGCGATCAGCGCCAGTGCCGCGGCGCCGGCCCAGGCCGAGAAATGGCCCATCGGCACGACGACGACGGTGTAGACGAACAGGCCGATGATGATCGAGGGCGCCGACAGCAGGATGTCGTTGATGAACTTCGCCGCTTCCCCCAGCCAGTGGCCGCGGGAATATTCGGCGAGATAGGTGCCCGCCAGGATGCCGATGGGCGTGGCTACGACGATGGCGAGCGTGGTCATTACCACCGATCCGAAGATGGCATTGAGCAGGCCGCCATCTTCCCCGGGCGGCGGCGTGCTTTCGATGAACATTTGCGGCGTGATCGCCGTGAAGCCCTTGTAGAGGAGCGTCGCCAGGATCAGGAACAGGAAGAACAGGCCGACTGCCGATGCGAGGATCGACAGCACGATCGCGACACCGTTCGACATGCGCCGTCGCGCGTAGCTTGCCATGGCGGATCTCCTACTTCAGCGTCATGCGGACCAGCAGCCATTTGGCTACTGCAAGCACGGCGAAAGTGATGGCGAA
>CAZBBT010000037.1:0-24519 GCA_964490065.1 uncultured Mesorhizobium sp. | reverse complement strand
TGCATTTCAAGTGCATGGAGCGGCGAGTCAGACCGCTTTTGCGTCGTCCTTGCGGTCGAAGAAGCGCAGGCCGAAGAAGCCGGCGAGAAAACCGCCGATATGGGCCTCCCAGGCGATCTGGTCTTCATTGCCGGGCACGAAGCCGATCACGCCGGTAACGAGGTTGATGACCATCCAGACACCAAGGAACGTCATCGCCGCGCGTGACCGCAGCACCTTGCCGAAGGGCAGCGGATCGCCGCCGAAGGCCGCCCTGCCCGACGACCGGTCTATATGGAAGGCAAAGCGGGCGGCCGCCCCCATCATGCCGGAGATCGCGCCCGAGGCGCCGACAAGCGGCGCCTGCGTCAGCGGATGGATCGCCCAGAAGAAGAAAGCCGCCGCAAGTCCCGTCAGCGCGAAGAACAGCAGGAAGCGCGGTGTGCCGAGCCTGTTCGCCAGCGGCGATCCGAACGCGGCCAGCCAGATCGAATTGACGGCGAGATGCGCGAAGCCGCCATGCAGGAAAGTGTAGGTGAACGGGCTGGTGAAGGCCCAGATGTCGAGGTCGAACTGCCCGGAATAGCGTATCGGAATGAAGGCGGTGCGGATCAGAAGCGCCAGATCCTGGTCGGCCGAAAGCATGTAGACGCGGACGAGATGGACAGCAACGCACAGCGCTATGATGCCGAGCACCGACGCCGGCAGGTTGAACACCGGCTCGCGGCGCGGCTGCTCGGCGGCCGATTCGGCCTCCGCCGCCCCGTCAATCTGCTCCCCCGCGAGTTCATCGTCCGATCGTGACATGGGCTGGATGTAGAGGAGCGCAGGGCGAATCACAAACGACGAAACCGCGTGCGCCTGGCGAATCACCAAAAAAGAAGGCCGCCCAGGATTTCCCTGGACGGCCGGTCGAGCCCCTGCTCCCCTGAAAAACTTTCGACTGAAGGCCGGCGACGCCGGCTTTGGAGTGATTCAAGCCTCTCACGGGGCGCCCGGCCGCGCAACGTAAACCGTTCGTTAACCTTAACGACCCCGATCCGTGAACAAATATTAACGATGCTGGCACGGCTCCTGCTCGGCAACGCATGTAGGTGCCGGGGAACCGCCCTTCTGTCCATCGATGGGACATCCGACGACAGATTTCGGGAGCAGGCCAGTATGAATCTCAACGGAACGATCGCACTGTTCCAATATTGGAACCGATTGCGCGACGGCCGCCCTGCCCCCAGGCGCACCGAGGTCGAACCGGCCGACATCAAGGCATTGCTGGCCGACACCTTCATCCTGGAAAAGGATACGCGCGGCGAAGCCGTGTTCCGGCTGGCCGGGACCCGGCTGTGCGCCGTCTATGGGCGGGAACTGAAGGGATTCTCCTTCCCTTCCCTGTGGCGCGAAAAGGACCAGCGCCTGATGGCCCGCCTCATCCAGGGCGTCTTCCGCCAGAAATCGGTGCTCCTGCTCGGCTTTGAAGGGTTCAGCAGGACCGGCCGCTCCAATCGCTTCGAGATGCTGGCGCTGCCGCTCGACGGTGGTGCCCAGCATCCGCGCTGCCTCGGCCTCATCAGCGCGGCCGAGAAGCCTTTCTGGCTCGGGGCGGACCCGATCGTCGACGCCCTGATCGACTCGATCCGGGTCATCGATCCGGACCGCGAGCCGATGTTCCTCGCCAACCGTCCGGCAATCAGCGTGCCTTCGCTTGCTCCGACCGAACTCGAGGTGCCGGAAACGATGAGCGAATACGGCCGCATGCGCCGCATCCGCCATCTCGTCGTGCTTGACGGCGGCCGCGAGGAATAAGGCCCAGCGCCAAATCACCGGAAGATGCCGGCGGGCAGCCGAAACCGCGCCTGCCATTTACTGCTTTGTTAACCTCTTTTGCCGTATTTTCCCTAGCGAAGTTCTCCGTCAACCGACGCGAGAAAGCCAATGGGGTGTAGGCGATCATGAGATCAGCGGCGGTCGACTTAGCGCCGTCCAGGGTTGAAAGACGCAGCTTTCAACGTGTCCGGGTCAAGGTGTACGGCCGGTTCATGCTGGAGGACCGGACCGAGCACCCCTGCCAGGTGGTCGACATGTCCCCCGGCAACGTGGCGTTGCGTACCGACCGCATCGGCCAACCCGGCGAGAAGGTGATCGCCTATATCGACCATATCGGCCGGATCGAGGGCGTTATCACCCGCCGCCTGCAGGACGGGTTTGCGATGACGGTCATCGCTTCCGACCGCAAGAAGGACAAGCTTGCCGCCCAGCTCACCTGGCTCGCCAACAAGCACGAGCTGGACCTGCCGGAAGATCGTCGCCATGAGCGTGTCGCGCCGCGCAACCCGATGAGCGTGCTGCAACTCATGGACGGGCGCCAGTATCAGTGCCGCATCATCGACCTGTCGCTGTCGGGCGCCGCCATCGAGATCGACGTCAAGCCCGCGATCGGCGTGCAGGTCGTCCTCGGCACCATGCGCGGCCAGATCGTGCGCCATTTCGAGGATGGCGTGGCGCTCGAATTCGCCGTCGTCCAGAGGCCCGAGACGCTGGATTCGGAGTTCAACCAGCCCCGCTCCTGAGGCAGCCGGCCTTTACAATGTGCTTTCAGTGAAGCCGGTCCGCCGTGGCCGGCTTTTTTCAATTTCGTCGGACACTCCGGAAAACATTAGAATTTTAGACGAATTCACCGAAAATTTTATTCTTACTTTGTTCAAAATCTATATTAAATGTCATCGCGTTTTACTCAATAAAGACTTCGCTCTTTTGCGTCAAATAAATCCGGACGTGCCATTGTCTCCTCAAACGGGGAGACGACACAATGAAGGGGACATGGGGCAAGCTGTTGCTGATGGCAATGGCAACGCTGATTTCGGGTGCGGGCGGGGCCGAGGCCGGAGCAGGTTTCATGCACACCGGCGGACGGACCACCCAGCCGGTTGGTCATTACGAATTCTGCCGGCAGTTGCCGAATGAATGCCGGCAGGTGACGCCGGCGGGAGCGCCCGTCGAACTGACGCGCAAGCTGTGGGCGACCATCGTGACCGTCAACAACGCGGTCAATACCCAGGTCCAGCCGCGCACCGACATGGAAATCTGGGGCAAGGAAGAAGTCTGGTCCTATCCTAAGAACGGTTTCGGCGATTGCGAGGACTATGTGCTGGAGAAGCGCCGTGAACTGATGGATGTCGGCGTGCCGGCCGGCGATCTCCTGGTGACGGTCGTCCGCCAGCCGAACGGCGACGGCCATGCGGTGCTGACCGTGCGCACCAGCCTCGGAGAGTTCATTCTCGACAATCTCGAGCCGAAGGTGCTGGCCTGGACCGACACCGACTACACCTATCTCAAGCGCCAGTCGACGCGGAACTCCGGCGCGTGGGTCACCATCAACGACGGCCGCTCCGACGCGGTCGCCAGCGTCCGGTAGGACGCGTCCGAGAAAACCCGGTCGAGTCCCCACCCTCCCCGTCCCCAACGACCGGGTTCAAGGAGCCGGCCCCGTCCCCGGGCCGGCTCCGCCTTTTTGTCCGGACCAACGCTGAAGGCGAACGCTGCGAATGCGGAGCGATCCGTCGCATTCCAGCCATGACTGGCACATATCGAAGGTGTAACTATACGCGGAAGGTCGCTAGAGTCCGGAAGAGACGTGACTGGAGAAGAAAACAAGGACGTCACCACGCCTTCGAATCCATGATTGTGCAGCAAAACGACGACTCGGCCGCCCTCGTCGACGCAATCTATGAAGCGCCATTCATTCCGGAGCGCTGGCCTTCCATCCTGCAGAAACTCGCTTGGATGACCGACGGAGAAGGCGCACTGCTGCTCACCGTCGACGGCTACCATACCCAAAGCTGGACGGCCTCGCCGGTCATGGTGCCCTTGATGGAGCAGTTCATCGAGGGCGGCTACGAGAAATACAATGTCCGCCCGCAACGCGGCCTGGCCAAGCGGTACGCCGGGTTCATGAACGACCTGGATGTGATGACCGAGGCCGAAATGGCGGTCGATCCGGTCTACCAGGAGATCCTGCGGCCGGCGGGCCTGGGCTGGACGGCCGGCTCGATCATTCCCGCTCCCAGCGGCGATCTGATCGTTTTCGATCTCGACAGGCGCATCGAGCGCGGGCCGTACGAGCAAGCGGCGCTGACGCTCCTCGACGGTTTTCGTCCCCATCTCGCCCGCGCCGGGTTGCTGGCGGCCCGATTGCATCTCGAACAGGCGCGCTCGGCGACGGATACGATGGCCAGGCTCGGTCTTCCCGCGGCCGCGATCGACGGGACCGGCCGGATCGTCACGAAAAACGAACTGCTGGACACGCTTTCGGACCAGATCGGCATCAGGGCGCGCGATCAGTTTCACCTCTTCAATGCCCGCGCGAACAGGCTTTTCGCCGAAAGCCTGGAGAAAATGGCGCATGATGTGGAGCGGGTGTCGTCGATCCCGCTGCCCGCCTCCGACGAGAGCCCGCCCGTGGTGCTGCACCTGGTGCCGATCCGGCGCACGGCGCATGACATCTTCGCCCGGACCGCGGCGCTGGCCGTCGCGACGCCGCTGGCTCCGACGTCGATCCCGCAGGCCGACCTGCTGGGTGGCCTGTTCGACCTGTCGCCGGCCGAGGACCGGGTCGCGCGCGCACTGATGGCCGGCAAGAGCCTGCAGGATTGCGCAACCATCTTCGGCGTTTCGCAGGAGACGGTTCGCAAGCAGTTGAAAGCCATCTTCGCCAAGACAGCCACGTCGCGGCAGACCGAACTGCTGCAACTGCTTGCCAGCACGACTTCCCTGCCGATTGGCAGATAGGAGGCGCTGCAAAGGGGCGCCCCTGCCCCCGGGAGGTTCGGTCAGACCGGCTTCAGGCCGGCCTTGAAGCGCTGGCCATTGGCGACATAGTGCGCCGCCGAAGCGCGCAGCCGTGCGGCTGCCGCCTCGTCAAGCACGCGAATGACCTTGGCCGGCGTGCCGACGATAAGCGAATTGTCGGGAAATTCCTTGCCTTCGGTGACTAGCGCGCCGGCGCCGACCAGCGAATTCCTGCCGATCCTGGCACCGTTCAAGACGATGGCGCCCATGCCGATCAGGCTGTTGTCGCCGATGGTGCAACCGTGCAGCATGGCGCGGTGGCCGATGGTGCAGCCCACGCCGATCGTCAGAGGAAAGCCGGGATCGGTGTGCATGACGGTGTGTTCCTGCACATTCGAATCGGCACCGATGGCGATCGGTTCGTTGTCGCCGCGGGCGACGACGCCGAACCAGATGCCGACATTGCGGCCGATGGAAACATCGCCGATCAGCACAGCGTCGGGCGCGATCCAGATGCTCTCCTCGTCGGCGAAGCGCGGCGCTTTTCCGTCCAGCGTATAGATCGGCATTTTTTCTCCTCGTGTCCTTTCAGCCGGAAGACGGCGAATCGATACCCGGCAAGCCAAGAGCCATCAGGACGATTCCCAGCAGCACGACGCCCAGCGCCAGCGCCCATAACACGGCCGTGCACAGGCAGGACAGCAGGCCGAGGAACGAAATGCGTCGATCGCGCCACGCGGCAATCGCATCGTTGACGAGCATGAACGGGCCGGCAAAGGCCGTGGCGGCCAACGACCGCAGGACGTGATCGGGCGAGACGTAAGGTTCCACGAAGGCAAGGCGGCGGCCGCACAGGATCTCCATCGCGGTACTGACCAGCCCGCCTGCCGTCAGGCCGGTGAGAAAAGCGAATGCGGTCAGCAGCAACGGGTGCATCTTTACCCTCCGTTTACCATGAAACCGCACAGTCGCGGTCGAAGGCAAGAGTGCAAGAGCCGTGCCGGCCTTGTCTGTACCGGGCGGAGACACATCGGGAAGCACGATGACGAAGCAGGCCGCAGCCGCGACGGCAGAACTGAAGGTCGTCGATTCCTCGTTGATGATGAAGGTGTTCTACATCTTCGCCGCGCTGACCCTGCTGTCGGTCGCGATCAGCGTGGCGGGGAAATGGTACGGCCGTTCGATCGCCATGGCCGGCTATACCGACGACACTACCACGCACGAGATCGTCATCGGCAACAACGTCATCGTTGCGCCGAGCAACGTCATCCGCTTCGAGCAGGCGCGGCGCGACGGCATCGCCGCCCGTCTCGACCTCTACCTGCGCTATCCGCAGATGGACGGCTACAGCCGGGCGGCTCGCGACGATTTCAACGGCACGGACGGACGCAAGACCGTAGTGTTCCTGTCATTCGAGCCGCGGACGATGTCGCGCGACATGAGCGGCCGTTTCGCGCCGATCTACAGCGAACTGATCGAAAAACCCGGCGCCCCCGGCCCCGGTGGCACGACCATCTACAAGTTCGCCCGGAAATCCGGCTACCTCGATGAAACCCTGGCGGTCGCCGAACGGCCCGGCAAGGATCCGTTCGTGGCCCGTTGCCTGACCGGCGCCGCGGCCCGGCAGTCGCTCGCCCCTTGCGAACGCGACATATTCATCGGCGACGGCCTCAGCATCACCTATCGCTTTCCGGACACGTTCCTGGCCGATTGGCAGGCGCTCGACGCCGCGGTGATCGGGGAAGCCAACCGCTTGCTCAAGACAGGCGCCGCACCGGCGAAATAGCCGACGACATTCCGGGATTTCCCATACTTGCTGCGACTCGGCAATCAGCCGAGCAGAAAGGCGCCGCTCGACACGGCTCGACGCACCGTGTCCGCGACCTGCTGCGGGTTCCGGCCATCGGTCGCCAGGGCGTGCTTCTCCAGCTCGCCAAGATTCGAGAACTGGCCGTGAAGGTTCGTGATCGTTGCCGGATCGGTAAGCGTATCGCCGCCGCGTTCCCGGCAGCGCCGGATCGCATCACCGAGCGCGGGCCGCAGCACGACGTAGTGTAGCGGCGCGGCAAGGCTCCTGAACGCATCGAGGAACCACGGACCGAAAATACCGTCGACGATGACGAAATATCCGCCCGCCGCATAGCGTTCGGCGGCACCCGCCAGCACGTCTATCACGACCCGGTTCTGCTCGTGCGCTTCCGGCAGATAGGGCGCGATCATGCCATGGCCGATGAAATGCCAGAAGTCGTCGGCGTGCAGATGAACCTTCGGTGCGCCCGGTTCGGCGGCAAGGCTTCGTGCCGCCGTCGTCTTTCCCGATCCGGGCGGCCCCGTCAGGATGAGGATGTCACCGGCAAGCATCGGAAAATATTCGCCCCGGCCGAGCCGGTCAGTCGAGATCGATGTCGAGGATCGCCATCGAGAAATTGTAGTCGCCTTCCTCCTCGTCCTTGTAGACGAGGCCGAGGAATTCGTCGCCGATATAGAGTTCGGCCGAATCCTCCTTGCGCGGACGCGCCTTCACTTCCAGTTTCGGATTCTGGAACACGCGCTTGAAATAGGCGTCGAGCTTGCGGATTTCGTCGGGCTTCAACGGTTTTCTCCGGGTCGATTGGCTTGTTGCGCCCGGCCGGGCGCGACGGTCGCTTGCGCGCTTCTGGCACGCGAATGGCGGCCCTGTAAAGGCAAGGGCCATATCGCCGGGCGATATAACGCCCGCCGAGGTTTCGGCTCAGATGTCGAAAGTGACCACCTGGTCCATCGCCTGCGAGGGCAGGAGCTGGTCCATCTGGCGCGAAGGCTCGTCGCAGCCCGTTTCACCCACCACGCGCGCGGGCACGCCGGCCACGGTCTTGTTGTGCGGGACGGGCGAAAGCACAACCGAACCGGCGGCGATCTTCGAGCAATGGCCGATCTCGATATTGCCGAGTATCTTGGCCCCTGCCCCGATCAGTACGCCGTGGCGGATCTTGGGGTGGCGGTCGCCGCCGGACTTGCCGGTGCCGCCGAGCGTGACGCCGTGCAGGATCGACACGTCGTCCTCGATTACCGCGGTCTGACCGACCACGAGGCCGGTGGCATGGTCGATGAAAATGCCCTTGCCGATGCGAGCGGCCGGGTTGATGTCGGTCTGGAAGATCGAGGAAGAGCGGCTCTGCAGGTAGAGAGCGAAGTCCTGCCGTCCGTTGTTCCACAGCCAGTGCGCCAGCCGGTGCGTCTGGATGGCATGGAAGCCCTTGAAATAGAGCACCGGCATGATGAATCGGTCGCAGGCCGGGTCACGGTCGTAATAGGCCTGGATATCGACGCGCACGATGCTCGACCAGGACGGGTCATCGGCCAGCATCGCCTTGAAGGTCTGACGGATCAAGTCTGCGCCGACGTCCTGGTGCGCGAGCCGCTCCGCAAGGCGATGGATCACCGCCTCCTCGAGGCTCTCCTGGTTGAGGATGGTGGCATACAGGAACGCGGCCAGAAGCGGGTCGCGATTCACGGCTGCGAGCGCCTCGTCGCGGATGGCGCGCCAGATCGGATCGGCCTGCTGCAAGGCGCCGGGCCTGGCAATGCTGATCGTGTTCATCCGCGTCTCCGCTCGCCGCTTGCCTTATCGGGCTGCTGGTATAAGCCGGATCGTAGCATGCGTGAACTCAATTTTCCTTAGTGCTTGTTCAATTGGGTTCGCATAACGGATTTTCAACCGGCCATGGAAAACGAAGCCTTGATCGACCGGGCGCTGAAAGATCGGCTTTCAGCGCTCTACAGAGCCGCGGACCGTCACTATCATGGCCTCGCCCACATCGAGGCATTGTTGGCGCTGGCAGCCGAATACCGCCCGATCTTAAGCGACCCGCAAGCGGTGGAAGCGGCGATCTGGTTCCATGACGCGATCTACGACAGCCGCGCCAAGGACAACGAGGCACGCAGCGCTGAACTCGCGCGGGAAAGCCTCGCCGACCGCATCGCCCCTGCCCGCATCGAACGGATTTCGGCCATGATCGAGGCGACGGCAACGCATCAGGTTCCCGATCTCGGTTCCCCTGATGCAAACCGTGACGCGGCGTTGTTCCTCGACATGGACCTGTCGATCCTCGGCACCCCGGCGGCACTGTTCGACGCCTACGAAGCGGCGGTACGGCGCGATTATGCCTGGGTGGACGACACTGCGTGGAAGACGGGCCGTGCGGCGGTGCTCAGGAACTTTCTCGCCCGGCCGCATATATTTCACACGCCGGAATTCGGGGAACGATTCGAGGCGCAGGCGCGGGAGAATATGGAGCGGTCGTTGGAGAGACTGGCGACAGGATGAAGGGCGACGCAAGCGGTCAAAATTTAAAGCACCGCGCAGCAAAATCCCTACAACGCATGCTCCTCGTAGAACTCCAGCACGCGTTTCTTGAAGGTCCGGTCGCCGACCGAGAGCATGTGGTCGCGGCCCTCGATGTGAAACGCGGTCGCGTTCGGCATAAGGGCCGCCAGTTCGTCGGCGGAGCCGGCGATGTCATCCTTCGTCCCGACGGCGATCAGCGTCGGCTGGGCGATACGGGCCACCTCAGCCTCCGATAGCTCCGCCCGCGAACCGATGATGCAGGCGGCGAGCGCGCGCTTGTCGCTCTTGGTCTGGTCGGCAAAGGCGCGGAAGGTTTTTCCCCGCGCGTGGGTTATGTCGGCCGGATCCGGCTCCAGCAGCGCGCCGGCGATCGGGTCCCAGTCGCCGACGCCGTCGACCAGGCCGATGCCCAGCCCGCCGAACACCAGCGTCGCCACCTTGTCGGGATCGGAAAGCGCCAGGAACGCCGAAACGCGCGCGCCCATGGAATAGCCCATGACATGGGCGCGATCGAGGCCGAGATGGTCAAGTAGCGCCGCCGCGTCCGAGGCCATCCTGCCGGGCGTATAATCGTCTTCATCGTAGCTTTTCGTCGACGAGCCGTGGCCGCGATTGTCCAGCGCGATCGCCCGGTAGCCGGCGTCGTTCAGCGTCTTGAACCAGCCCGGCGACACCCAGTTGACGTAGTGGCTGGATGCGAAACCGTGGATCATCAGCACCGGATCGCCCGAACCGGACGCCGGCTGCCGGTCGAGGAAGGCGAGGTCGAACCCGTCGTGCTGGAAGAACTGCATCGGCCTGGAATTTCCCTCGAATCAGGATTTGCCCGGCTCGGGCTTCGTGCCGCCGCCCGCGTCGGGAGCACTATCGGCCGGCGGCTCGCTCGACGCCATGCCGATCGCCGGGTGTTTGACCAGGTCGCCGTCGGCTATGCCTTCCCTGGCGGCAATGCCCGCCTTCACCTCGAGCACGAAGCGCACCGGCTCGTCCGGCGAGATGACGGCTTCCGATTGCGGCTCGCCCTGCATGATCGCCTTGATGCGGCCGTCCGCGCCGATGAAGATCAGGTCGAGCGCCATCGGCGTGTTCCTCATCCAGAAGCCGACGGGCTGGGTCTGCTCGAACACGAACAGCATGCCGTGATCGTCGGCCATGTGCTCGCGGAACATCAGCCCGGCCTGACGCTTCGCCGGTTCGTCGGCGATCTCGATCGAGAAGCGCCGCTCGCCCTGCCCCGTCATCGCCACCAGCGGCGTCGGATCGACCGGCAGCATCATGGCGCGATCGTCGGCGGAAGCTGGGCTGGCAGTAAAATACACCGCCATCAACAGCATCGCGACAGCAAGTGCGCGCCGCCCTCCGGCTGTCAGCCAATTTTGAGAAACCATACGGAACCTCGTCCGGAACGTGGCCCGCCCCGAACTAGTGCGCGACCGGCAAGGTTCCCACATCGGGATGAATTTCGGCGGCCATAAGGCCTTTGTCGCCGCGGCCGAAGCGCACCAGCACCACCTGGCCGGGCCGAAGTTCCGTCACACCGTAGCGGCGCAGCGTCTCCATATGGACGAAGATGTCTTCCGTCCCCTCGCCCCGCGTCAGGAAGCCGAACCCCTTGGTGCGGTTGAACCACTTGACCAGCGCGCGCTCCAGCCCGCTCTCGGGCACGACGGCGACGTGGGTGCGCTGTTCCTGCATCTCGGCCGGGTGCACGGCGGTGGAGGTGTCCATCGACAGCACCCGGAAGGCCTGCATGCCGCGCTCGCCCTGTCGGGCAAGGCACACCACACGGGCGCCTTCCAGCGCGGTCTGGAAACCGTCGCGCCGCAGGCATGTGACGTGAAGGAGGATGTCGCCGGAAAGTCCGTCATCGGGAAGGATGAAGCCGTAGCCCTTGGCCACGTCGAACCATTTTATAGCGCCGGAGACTTCCAACAGATCGGTGGCGTCGCTCTCGTCGCGCCGCTCGGCTTCGGTCGCTTCCCGCCCCATCGAAGAGGCATTTTCCCCCATCAGAGCGCCCCCTTTTCGTCGAACACCGCAAACTGATTCTTGACGCAAGATTAACACTGCCGCTTCCGGGGTGTGCAAGGCCCGCCATGGCTTTTTTCACGGCTCATTCCACAAATACTGGAATTGTTCTTTAGCTGACGCGCAAGAAGTGCCTCGGCAGTTGCCGCGTTGCGCCCGCGAACCTATCTTCACCGCCTGCACCCAGGAGAGAAAAATGCGCTATCTGCACACCATGGTCCGCGTGGCCGACATCGACGCCTCGCTCGATTTCTACTGCAACAAGCTGGGCCTGAAGGAAGTGCGCCGCTTCGAGAACGAACAGGGCCGCTATACGCTGATCTTCCTGGCCGCGCCCGAGGACGAGCACTCCGGCGTGACGGAAAAGGCGCCGCTGGTGGAACTCACCTACAATTGGGATCCGGAAGAGTACAAGGGCGGGCGCAATTTCGGCCACCTCGCCTATGAGGTCGACGACATCTACGCCACCTGCCAACGGCTGATGGACAAGGGCGTCACCATCAACCGGCCGCCGCGCGACGGCAACATGGCCTTCGTCAGGTCGCCCGACGGCATCTCGATCGAACTTTTGCAGAAAGGCCCGGCGAAGGAAAAGGCCGAGCCATGGGCTTCGATGGTGAATACCGGAAGCTGGTAGGCGCTACTTCATCATCTCCCTCAGCGCCAGCACGGTGCGCCAGTTGCGCGCCGTGCACGGAACCTTCAGCGTGCGCGGGATGAGATTGGCGAAATCCGATTTGCCGACGCCGTTCGGCGCCTTGAGATAGAAGGCATCGCCGCGCACGACGAACGCCTCCGGCCCGGTGCATTTGTCGGCCAGCCGTTTTTCCTCCTCGGTGGCCGGCTCGCGCTCCAGCACGTAGAGGTGGAGCTTCTTCGGCTCTTCGGCGAGTTCCGGCCAGGGATTGGCGGCGATCATGCCCTCCAGCCAGTCGCCGTCACGCACCATGATGCGCGAGCGAAAACCCCATTTCTGCTCGAAAGCGTCCTCGATCGCCTTCGTCAGCGTTGCCGCATCCCCTTTCGGGGCGCGGAAGACGACGTTGCCACTCTGGACGTAGCTCTGCACGTCTGTGAAGCCGAGTTCCTCGAAGAAGGCACGCAACTCGGCCATCTTCACGATGCGGTGGCCGCCGACATTGATGCCGGAGAACAGCGCAAAGAACGTCCTTGCGTCCGCCTTCATACGATGAACCCTGCCAGCGTCTCATTGTCGGTGATGTCCTGGTACTGCACGCCGTGGGCGTCGAAATTGGCGATCAGCAAATCGAAATTGCGGCGTTCCCTGGTTTCGATGCCGATCAGCACCGAGCCGAAATTGCGCGCCGATTTCTTCAGATATTCGAAGCGGGCGATGTCGTCGTCCGGCCCCAGCATTTCGAGGAAATCACGCAGCGCGCCCGGCCGCTGCGGAAAGCGGATGACGAAATATTTCTTCAACCCCTCGAAGCGCAGCGCCCTTTCCTTCACGTCCGGCAACCGCTCGAAGTCGAAATTGCCGCCGGAGACGACGCAGACGATCGTCTTGCCCCGAATTTCCTTCTTCGAGAAATCCTTCAGCGCGTCGATCGCCAGAGCGCCGGCGGGCTCCAGCACCACGCCCTCGACGTTCAGCATCTCGATCATGGTGGCGCAAAGCCGGTTCTCCGGCACCAGCCGCACCGCATCGGCGGCAAAATCCTTCAGGTGCCGGAACGGCTCACGCCCGATCTCGGCTACCGCCGCGCCATCGACGAAATTGTCGACCCTGGCGAGTTTCGCACGCTTGCCGGCGGCAAGGCTTTCCTTGAGGCTCGGCGCGCCGGCCGGTTCGCAGAACACGAAACGCGCGGCGCGGCCCTGCTCCGCGAAATAGTGGGTCACGCCGGAGGCCAGCCCGCCGCCGCCGACCGGCAGCATGACGATGTCGGGCATGCGGGCGCCCGGCATCTGGTCCGCGATCTCGTAGGCGACCGATGCCTGGCCTTCGATGATATCCCTATGGTCGAAGGGCGGCACCATCTCGGCGCCGCTCCGTTCCGTGAACTCGAAGGCGGCACGGTAGCATTCGTCGAAGAAGTCGCCGACCAGGCGGATCTCCACGAAATCGCCGCCGAACAGGCGCGTCTTGTCGATCTTCTGCTGCGGCGTGGTCACCGGCATGAACACCACGCCCTTCCTGCCGAAATGGCGGCAGACATAGGCGAAGCCCTGGGCGTGGTTGCCGGCCGAGGCGCAGACGAACAATTCGGCGCCATTGCCGGCGGCGAGCGCCTTGCGGAAGAAATTGAAGGCACCCCTGATCTTGTAGGAGCGCACCGGCGTCAGATCCTCGCGCTTCAAGAGAACGCGCGCGCCGAACTTGCGCGAAAGATACGGATTCTCCTGCAGCGGCGTTTCCGGAAAAAGCTGGCGCACCGCCGCCGCGGCACTGGCTACCCTGTCGGCGAAACTTGTCATGGCGGTCGGCCCTCATATGCAATGGCTGTTCCTGACGCCATTTCGGCATGAGCGCAACAGGGCACGGGCGTCGGTTTCCGCGGCGATCGGTTTCTTGACCGCCCGACTTACTTTGGCCGCACTTGCCCTGTCCGGAGGCCTTTCGCGGGGATTTTTGACAGCATGCCTTCGGAGAACAGCTCCGAAGAACAGATTGGATTGGGCTTTCGCGTGCGTGCAAGGACGTTTCTGATGTTGGCTGCTGCGCTGGTTCTGGCCGGCTGCGGCGGCAAGGGGGCCGAGGAATTGCTCGGCAGTGCCATGGTGACCGCGTCGGTCGCCGACATTTCCGGCAATCACGCCATCTTCGTCGCCACCACGCGCAAGCGTTCCGACAATCCCGACAAGGTGTTCGACGGCGAGCGCTCGGCCGTGCTGAACTTCGCGCGCGTCAACGTCACCGTGCCGAAGAGCCACGAGCCGGGCAAGATCGAGCGCAAAAGGCGCGGGCGGTCCAACGATCCGTCGAAATATTTCATGGCTTCCGAGGTCGTCGGCTATGACACCGCGCCGAAATTCCAGAAGGCGATCGACGTCGACATGGCCGCGCGCGGCGGCCGGGCCCTGGTCTTTGTCCACGGCTACAACACCGGCTTCGACGACGCGGTCTACCGTCTGACCCAGATCGCGCACGATTCCGGATATCCGGGCACGCCGGTGCTGTTCTCCTGGGCTTCGGGCGCCAGCACCACCAGCTATGTCTACGACAAGGAAAGCGCGGCCGCCGCCCGCGACCAGCTCGAAGTGACGCTGAAGCTGCTTTCGCAATCGGGCGCGCGTCGCATCGACATCGTGGCGCACTCCATGGGCACCTGGGTGACGATGGAGACGCTGCGCCAGCTCGCCATAGAAGGCGACCGCGATCTCGGCGGCAAGCTGGGCTACGTGGTTCTCGCCTCCCCCGATATCGACGTCGATGTGTTCAAGAGCCAGATGCGCCGCTACGGCAAGCCGGACAGGCCCTTCATCGTGCTGCTTTCGGACGATGACCGGGCGCTGCGGCTGTCCGGGCTGCTGGCCGGCTCGCAGCCGCGCGTCGGCGACTACAAGAACGCGGCCGACGATCTCACCAGCTACGGCGTCATCGTGGTCGACCTTTCCGACGCGGAAGGCGTCGACCGGCTCAACCACACCAAGTTCGCCAACAACCCCGAACTGGTGAAGCTGCTCGGCCAGCGGCTGCGCGAGGACGACGGCTCCGCATCCGACCGCGAGGTCAGCGACCGCATCGAGGCGATCAACCGACAGATCAAGGCGGGCTTGATGTAGCTTGCATTGGAGTCCAGGCGCTGGACCCGTTCCACGGACCGCTCTATTCAGGACAATCGCGCGGCGCGTTCAGCGAGGTGGCCAGCGGTGAAGAAAAGAGTAGCTTTTGTTGTCGCGCTCGCGCTGCTCACCGCCGGCTGTATCGGCACGCCGAGCCACGACCTCCTGAACAAGGTCGCGATCGAGGCGCCCGCCGCCGACATCGCCGCCACGCACGGAATCTTCGTCGCCACCACGCGGCAGCGGGCCGAGAAGGAGCCGCGCCAGGTGTTCGACGGCGATCGCTCGCTGACCACCAGCTTCGCGCGTGTCGACATGACGGTGCCGAAGCTCCATCAGGTGGGCGCTATCGAGCGCGCCAAGGGGCGTGCGCCAAGCGATCCGGCCAAGGATTTCGCCGCCTCGCGCGTCACGTTCTATCGCGATGCCAAGGTGTTCGAAAAGGCGGTCGGCGCAGACATAGCCAAACGTGGCGACCGTGTGCTCGTGTTCGTGCATGGCTTCAACAACGGCTTCGACGACGGCGTCTACCGGCTGACCCAGATCGCCCACGACACCAATTATCCCGGCACGCCGGTGCTGTTTTCCTGGGCGTCGGCCGGCACAGTCACCGGCTACGTCTACGACAAGGAAAGCGCCAACGCCGCCCGTGACGATCTGGAGGCGACGCTGAAGATGCTCGCCCGCACACGTGCCAAGAGCATCGACATCATCGCCCACTCGATGGGCACCTGGGTGACGATGGAGGCGCTGCGCCAGCTCGCGATCGAGAACAACCGCGACCTGGGCGGCAAGCTCGGCTATGTCGTGCTCGCCTCGCCCGACATCGACGTCGACGTGTTCAAGAAGCAGATGATCCGCTACGGCAAGCCGGACAAGCCGTTCACCGTGCTGCTTTCCGGCGACGACCGGGCGCTGAAGCTGTCCTCCATCATTTCCGGTTCGAAGCCGCGCGTCGGCGACTACGGCAACGCCGCCGACCTTGCCAGCTACGGCATCGTCGTCGCCGACCTGACCCAGACCAAGGGCAACGACCGGCTGAACCACGCCAAGTTCGCCGACAACCCGTTCCTGGTGCAACTGCTCGGCGAGCGGCTCGCCGTGCCGGCCGGGCTGGCCTCGGAGGAAATCGATGCTCCGCCCATCAATACGCTCGGCAAGGGCATCGGCCAGACGGTCGGCTCGGCGGCCGAGATCGTCGTGACCACGCCGTTCAAGGTGCTCAGGATCGTGACGGGAGGCTAGCTGTAGATGAATGACGAGCCGGCTGGGGGACGCTGGATGCGTGACGAGCTTCTTAATATTCTAAGGACGCTTTGCGATACCGACTTCCAAAGGAATTGCTGGGTCGCCAGAAAGTGCCCTCTTGGGGCCGAATATGACAACGTACATATTCCCCTCAGTTTTCTCCTTGATGACACATCGTTTCTAAGAAATCCCGAAGACGAAATCGGGAATTCCGTCGACAATCTGGAGCAGGCCCTAGCGGTTCAAGCTGTAAGCCTGATCCTTCATGACGTGATTACCGAGATTGGGGACAGAGAAAGAGACGAAGCCTACCTGAATGCGAGGTCATGGCCCAAGGTTATATCCAGTGCCCAAGTAGCACTCGACACTTTCGGTCCTATGCATCGAACCTGAGTCTCACACAAACACTTCCACCCGCTCGAACGTCCGCACGTCCACCAGTCCGACATCAGAGATACGCAACTCCGGAATCACCACCAGCGCCAGCAGCGAATGCTGCATATAGGCGTTGTTCAGCGTGCAGCCCATCTGCCGCATCGCCTCGACCAGCCTGCCGGCCTTTTCCGCCACCACTTCGGCGCGTCCGTCGGACATGAGGCCCGCGACCGGCATCTCGACCAGCGCCAGTTCCTTGCCCTTGGAATAGAGGACGACGCCGCCGCCGACCTCGCCCAGCCGATTGGCAGCCAGCGCCATGTCCTCTTTGTTCGTGCCGACGACGATGATGTGGTGGCTGTCATGCGCCACCGAGGACGCGATGGCGCAATCCTCCTTGTAGCCGAAGCCGGAGACGAAGGCGTTGGTGACGCCGCCGGTGCCGCGATGGCGCTCGACCAGCGCGATCTGGCAAACGTCGTTACCGCGGTCCATCGCCACCAGCCCGTCCTCGACTGGCAGATCGGCTTCCAGCGCCTTGGTCGGCGCCTGGTTCTCGATCACGCCGATGACGCGCACCCGCACTTCGTTCGCGCCCGCTGGGGCGGCGATGTCGAAATCCGGCGCGCCGAGCTTCTTGCCCAACTTCACCGTGTTCCTGGCCGAGGCCGGGTAATTGTAGGCCGGAATGTCCGCTTCCAGCCGGCCCTCGCCCGCCAGCCTTTCGCCGCGCGCATAGACCGCGTCGATCTTCATGTCCGCCAGGTCGGAGACGATCAGGAAATCCGCCTGCCGGCCCGGCGTGATCGAGCCGATCTCGCGCTCCAGCTTGAAATGCTGGGCGGTGTTGAGCGTCGCCATCTGGATCGCCGTCACCGGCTTCAGCCCCTGCGCGATGGCATGGCGCACGACGCGGTCCATATGGCCTTCATTGACCAGCGTACCGGAATGGCTGTCGTCGGTGCAGAGGATGAAATTGCGCGGATCGACGCCGCTCTCGGTGATCGCCTTGACCTGCGCCGCCACGTCGTACCAGGCGGAGCCGAGCCTCAGCATTGCCTTCATGCCCTGCCGCACACGAGCGATGGCGTCCTCGGCGCGCGTGCCCTCGTGGTCGTCCTCCGGCCCGCCGGCGACATAGCCGTGGAATGGCAGGCCGAGATCGGGCGAGGCGTAGTGTCCGCCGACCGTCTTGCCGGCGCGCATGGTGGCGGCCATCTCGCCCGACATCACCTTATCGTTGGCGACGACGCCGGGAAAATTCATGACTTCGCCGAGGCCGATGATGTTCTCCCAGCCCATCGCCTCCTCGACGTCGGCGACGGTGAGTTGAGCGCCCGCGTTCTCCAGCCCCGGCGCGGACGGGACGCAGGACGGCATCTGCACATGCACGTCGATCGGCATGGCCAGTGCCTCGTCATGCATCAGTCTGACACCCGGAAGGCCCAACACGTTGGCGATCTCATGCGGGTCGATGAACATCGAGGTGGTGCCGTGCGGGATGACAGCGCGGCAGAATTCGGTCACCGTCACCATGCCGCTCTCGACATGCATATGTGCGTCGCACAGGCCCGGAACGAGGTAGCGCCCCGCGGCGTCGACCACTTTCGTCTTCTCGCCGATGGCATGGCCGGCATCCGGCCCGCAATAGGCGAAACGACCGCCGGAAATGGCGATATCGGTTCCCGGCACGATCTCGCCCGAATGGACGTTGACCCACCGGCCGTTGCGCACGACGAGATCGGCCGGCTTGCGGCCGGTCGCGACGTCCACCAGTTCGGTCGCCATCTCGGACCACGGCTTCGGTTTTTTCACGGCATCACCATTCTCGCGGATTCTTGGTGCCCGCGACTCTGCCAAGCCCGTATCGCTTTGACCAGTTGGTTTCGCCGCGTATCTTCATTATGAGCCTTCGGTAGGAGACCGTTTGGAAATTCGCCAAGGCGTGGCGAAAATGGCGATTTCGAGAACCGTTTTCCAAGCGGTCTCGAAAGGAGGACGATGCGCGCGAACACCGCATTGACATGGCTTCCGGCCAGGAGACGGCTGATCCTGCTTGGCCTGGCGCTCGCGGCGCTGGCCATGGCGATCGCCGTGTTCGGCGGCGCCTTCGCCACGCGCGTCTATCTGGACCAGGCGGCTTCGCGCGTGCAGACCACGCTGCGGCTGGCCGTCGCCGTGCTCGAAGGCCACATGCGGCGCTTCGAGCCGCTGCCGGCACTCATCGCCGACCACGACGACATCAAGGAACTGCTGGCGGATCCGGACAATCCGGACCTGCGCCTCCAGGGCGACCTTTATCTCAAGGCGATCAACACACAGCTCAAATCGTCCGACATCTATGTGATGACGCCCGACGGCGAGACGATCGCCGCCAGCAATTACGATCAGCCGCTATCCTTCGTCGGCGAAAATTTCTCCTATCGGCCCTATTTCCAGGACGCGATGCTGGGCAGACCCGGCCGCTTCTTCGCGCTCGGCACCACTTCGCTGAAGCGGGGCTATTATTTCTCCGCGCCCGTGAAGGTCGACGGCAGCGTGGCCGGCGTCGTCGTCTTTAAAATCGACATCGAGCCGATAGAAGCATCGTGGAAAGGCGGTGAATACGAGATCATCGTCTACGATCCCGAAGGCATCATCTTCATGAGCGGGCGGAACGACTGGCTCTACGGTTCGCTTCTGCCCCTCACCGCGGACCGACTGGCGCGCACGGCGGAATCGCGTCGCTACGCCAACGCCACTTTGCGCGAGCTGCCGGTGACGCGCGGCTCGTTTCGGGGCGCGCACGAACTGCTGACTGTAGCAAGTACCGGCAAGCATACGGAATACCTCGTGCTTTCCGAATCGATGAAAGACGCCGGCTGGACGGTGAGCGTGCTGTTCGACACCAGTTCGGCGCATGCGCAGGCGTTGACCGGCGTCACAGCAGCCCTGCTTCTGCTCGGCCTAGCGGCGCTGGGCGGCTTCGTTCTGTGGCAGCATCGGGCGCGGCTGGCCGAGCGTCTCGAATTGCAACGCAGTGCCCGAGAGGAACTGGAACACCGCGTGGAGGAACGCACCGCTGACCTCGCCCTCGTCAACCGGCAGCTCGAAACCGAGGTTGCCGAACGCCGCGCGACCGAACAACAATTGCGTCAGACCCAGTCCGACCTGATCCAGGCCGGCAAACTGGCCGCGCTCGGCCAGATGTCGGCGGCGCTTTCGCACGAATTCAACCAGCCGCTGAGCGCGGTAAAAAACTATGCCGACAACGCGGCCGTGCTGATCGATCGCGGCCGGCTGCCGGAGGCGCGCGACAATCTCGGCCGCATCTCGGGTCTCACCGACCGCATGGCCTCGCTCAGCCGGCACCTGCGCAACTTCGCCCGCAAGCCGAACCAGAAACTCGGGCCGGTGCCGCTGGACGAGGTGGTCAACGACGCACTGGAGATCGTGGACAGCCGCGTCAAGGCGGCGGACGCCCGGCTTGCGATCGATCTCGGCTCCTCGCCGCTCTGGGTGCGGGCCGGGTCCGTGCGCCTGCAGCAGGTTCTGGTGAACCTGATCTCCAATGCCATCGACGCGGTGGAGCCCCTGCCCGACCGCACCATCGACATCACGGCGCGGCGCGGCAACGGCAAGGTGGTGATGACGGTGCGGGATCGTGGTCCAGGCGTGCCGGCTGCGATCGCCGAGCGCATATTCGACCCCTTCTTCACCACCAAGGGAGTCGGCAAGGGATTGGGGCTTGGCCTTTCCATTTCCTACAACATCGTCAAGGATTTCGGCGGCACGCTTGACGTGACGAACCATCCCGAGGGTGGCGCCGTCTTCACGCTGCGTCTCGAAGCGACGCGCGCCGCGACGCGCGAGGCGGCCGAATGAAGCCGCCTGTCGTGCTCCTGGTCGATGACGAGGAGGAACTGCGCCGTTCCACGACGCAGGCTCTCGACCTCGCCGGCTTCCAGGTTCAGGATTTTTCCGCCGCCGAACGGGCGCTCGACTTCGTCACGCAAGGCTTCAACGGTGCCGTCGTGACCGACATCCGCATGCCGTCCATCGACGGCATGACCCTGATGCGCCGGGTGCGCGACATCGACCCAGACATTCCGGTCATTCTCGTCACCGGTCATGGCGACGTGCAGCTTGCGGTCCGAGCGATGCGCGAAGGCGCCTACGATTTCATCGAAAAGCCGTTCGACACCCAGCATCTCGCCGACATGGTGGCCCGCGCCCTCGACCGGCGGGCGCTGGTGCTGGAAAACCGCCAGCTCAAGGCTGTCGCCGGCAAGAAAGACGACCTCGAAGCGCGAATGCCCGGCCGCACGCAAATCATGGTCGAACTGCGTTACACGATCAGGGCCGCCGCTGCGACCGATGCCGACATGCTCATCATCGGCGACACCGGCACCGGCAAGGAGGTCGCGGCGCGCGCGGTACACGATCTGAGCAGCCGGGCGTCACGCCCCTTCGTCGCCATCGACTGCGCGGCGCTGCCGGCGGCGCTGATCGAAAGCGAGTTGTTCGGCCACGAGGTCGGCGCTTTCCCCGGCGCGCTACGTCCGCGCTTCGGCAAGTTCGAGCATGCGCGCGGCGGCACGATCCTCCTGGATGAAATTTCTTCCATGCCGCTAGACCTGCAGGCGAAACTGCTGCGCGCCATCCAGGAGCGCGTCATCACCCGGCTCGGTTCCAACGAGGCGATTCCGCTCGACGTGCGCTTCATCGCCACCAGCAAGGCGGACCTCGAGGCCGAGGTCGCCGCCGGCCACTTCCGCGCCGATCTGCTCTACCGGCTGAACGTCGTGACGCTGAGGATGCCGGCATTGAGCGCGCGACGCGAGGACGTGCCGCTGCTCTTCCTCCAGCTCGTGCGCGAGGCGAGCGCGCGCTACCGCCGCGAAGACGAAGGCGTGCCGGACGCCGTCCTTGCCGAAGTCGCGCGCCTGGAATGGCCGGGCAATGTGCGCGAACTGCGCAATGCCGCCGACCGCCACGTGCTCGGGCTGCACACGGAGAGCGCCCCCGCATCTCTCGACGATGCCCCAAACAGCCTCCCCGATCGGGTTGCCGCGTTCGAGAAGAGCCTGATCGCAGGCGCGCTCGCCGCACATGACGGCAGCCTGAAACCGGTCTATGAATCGCTCCGCATTTCGCGCAAGACGCTCTACGAGAAGATGCAGAAATATGGTCTCGGCAAACGCCGCCTCGGTGACGGAGAAAACCGCGAGCGATAAATCGCGGCGCGATGTGTGGGTTCTCACACATGGATCGGGCCTAATGTTACCGAATCCACCCATTCGTGCCCGAAGACTTCTGCAAATCTTTCGCGACGGGTCATTTCACCGTTGCCGATCCCCCGAGCGGGCCTTTCAATCCGCGGCCAGTCAGCGCGAGGAGGTTTTCGCGCTGATCGGCATGAAATCTCGATCCTGGGAGGAAACCATGAGAAAATTGATCGCCGCCTTCACGGCCGCTGCCGCATTCACCCTTGCGACGCCCAGCGCGAACGCCCAGGGCTACCCGGAGCGCGCCATCACCATCGTCGTGCCGTTTTCGGCCGGCGGCCCGACCGATACGGTGACGCGCCTGATCGCCGAACCGATGGCGAAGGCACTCGGCCAGTCGATCGTCGTCCAGAACGTCACCGGCGCCGGCGGCACGGTGGCCGCGGGCCAGGTCGCCAAGGCGCCAGCCGACGGCTACACGGTGCTGATGCACCATATCGGCATGTCGACCGCGCCAACGCTCTACAAGAACCTGCCTTATGATCCGCTCAAGGACTTCGCCACCGTCGGCCTCGTCACCGAGGTGCCGATGACGATCATCGGCCGCAAGGACTTCGAGCCCAACACCCTCAAGGAACTTGTCGACTACGCCAAGACCAACAAGGAAAAGGTCACCTACGCCAACGCCGGCATCGGCGCTGCGTCCCACCTTTGCGGTATGCTGTTCATGGAAGCCATCGGCACCCAGTTGACCACGGTTCCCTACCAGGGCACCGGGCCGGCGATGACCGACCTGCTCGGCAGCCAGGTCGACTTCATGTGCGACCAGACCACCAACACCACGGGCCACATCAAGGCCGGCGAGGTGAAGGCCTATGCGGTGACGACCGGCGAGCGGCTGGCCAGCTTGCCCGACCTGCCGACCACCGAAGAAGGCGGGCTCGACATGCAGGTCAGCGTCTGGCACGGCCTCTACGTTCCGGCCGGCACGCCCGACGACGTGGTGCAGAAGCTGTCGTCTGCCCTTCAGGCGGCACTGAAGGACCAGAACGTCATCGACCGCTTCGCGGAACTCGGCACCACGCCGGTCGCGCAGGACCGGGCGACGCCGGCGGCCCATACCGAGCTACTGTCGTCGCAGATCGCGCTCTGGAAGCCGATCATCGAGGCGGCCGGCGTCGCCGCCAAGTGACCTGACCATCGCGTTGGCGAGTCCGGCGGGACGGCGCGACCGTCCTGCCCGGCTCGCCCACAACGTCATTAGGGGCCGTCCTTCGGGGGTGGACGCATGACCAGTCAGAAATCCATGAAAGACCTGCTCGCCGGGCTGATCTTCATCGCATTCGGCCTAGCCTTCGGCTACGCGTCCCTGACATATGACATCGGCACCGCGCTGCGCATGGGACCCGGCTATTTTCCGCTGATCCTGTCGCTCGTGATCCTGCTGCTCGGCATCGTCATAGTCGTACAGTCCTTCTTCACCGGACCGGACGAAATTCCGCTTGGCCGGGTTCCGTGGCTCGGCTTGATCCTCCTGATCGGCGGCCTCGTCTTCTTCGGAGCGACGGTGCGCGGTCTCGGCCTGGCGCCGTCGCTGTTCGTCACCGTATTCATGAGCGCCTTCGCCAGCCAGAGGACCGGTATTGTCGGCGCGCTGGTTCTTGCCGCAGCGCTGACACTCATCTGTATCGCGATCTTCATCTGGGCGCTGGGCATGCCCTTGGCCGTCGTCGGGCCGTGGGCAAGGTTTTGAGGGATCGAGCATGGACCTGATCAGCAATCTCGGCCTCGGCTTCGACACCGCCTTTACCCTCACCAACGTCCTCTACTGCTTCGTCGGCGTGCTACTCGGCACGCTGGTCGGCGTGCTGCCGGGCATCGGCCCGACCGGAACGGTCGCCATCCTCCTGCCGATCACCTTCACGTTCGAGCCGGTGACGGCGCTGATCATGCTGGCGGGCATATACTATGGCGCCCAGTATGGCGGCTCCACCACGGCGATCCTCATCAACCTGCCGGGCGAATCCTCGTCGGCGGTCACCGCCATCGACGGCTACGAAATGGCGAAGAAGGGCCGCGCCGGGCCGGCGCTCGCTACCGCCGCGCTCGGCTCGTTCTTCGCCGGGTCCGTCGCCACCCTGCTTCTGGCCATCGCGGCCCCGCCGCTGGTCTCCATAGCGCTCAAATTCGGCTCGGCCGAATATTTCTCGCTGATCGTGCTCGGCCTCGTGGCCTCCGTCGCCCTCGCGCACGGCTCCATCGTCAAGGCGCTCGCCATGATCGTGCTGGGCCTGCTGCTCGGCACGGTCGGCCAGGACCTCTATTCGGGGCAGCCGCGCTTCACCTTCGGCTTCTTCGAACTCTACAACGGCATCAATTTCGTCTCGGTCGCCGTCGGCGTGTTCGGCGTCGCCGAGATCCTGCGCAATCTGGAAAATGAATCCGAGCGCTCCGTGCTGGTCAAGAAGGTCGAGAACCTGTGGCTGAGCCGCGATGATTTTCGGCGCATCATCAAGCCGATCCTGCGCGGCACCGGGCTTGGCTCGCTGCTCGGCGTCCTGCCCGGCGGCGGGCACGTGCTCGCATCCTTCGCCTCCTACTCGCTGGAAAAGAAGCTGTCGCGCAACGAGGCCGAATTCGGCAAGGGCGCGATCGAGGGCGTGGCCGGGCCAGAATCCGCCAACAACGCCGCAGCCCAGACCTCCTTCATCCCGCTCCTGACGCTCGGCATACCGGCCCATCCGGTGATGGCGCTGATGATCGGCGCCTTCATCATCCACGGCATCACGCCGGGACCGAACGTGCTGACCGACGAGCCGGCGCTGT
>CAZBBT010000036.1:0-24575 GCA_964490065.1 uncultured Mesorhizobium sp. | reverse complement strand
CCCATGAATCACACATCACCGCAGAATTGAATCCTGAATGTCGATTGGCCCTAGCCGGGGAAGCTGGTCCGTCGCCGCGCTCAGCGCAGAAGCGAGCGCGCGGTTGGCGTCAATTGTAGAAGTTCGACCGGTTTCGACAACTGACCTTGTGCTTGCTCCAGGAACGCCCGCCATTCGGGCGAACCCGCCAGCGCGTTGCGATGTTTCTGCTGCGCTGCCGCATCGCTGAAGCGGGTGAGGGCGACGAAGACATTTTCGTTTGTCCGCACCGGCAGGCGCGGGAAGGTATTCTCGGCGTGCTCGGTGACGAAGGCACCGAGCACCGGTGCGCCCAGTGATGCGAGCAACGGCACGACCGACTTCTCGAAGTGCGAGACGAAGTCCTCCTCCACCTCCGGCTTGAGATGCCAGATCGTTGCGGCGAACCGGGTCGTGTCGATGGCGGACAATGTCTCCGTCGTTCCCGCCACAAGGGTAGGGCGTTTGGCTCCCGCAAGATCGAAGGCGGCGCCAAGCCATGCCGGCCTGAGCAAAAGAACATCGTCTGAATCGATCATGGTGGCGTTGGCGGTGTCGCGGTGCGCCGCCCAGACGGGCCCGCCGTAGAATTTATCGAGCGAAGCCTTGCGTCGCTCCATATTGGGAAAGCCGCGCAGCCAGACGAACATGTCAGGCCGGTCGAGATCGCGGAACTGGCCGATCACGATCATGCCGGCCTCTTCCTGTGGCTCGACGAAATGACCGTCGAACAGGCCGATCAGCGTTTCGCACGCGCCGGGATGGAGCGTGTATTGCCGCAATTCGACAACAGACGAGGCTTCGCCACTTCTAGCTTCGAGCGAAGCAGGACGAGCCATCTTCGATTGAAGCTCGGCAGCGGACTTCTGTTCAGACATTGTTCCCCCAAACACAACCCTCTCCCTATAAACAGACCGGTTGACCTGTTTGTCAATCTTTCATTGGAGAAAAGCCGGAGGATGAAGGACATGCGGAGCCGGAGCTCGCATGAAGAGAGGCAGCCGAAGCTGCCCCTGTCACGGTCTTGCAAGAATAGCGATCACAGCGAGTCCTTGATCTTCTCCTTCACGTCGCCATAGGTCTTCTGCATCTTTCCCGCGATCTTGTCCGCCTTGCTTTCGATCCGCGTTTGCTTGTTGCCGGTCATTTTGCCGGCCTCATCCTTGATCGAGCCCTTGACCTGCTTGGCGACGCCCGCGACTTGATCCCTGTTCACCATTCCGCATCTCCTAGTTTTGCTTTGCGCAGGGAAACGGCAGCCGTAGGGTTAAGTTCCTGGGCCTTTTCACGGACTGACCCTTCAAGCCACCATGATTGCGCTTACCTAAGGGGCCAGGGAGGCATATTTCTGGAGCATGATCATGAATTCCAACTCTTCCGGCCCGCTTGCAGACAAGGTGGCGCTGATTACAGGCGCGTCCTCGGGCATCGGCGAGGCAACGGCGGCGGCGCTTGCCGCCGCAGGCGCGAAGGTGGCGATCGCCGCGCGGCGCGCCGACAGGCTGGAAGAACTCGCCGCCCGGATCGAGGCCGAGGGTGGCGCGGTGCTGCGGCTGGAAACGGACGTGACGCGCGACGATGAGATCGCCGCCATGGTCGACAAGGCGGCGGCGCATTGGGGACGGCTCGACATCCTCGTCAACAATGCTGGCCAGATGCTGCTTGCGCCGCTCGCGGAGGCGCGCGCCGAAGATCTGCGCCACATGGTGGAACTGAACCTGACCGCGCTGATGGAGGTCACGCGGGTCGCCTTGCCGCATCTGAAGGCAAGCAAGGGCCACATCGTCAATGTCGCTTCGGTTGCCGGCCGCGTGGCCAATCCGGGAGCCGGCGGTTATGCGGCAACCAAGTTCGGCGTTGTCGGCTTTTCCGAAGCGGTGCGTCGCGAGGTCTACGCCGACAAGGTCCGCGTCACAGTCATCGAACCCGGCCTGGTTCTGACGGAGCTCGGTGACCACATCACCAATGCCGGCATGAAGGCGGGGTTGGAGAAGCGCAAGGAAGCGATGGAGGGACTGGAATCTGAGGATGTCGCAGCGGCTATCCTCTATGCCGTCTCGCAGCATCCGCGCGTCAACGTCAACGAGATCTTGCTGAGGCCGACAGACCAGGAGCGGTAGCGAAGGCTGTCCGGGAAGGCATGAAACGGGTGGGGTAAGGCGTTCGGACAACGTAGATTCCGGCCAGAACCGGAGACCACGCAATGTCCATTCAATTCAAAGCACTTCCCACCGAAACCGTGCGTGCCTTGCAGCAGGGCGGGCCTGACGCTTACGGCAACATGCCGGAGCGGCGCATTTCCGAAGGCGACGGCGTGCCATGCCGTCACTGCATGAAGCATGTTGCTGCAGGGGAGCCGTATCTTGTGCTTGCCTACCGGCCGTTTCCCGCGCTGCAGCCTTACGCTGAAACTGGGCCGATCTTTCTCCATGCCGAGGCCTGCGAGCAGGCAAGGGAGAGTGACGCGCTTCCCGAAATGCTCGAGAGCAGCGACTATATCGTGCGCGGCTACGGCGCGGACGACCGCATCGTCTACGGTACGGGCGGCGTCATCCCGACCGGCAGCATAGCCGCGCGCGCCGAAACCCTGTTCGAGCGGGACGATGTCGCCTACGTCCACGTCCGCTCGGCGCGCAACAATTGCTACCAGTGCCGGATCGACCGCAACTGATTGGTGTTAACGCCATCTTAACCATCCGGATTCAGGATCGTTGGCAATTGTCGTACTGCCGTTACATTTCTTCGGTAGAAGGCAGGTGTCGATCGATCGCCGACCGCGGATGAACCGGCGGCATCGCGACAGACGAGGAAGCGGGGCTTTTGCTCCGCTTTTTTGTTACCTTCTCTCCAGCCGGCAAGAGCTGAAAAGAAAAGCCCGCCGGATACCGGCGGGCGGGTAGGGGAGGCGTCTTGGATGAGGCGTCTCAGGCGGCGGCGAGCGCCGCCTTCGGCTCGGCCATCTCATAGCCCAGCGCTTCGGCCACGGCGCGATTGGTGATCCGGCCCCTGTGAACGTTGAGGCCGTTCCTGAGATGCTGGTCGTCGACGATCGCCTTCAGGCCCTTGTCGGCGAGCTGCAGGCCGTAGTGCAGCGTGGCGTTGTTCAGCGCATGCGCCGACGTGACCGGAACGGCGCCCGGCATATTCGCCACGCAGTAGTGGATGACGCCATCAACCTCGTAGGTCGGGTCGGCATGGGTAGTGGCGTGCGAGGTCTCGAAGCAGCCGCCCTGGTCGATGGCGACGTCGACGAGAACGGAACCTTTCTTCATGCCGGACAGCATCTCGCGGGTGACAAGCTTCGGTGCTGCGGCGCCCGGGATCAGCACGGCGCCGACGACGATGTCGGCCGAGAAGCCCTCTTCCTCCAGCGCCTCGACGGTGGAATAGCGGGTGTGGACGCGGCCGGCGAAGATGTCGTCGAGCTGGCGCAGGCGCGGGATTGAGCGGTCGATGATGGTGACGTCGGCCCCGAGACCCACTGCCATGCGGGCGGCATGGAGGCCGACCACGCCACCGCCGATAACCGCGACCTTGCCCGGCAGCACGCCGGGTACGCCGCCCAGAAGCACGCCGCGGCCGCCATTGGCCTTCTGCAGCGCGGTGGCGCCGGCCTGGATCGACAGGCGCCCGGCGACCTCGGACATCGGCGCCAGCAGTGGAAGCCCGCCGCGGTCGTCGGTGACGGTCTCATAGGCAACGGCGGTAACCCCCGAAGCGATCAGGCCTTTGGTCTGCTCCGGATCGGGTGCGAGATGAAGATAGGTGTAGAGGATCTGGCCTTCGCGCAACTGTACCCATTCGTTGGGCTGCGGCTCCTTGACCTTGACGATCATGTCCGACTTGGCGAACACGTCCGCGGCCGTCTTGGCGATGGCAGCACCTGCGGCGCGGTAGGCGTTGTCGTCGGCGCCAATGCCGGCGCCAGCACCTGTCTCGACCAGCACTTCGTGGCCGTGCGCGACGTATTCGCGGACCGAGCCGGGCGTCAGGCCGACGCGGTATTCATGGTTCTTGATTTCCTTGGGGCATCCGACGCGCATTGCAGTGATCTCCTCCTGGGCCTTGCCGGCCCTTTCCCTATATTAACCAATTGAACCACGAATCGCTGCGAAGGTGTTTGCGAATACGCTTGCCAGTGCGAACCTTTATCGATAATCGTTGCGCAAAGTTTGAAAATCTTCGCAGGAACATCGAATAATGGCGCTGGATAGGATTGATATCGCCATTCTTGAGGCACTGCAGAAAGACGGGCGGATGCCCAACGCGGCACTCGCGGAAAAGGTCGGGCTGTCACAATCCGCCTGCTCGCGCCGGCTCGACAATCTGGAAAAATCGGGCACGATCCGCGGCTATCACGCGCGGCTGTCCAACGCCGCGCTCGGCCATCAGATGACGGCGATCGTCCACATATCCTTGTCGGGCCAGTTCGAGAAGACGCTGTCGGATTTCGAGACGGCGATCAAGCGCTGCCCGAACGTGCTGTCCTGCCACCTGATGTCGGGCGAATACGACTATATCCTGCGCATCGCCGCGCGCGACCTCGCCGACTACGAGCGCATTCACAAGGAATGGCTGTCGGCGATGCCGCATGTCACCAAGATCAACTCGTCCTTCGCGTTGCGTGAGATCGTCGACCGTACGGCCATGGGCCTGAGGCCGGAGATGGCGTGATCAGGGCTGGAAGGCTTCTGTCACTACTCGGTCCATCGGAATGTCGTGTGTCTGAGGGTAGATCGTCGGGATGCGCTGCAACTCGTAGCCGATGCCGATGACCAGCGGCTTCCTTGGCATGGCCGCGATGGTGCGGTCGTAAAATCCGCCGCCATAGCCCAACCGATAGCGGTTCGGGTCGACGCCCACCACCGGCGAAATCACGATATCGGGCAGCACGGGATCGCCTTCGGCAGGGATCGGGATGTTCCAGACGCCCCTTTCCAGCCGGTCACCCTGCTTCCAGGTGCGGAAGATCAGCGGCTGGCCTTTTTCGACCACGATCGGCAGCGCCGTGCGCCCGCCGCGGGCATTCACTGTTTCCATCCACGGACGCAAGTCCGGTTCTCCGCGGAACGGCCAGTAGAGGCTTACCATCTTGCCGGAAACGTCGCCGATCATCGCGTCGAGCCCCCCGGCGATGCGCGCGGCCATGGCGGCGCGCGCATCAGCCGATACCGCAAGCCGCGCCTGGATCAGGCGTTCGCGTTCGGCCCTGCGCCAGCGCCGCACGTCGGTCCAGTCGGCGACAGGCACCTGGAACGACGGGTCCAGTTCGTGCATGAAGCAGGGCGGTGAGGCATATTGCGCCGGTTCTTCGTCATCGATGCCTGCCATTTGCCGTCTCCTGCCGATCCTTGATCCTGACTCCAACCTACGCCTGTCGCCATCCACCGATTTGTCGCAAGGCGACATCGTTCCGGCAGCGCGGGTCGCAATCGTCTGGAATCAACGGTTTCGTGAGCCTCTGTCGCGCGGCCGTCATGCGACTTTGCTGGACTTGGATCGGGAACGGCGCAACATTCGGCAATTCGGCCGCCGGCTAACAAAACGACGAGGAGAACGACCCATGTCCGAAATGCTTTCTTCGCTTTCGCGTCGCGCCTTGCTCAAGGGAGCCGCCGCCGGCGGCGCTCTGATCGTGCTGCATCCGTTCTCCGCTCGCGCCGAGGCCAACCAGGCGCATCTGAGGATCATGGAGACGACGGACATCCATGTGAACTTGCTGCCCTATGACTACTATGCCGACAAGTCGAACGACACGATGGGCCTGTCGCGCACCGCGACCCTGATCGACGGCATCCGCAAGGAAGCGACCAATTCCATGCTGATCGACAATGGCGACCTTTTGCAGGGCAGCCCGATGGGCGATTATATCGCCTACGAGAAAGGCATGAAGGACGGCGACCTCCATCCGATCATGAAGGGCATGAACTTGCTCGGCTACGAGTGCTCGACCTTCGGCAACCACGAATTCAACTATGGCCTGTCGTTCCTCGACAAGGTGGTCGCTGGCGCGAACTTCCCGTTCGTATGCGCCAATCTGATCCGCGGCACCGTGATGGCATCCAATCCGCGCGACGACAAGCTCTATGCAAAGCCGTATGTGATCCTGGAAAAGAAGATCAAGGACGGTTCGGGCATGGAGCAGCCGATCAGGATCGGCGTCATCGGCTTCGTGCCGCCGCAGATCATGGTCTGGGACCTGAAGAATCTCGAAGGCAAGGTCAGGACGCGCGACATCGTGGAGACCGCGAAGGCCTGGGTGCCGCAAATCAAGGAGGAGGGAGCCGACATCGTCATCGCGCTCTCCCATTCCGGCATCGATATCAAGCAGGGCGACATGATGGAGAACGCCTCCTTCTTCGTTGCCGGCGTGGATGGCATCGACGCGGTCTTCACCGGTCACCAGCATCTCGTGTTCCCCGGCAAGAAGGATTTCCAAGGGATGGAGGCCGTCGACACCGACAAGGGCACGCTCCAAGGCAAGCCGGCGGTGATGGGCGGCTTCTGGGGTTCGCATATGGGCCTGATCGACCTTCTGCTCGAACGCGATGGCAACGCGTGGAAGGTGGTTTCGGCGACTTCGGAGGCGCGGCCGATCTACGAGCGCGTCGATAAGGCGAACAAGCCGACCGTGGCCGACGACCGGCGCATCGTCGACGCACTGAAGGAGGACCACGAGGCGACGCTCGCCTATGTGCGCCGGCCGGTGGGAAAAACCTCGGCGCCGCTCTACTCCTATTTCGCGCTGGTCGCCGACGATCCCTCGGTGCAGATCGTCAGCCAGGCGCAGATCTGGTACTTGAAGGACATTCTCAAGAGCACCGAGTGGAAGGACATGCCGCTGCTTTCGGCGGCCGCGCCCTTCAAGGCGGGCGGCCGCGGCGGAGCGGATTATTATACCGACGTGCCGGCCGGCGACATCGCCATCAAGAACGTCGCCGACCTCTATCTCTATCCCAACACGGTGCGCGCCGTGGAGATCACCGGGGCACAGGTCAAGGAGTGGCTGGAGATGTCGGCCGGCATCTTCAACGCCATCGAGAAGGGCAAGGCGGACCAGCCGCTCATCAACACCGATTTTCCGTCCTACAATTTCGATGTCATCGACGGGGTCACCTACAGGATCGATTTGTCGCAGCCGCCGAAATACGACGCCAAGGGCGGCGTCGCCAACAAGGACGCGGGCCGTATCGTCGACTTGATGTTCGATGGGAAACCTATTGATCCAGCCCAAAAGTTCGTCGTCGCCACCAACAACTATCGGGCCGGCGGTGGCGGCAATTTCCCCGACATCGATGCCTCCAAGATCATCTACGAGGCCCCGGACACCAACCGTGACGTGATCGTGCGCTACATCGTCGAGCAGGGCACCATCAACCCCTCCGCTGATGCGAACTGGTCGTTCGTGCCGCTGCCCGACACCAGTGTCTTGTTCGAGACCGGGCCCAAGGCGAAGGACTTCATCGATCAGGTGAAGACACTGAAGATCGAGCCTGCCGGTGAAGGCGAGTCGGGTTTCGCCAAATACCGCATCACGCTTTGAGCGACTGGCGCAATTGCGCACGATGGAGTGCAGACTGTGCCGATACTACGGTGACGAGATGCCAGGGTTGCCGAAAGTCGTTCCCGAATTGCCGCTCGGTCCGGTCGATGAGCCGAGAGGATTGTTTGGAATAATCAGCGGCGCCATGCCGAGAGGTTGCGGTGGCGAGGGGATCGACCCGGTAATGCCTTGATCGAGCATGCCGTTCGTGCGAGGCGGCGTGGCGCTCGGTCCCGATTGCGTTCCCAGCGGGTCGTTGCTGATCTCCGGCGGAGTGACGGTGCCGGCTGTTCCAGAGGCGGAGCCCCCACCCACAGACGAGTCACCGGTTGGCGTGTTGACACAGGCCGCGCCGAAATTCGGTGCCGTGGCAGTGCATGCGGTCTGGGCCAGTGCATTGGAGACCGGCAAGGCAAGCAGAAGGCCCGTAGCGACCAGTAGTTTTTTCATTGGTATCTCCTTTGGAGATTTTTCCGAGCACCAGGCTCTTCTCGGCCAACGAAAAGGCCATGCGAGGGTTTCATCACTTTCGACAAATTTTTGACCTGAGGGGGTTCGTGGGGCCTTCGAGGACAAGATGCAGCCGCTGCAACTATCTGGACGCCGAAAGGCAAGCGGTCTAGGAATTGGCGTTGCGCCATCTTTCCCGGATCCAGCCATGCGCTACGTCATCGTCTTCGCCGCGATCGCTTTCTTCCTGGCTTGGGATATGGTCTACAATCAGGGCCAGTATATCGACCATGGCATCAAGGCCGTGACGCAAGCGGTCCGGGCTGTCACCGGCTGATTGCCGGCGATATTCGGCTGCGACAGACTGCTGGTTGACGTCGGCGGCTCGTCGAACCACAAACCGCCATCGCAATAATGATCGGTGCCGACGGCCGCTTTGAACGGAGCGATCGTCGCGCGAAGGAGACGGCGTGATCCGGCATATCGTATTTTTCAGCGCGGCCGAGGGGAACGATGTCGAGCGTGTGCGCACGGGCCTGATGGAACTCGCGCGCATCCCGCACTCGCAATTCTTCGAGGTGGCGCTGAACAGCAAGGTCGATCCACTGTCGGACGAGATCGATGTGGTGGTTTATGCCGAATTCGCCGACCAGGCAGCACTCGCAGCCTACAAGGCGCACCCGCTCTATGCCGAGACGACGGCAAAAGTGAAGCCGTTGCGCGAGTTGAGGTTCTCCGTAGATTTCGCTTCCGGCGGTTGAAGCGGCGCCCGCGAACGTCTCGACGAACCGATTGTCTTGGCGCATCGCGGTCGCTAAGGGCAGGGCATGAGCCAGACATTCTCCTTTTCCATTCTCGCCACCGACGGCGAGGCACGACGCGGCGAGATTTCCATGCCGCGCGGAACAATCCGCACGCCGGCCTTCATGCCTGTCGGCACCGGCGGCACAGTGAAGGCGATGTATATGGAGCAGGTGCGCGGCGTGGGCGCCGACATCATCCTCGGCAACACCTACCACCTGATGCTGCGCCCTGGCGCCGAGCGCGTGGCTCGGCTGGGCGGCCTGCATGAATTCGCGCGCTGGCCGTGGCCGATCCTGACCGATTCGGGCGGTTTCCAGGTCATGTCCCTGTCCCAGCTGAGGAAGCTGACCGAAACCGGTGTGACCTTTCGCTCGCATGTCGACGGCGTTCGCTACGAACTGACGCCGGAACGGTCGATTGATATCCAGGGCCTGCTCGATTCCGACATCCAGATGCAGCTAGACGAATGCGTGGCGCTGCCGGCCGAGAAGAAGGAAATCGAGCGCGCCATGGAAATGTCGCTGCGCTGGGCCGAGCGCTGCAAGGTGGCGTTCGGCGACCAGCCCGGCAAGGCGATGTTCGGCATCGTACAGGGCGGCGACGACGCCGCGCTGCGTGTACGCTCGGCGCAGGCGCTGTCCGCCATGGATCTCAAGGGCTATGCGGTCGGCGGGTTGGCGGTCGGCGAACCGCAGACCGTGATGCTCGAGATGCTGGAAATTACCTGTCCCGAACTGCCGGCGGACAAGCCGCGCTATCTGATGGGCGTCGGCACGCCGGACGATATCCTGAAATCGGTTGCGCGCGGCATCGACATGTTCGACTGCGTGATGCCGACGAGAGCAGGACGCCATGGGCTCGCCTACACGCGGCGCGGCAAGATCAATCTACGCAATGCCCGCCATGCCGACGATCCGCGCCCGCTGGATGAAGAGAGCGACTGCCCGGCCGCACGCGACTATTCCCGTGCCTATCTGCACCATCTCGTCCGGTCGCAGGAAGCGCTCGGCGCGATGCTGCTGACTTGGAACAATCTCGCGTACTATCAGCGCCTCATGCAGGACATCCGCGCCGCCATCGAGGCCGGCGTGTTCGAGCAGCGGGCCGCCGAGATCACCGAAGGCTGGGCGCGGGGCGATATCGCAGTGCATTCCTGACATAAAGTTGATTTAGAAATTCATCTTTGTGAATTGCCGGCGGCGGTGAAATCGCGGAGATGCGGCCATACATCGAGCAAGATCATCACAAGCGAGGACGCATGATTTCGGAAAACCAGCTCAGCTCCGTTTGGGCGCCGCGACTGTTGTCGGTGTTGCGCATCATGGCAGCACTTCTGTTCATGGCGCACGGCACCATGAAACTGCTCGGCTTTCCCGATTCTGGAAGAGCCGGCCCGGAGCTTTTCTCCCTGATGGGGCTGGCCGGAACCCTGGAAATCGTTGGCGGTCTCCTACTGGTACTTGGCCTGTTCACGCGGCCCGTTGCCTTCATCCTATCGGGCCAGATGGCGGTCGCCTATTTCATGGCCCATGCGCCGCAGAATTTCTTCCCGATCAAGAACGGCGGCGAGAGCGCCATTCTGTTCTGCTTCGTCTTCCTCTATCTCGCGGCGGCGGGCGCCGGTCCGTGGAGCGTGGACGCCAAGCGCAAATCCGCCACCTGAGCCATGGACATCAGGTAGACAGCGTGTTCGCGGCCCTCAGGCTGCAGCCGGTGATGCGCCAGACGCCGTCCGGCTGCAGTTCGAGCGTGTAAACCGCTTCATAATCCTTGCCGTTCGGGCCGACGACCAACACCTGCTGGACGACTCGGTTCGGCCCCATCTGCTCCGACTTGCCGAAGGCATAGGACCGCGACTTGCGCACCGGCGCGTAGCCCTTCGTCACCATGCCCATGAATGCATCGGCAGTCGGAAACAGATGCTGGATGTTCGGCGCGGCATAGCTGTACGCGGCGATGCCGTCATCGGCGAGAAAGGCCTTGAGCTGGCTGTCGATGGTGGATTGCGCGGCCTTGATCTCGGTATCGCCGGCGAAAGCGGACGAGACGATAAGGAACGGGAGGACCACAAGGACAAAAAGCGCACGGCGCATGGCCTGACTCCTAGCCGGACAACATCCCATATACGCGATGGGCGGGCTTCTGGTTTCGCTTCTGTGCAAAAACCTTGCATCCGTCATGCTTGAAACGGCGGCGGCAGTTTGCGACAAGGCAATCCTGGAACGCGGCCGGCAAGGCAAGAGGCGAGGCGATGAAGACGTTTTTCGTACAGATCAAATGCGACCTCGGCAAATCCTATGAGGTCGCCAGCGCGCTGGCCGATGCCGAGATCGCGTCGGAGATCTATTCCACCGCCGGCAATTTCGACCTGATGGCGAAATTCTACATCGGCGACGACGAAGATGTGGGCCATTTCGTCAACGAGAAGGTGCAGATCATACCCGGCATCAAGGACACCTTCACGACTGTGACCTTCCGAGCCTTTTAGCTTGCCGTAAGGGCGGGCACCTTCTGCCAACCTTCGCGGCCTACCTGCCGCATTCTTGGGCAGGTGCTCGCATTTGTCGGGGTTAGGCCAGCAAATCACCGATTGCGCTTGATTTTTTCTCTTTGCCGACCTTCAAATGGCGGCAGAGGGGAGTGCGTGATTGGCAGCGTTCGATGAAATGCTACCGGAAGCTTCCGGCCCGAGGCGGCCCTATGCCGCCTATGACCATTGGCTGAAGGAGCAGGACTCCGCCAGACTGACGCAAAAGACGCAGGACGCCGAGCGCGTCTTCCGCAAGACCGGAATCACCTTCGCCGTCTACGGCGAGCAGGAAGCCTCCGAGCGGCTGATCCCTTTCGACATCGTGCCGCGTATCATCTCCGGCCAGGAATGGCGGCGGCTGACGCAAGGCATCGAACAGCGGGTGCAGGCGCTGAATGCTTTCCTCGACGACATCTACCATCGCCAGGAAATCCTGCGCGCGGGCCGCGTGCCGAAAGAACTCATAGCCACGAACGAGGCTTTCCTGCCGGAGATGATCGGCGTGCGTCCGCCGGCCGGTGTCTACACCCACATCATTGGCGTCGATATCGTGCGCACCGGCGAGAACGACTTTTTCGTCCTGGAGGACAATGCCCGCACTCCGTCCGGCGTCTCCTACATGCTGGAGAACCGCGAGACGATGATGCAGCTCTTCCCGGAGCTGTTCCAGAAGATCAAGGTGCGGCCGGTAGAGAATTATCCGGCCCTGCTTCGACAGTCGCTGGCGGCGGTGAAGCCGGAAAGCGCGAGCGGCACACCGACCATCGCGGTGCTGACGCCCGGCAGCTACAACTCGGCCTATTTCGAGCATGCCTTCCTTGCCGACCAGATGGGCGTGCAGCTTGTCGAAGGCGCGGATCTGCGTGTCGTCGACGGACATGTCGCCATGCGCACGACCGAGGGCTACAAGCGGATCGACGTGCTCTACCGCCGCGTCGACGACGCCTTCCTCGATCCGCTGACGTTCCGGCCGGATTCGGCGCTCGGCGTGCCGGGCATCATGGACGTCTACCGCGCCGGCAACATCACTATCGCCAATGCACCAGGCACCGGCATCGCCGACGACAAGGCGATCTACTCCTACATGCCCGAGATCGTAGAGTTCTATACAGGGCGCAAGGCGATCCTCGGCAACATCCCGACCTGGCGTTGTTCGGAGCCGGACAGCCTGAAATACGTGGTGGAGCACATCGCCGAACTGGTCATCAAGGAAGTGCATGGCTCAGGTGGCTACGGCATGCTGGTCGGCCCGACGGCCTCGAAGAAGGAGCGCGAGGCCTTCACCGACAAGCTCAAGGCAAAGCCCTCCAACTATATCGCCCAGCCGACGCTGGCGCTGTCGACCTGCCCGATTCTGACCGACAAGGGTCTTGCGCCGCGCCATGTGGACCTGCGCCCCTACGTGCTGGTTTCGGACCGTATCCAGATCGCGCCGGGCGGATTGACGCGCGTGGCGCTGAAAGAGGGTTCGCTGGTAGTCAATTCATCACAGGGTGGGGGAACCAAAGACACATGGGTGCTGGATGATTGAGCTTCTTTGCGGAGCGAACTGACATGCTTCTCGGCCGCACAGCCAACGGTCTCTACTGGATGAACCGCTACATCGAGCGGGCGGAGAACATGGCGCGGCTGGTCGATGCCGGCCTGCGCATGGCGTTGACGAGAACACAAAGCGCCTCCGACGAGTGGTCGTCGGTTGTCATAAGCGCGGGCCAGGATGTCGCCTACAGCCAGAAATACTCCGAGCACTCGGCCGCGCACGTGTCCGACTTCCTGCTTCGGGACTGCGAAAACCCGTCCAGCGTCATGGCATCGATCGAGACGGCGCGCTTCAACGCCCGCATGGTGCGGACCGCTCTGACACGCGAGACATGGGAATCCATCAACGAGGCCTGGATGGCCTTGAAGCGTTTGCTGGCGAAGCCGATCGACGAGCGCGAGCTTCCGACCGTCCTCGACGCCATCAAGCGCGAGACGGCGCTCATCCGCGGCGCCTTCTACGGCACCATGCTGCGCAACGAGATCTTCGATTTCTCGCAGCTCGGCACCTATGTCGAGCGCGCCGACAACACCGCCCGCATCCTCGACGTGAAATACTACGTGCTTCTGCCGTCAATCTCTTGGGTCGGTTCCTCGCTCGACAATTATCAGTGGGAATCCATCCTGCGCTCGGTGTCGGCGCACCGGTCCTATCGCTGGGTCTACGAGGCCGACTACAAGCCCACCAACATCGCCGACTATCTGATCGTCAACGCGCGCATGCCGCGCTCGCTGACCTTCTGCTATCGCTTCATCCTCGAGCACCTGAACTTCCTCGGCAACGACTATGGCGAGCGTCACGCCTGCCACGCCACGGCCGAGAGCATCCACAAAATGCTGAAAGTCGGCTCGATCAAGGACATATTCGACGCCGGGCTGCACGAATTCCTCGGCAATTTCATCCGCGACAACACAAGGCTGGGCGACGAGATCGCGCAAAATTATCGATTCTATTGAGATGCTGCTGAAGATTACCCATCGCACCGAATACAGTTACGACGCGCCGGTGCCCTATGCCCTGCAGCGGCTGCGGTTGATGCCGGCCGCGGGGCCGCTGCAGGTGGTGCGGTCGTGGTCGCTGAAGGTGGAAGGCGCGCGCGAGGAGTTGCGCTTTCAGGACCAGTTCGGCAACGACACGAGGCTGCTCAGCGTCGAAGGCGCGCCGCATTCCATCGTGGTCGAAGCCAGCGGCGAGGTCGAGACGCGCGACAAGGCGGGCGTGTTCGGTCCACATGCCGGCTTCGCGCCGCTCTGGCTGTTCCGGCGCGAGACGCTGCTGACGGCTGCGGGCGAGGGGGTTCGTGCGGTGGTCGCGGCCCTCTCCGACGGGCCGGAACTCGACCGGCTGCACGGATTGATGAGCGCCGTGGCCGCGCGTGTGCGCTATACGCCCGGCAGCACGAATACGGCAACCCCGGCCGAGGAGGCCCTGAAGCTCGGCGTGGGCGTCTGCCAGGACCATAGCCATGTTTTCATCGCCGGCGCGCGCGCAATGGGTTTTCCGGCGCGCTATGTCAGCGGCTATCTCATGATGAACGACACGGTCGAGCAGGCGGCCAGCCATGCCTGGGCGGAAGCCCATGTGCCGGGCCTCGGCTGGGTCGCTTTCGATGCGGCCAATGGCATTTCGCCCGACGAGCGCTATGTGCGGGTGGCGACGGGGTGCGACTACCGCGACGCGGCGCCCGTATCGGGGATTCGGCTCGGTCAGGCGGAGGAACAGCTTGCGGTGGCGATCACCGTGGAGCAGTAATCCGCGCTGGATATGATGCCCGAAGAGATTCGATGACCTATTGCGTTGGCCTCAAGATCGATCGCGGACTAGTGTTCATGTCGGACACCCGCACCAATGCCGGCATGGATTCGATCTCCACTTTCCGCAAGATGCATGTCTGGGAGGAGCCGGGCGAGCGCGTCATCGTACTGATGTCCGCCGGCAATCTCGCCACCACCCAGGCAGTGGTCTCCATGTTGGATGAGCGCACCAAGGCGACCGCGGACCGTCACCCCAAGCTGCTGGAAGCACCCTCCATGTTCCAGACCGCGCGCATGGTGGGCGATACGGTGAAGGAGGTCATCACCAGTGCCGCTCCCGAGGGCGAGAAAGCGGACAGCTATTTCAACGCTTCCTTCATCCTCGGCGGCCAGATCAAGGGCAGCGAGCCGCGCCTGTTCATGATCTATCCGGAAGGCAATTTCATCGAAGCGAGCAACGACACGCCTTTCTTCCAGGTCGGCGAGACGAAGTACGGCAAGCCGATCATCATCCGCGCCTATGACCAGGACATGAGCTTCGAGGAATCCGCGAAACTGCTTCTGGTATCCTTCGATTCCACGCTGAAATCCAACCTCTCGGTGGGCTTGCCGCTCGATCTCCTGTTCTATGAGCGGGACACGCTGAAGGTCGGCCTGAAGAAGCGTATCGCGCAGGACGATCCCTATTACCGGACCATTTCCGACGGCTGGTCGAACGCATTGCGGGCCGCTTTCCAGCAATTGCCGGATTTTCCGGGCTGAGACTGGCTGCCGCGCTTCTTGCACGGATCGGCGTTGGCCGGATATCCAATTGCGCTGGCGGCAAATATAATTTACGTGTTAATTATATTTCTTGCCGCGCTGTGTGACCTGGCGGCTTCTGACTATCAGGGACGGAGAGCATGGACGACAAGGAATTTCGCGACTGGTCGCGGCGCGCAGCGGAGTGGGGCGCCGACTACCGGTCGTCTTTGGGTGATCGACCTGTACGGCCCAACGTCGAGCCCGGTGCGATCCTAAAGTCCATCGAGTCGTCACCGCCAGAGCAGGCGGAGCCGATGGAGGCGATCTTCGCCGATTTCGAGCAAAAGATCGTGCCGGGCATGACACACTGGCAGCATCCACGCTTCTTCGCCTATTTCCCGGCCAATGCCGCACCGGTATCTGTGGTTGCCGAATATCTCGTCTCGGCCATGGCGGCGCAATGCATGCTGTGGCAGACTTCGCCGGCGGCGACCGAACTTGAGACGCGCGTCGTGGACTGGATGCGCCAGGCGCTCGGGCTGCCGAAGGGCTTTTCCGGCGTCATCCAGGATTCCGCCTCGTCGGCGACGCTCGCCGCGGTGCTGACCATGCGTGAAAAGGCCCTGGACTGGCGGGGCAACAGCAATGGACTGGCGGGGCAGCCGGCAGTGCGCATCTACGCCTCCGACCAGGTCCATACCTCGATCGATCGCGCCATCTGGGTTGCCGGCATCGGCGAGGACAATCTGGTCCGCATTCCCACCAACGGTTGCTGGCGCGCCATGGATGTCGCGGCGCTGGAGGCCGCGATCTCGACTGATCGCGCCGCTGGCGTGCTGCCGGCTGGCATCGTGGCCTGCGTCGGCGGCACCAGCACCGGGGGCACCGACGACATCGCTGCGGTCGCGGAGGTGGCGCGGCGGCACGGCCTTTATCTCCACGTCGATGCCGCTTGGGCGGGGTCGGCGATGATCTGCCCGGAATACCGCCGCTTCTGGACCGGCGTCGAAGGCGCCGATTCGATCGTCTTCAACCCGCACAAATGGCTGGGCGCGCAGTTCGACTGCTCCATCCAGTTCCTGCGCGACCCGGAAAGCCATGTGCGGACGCTGGCGATCCGGCCTGATTACCTCAAGACTCACGGTCGCGACGGCATCGTCAACTATTCCGAATGGTCGGTGCCGCTCGGCCGCCGTTTCCGGGCGCTGAAGCTCTGGTTCCTGCTGCGCGCGCACGGACTGGAGAATCTCAGGCAGATGATCCGCAACCATGTCACGTGGAGCGGGAGACTGGCGGAGCGGCTTGGAGCGGAGCCGGATTTCGAGATCGTCACCGAGCCGATGCTGTCGCTGTTCTCGTTCCGGCACCGGGCGCCGACCGGGGAGAATGCGGACAGGTACAACCTTGCTCTGGTCAACGCCATCAACGACGACGGTCGCATCTATCTCACACAGACGAAGGTGGACGGCCGCACCGCGATCCGTTTCCAGGCGGGGTCGTTCGAGACCACCGAAGCGGACGTGGCCATGGCGTTCGACGTCATCACCGAAATCGCTCGCAACCTTGTCCGGTGACGGATCTGCTCGCCGGCGCGGCAAGTTTGCATTTGCGATCAGCCGACTTCCATTAGCCGGCTCAAGCCTTCCCAGCGCTTTCGTTTTCGTCTATGAATGATGAAAACGAAAACGGGGAGATTTCCATGTATCTGTCGCCGCGCCATTCCGAGATCATCCAGATGGCCAAGGACAATGGCCGGGTGCTGGTCGAGGAACTGGCGACGCATTTCGCGGTGACGCCGCAGACCATCCGCAAGGACCTCAACGATTTGTGCGACCAGCGGTTGCTGACCCGCATCCATGGCGGGGCGCTGTTTCCCTCCGGCATCGAGAACATGGAATACGAGGCGCGGCGCAAGATCGCGGCCGACGAGAAAGAGGCGATCGGTCGCGCCGCGGCGCGCCTGATCCCCGACAACGCCTCGTTGTTCATCAATATCGGCACCACGACAGAGGCCGTCAGCAAGGCACTTCTCGACCATGCCGGCCTCATGGTAATCACCAATAACATCAATGTTGCCAACAGGATGCGTGTCTATCCTTCCATCGAAGTGGTGATCGCCGGAGGCGTCGTACGTGGCTCGGACGGCGGCATTGTCGGCGAGGCGGCGGTGGATTTCATCAAGCAATTCAAGGTCGATTACGCCGTCATCGGCGCCTCGGCCATCGATCACGACGGCGCGCTGCTCGATTTCGATTTCCGCGAAGTCAAGGTAGCGCAGGCGATCATCGCCAACACCAGGCATGTCATCCTGGTTTCCGACTGCACCAAGTTCGAGCGAACCGCACCGGTGCGCATCGGCCACATCAGCCAAGTGAATACCTTCATCACCGATCGGTGCGACATCCCGTCGGTGCGCAAGATCTGCCAGGATTCGGAAGTCCAGTTGATCGAGACCGCGGCCGAATAGAAGCCGCTGTCGCACCGTTTTCCTTTCTCGATATTTCGTTTGACATTCGTTATCATTTCGAAATAATCGCGACACGGTTTCGAAAAAATTAGAAATGCTGCGATGCGAAATCGCGGGAGGGACTTCGTGGACGCATCCCCGATGGTTGACGTTTTCGTCATCGGCGGCGGCATCAATGGCTGCGGCATCGCCCGCGACGCGGCCGGGCGGGGTTTTTCGGTATTCCTGGCCGAAATGGGAGATTTGGCCAGCGGCACGTCCTCCGGTTCGACCAAGTTGATCCATGGCGGGCTGCGCTATCTCGAATTCTTCGAATTCCGGCTGGTGCGCGAGGCGCTGATGGAGCGCGAGGTGCTGTGGCGCAACGCGCCGCATATCATCTGGCCGATGCGCTTCGTACTGCCCTATTTCAGCGGCGGAGAGCGCCCCGCCTGGCTGCTCAGACTGGGACTTTTTCTTTATGACCATATCGGCGGACGCAAGCTGTTGCCGGCAACCCGCACGCTGGACATGCGCAGAGACCCGGCCGGCAAGCCGCTGAAGCCATTGTTTTCCAAGGCTTTCGAATATTCCGACGGCTGGGTGAACGACGCCCGGTTGGTGGCTCTGAACGCCCGCGACGCCGCCGACCGTGGCGCGATCATCCGCACGCGCACAAAGGTGACCAGCGCGCGCCGCGACGGCGACGGTTGGACGATCACGGTGGAGGATCTGCGCAGCCGCCGGACGGAACAGGTTAGGGCTCGCCTGCTGGTCAATGCCGCCGGTCCATGGGTCGACCATGTACTCGCCGAGGTGGTCGGGCAGAACGCGCACAATGTCCGGCTGGTGCAGGGCAGCCATATCGTCGTTCCGAAAAAATTCGACGACCCGCGCGCGTATTTCTTCCAGAACAAGGACGGACGCATCATCTTCGCCATCCCTTATGAGGAAGACTTCACGCTGATCGGCACGACCGATCGCGACTACGATGCCGATCCGCGCGACGTGAAAATATCCGATGCCGAGATCGACTATCTGTGCGAGGCGGCGAGCGAATACTTCACCCGGCCCGTCAAGCGCGAGGACATCGTCTGGACCTACTCGGCTGTGCGCCCGCTCTACGACGACGGTGCCTCCAAGGCGCAGGAGGCGACGCGCGACTATGTGCTGAAGGCCGATGGCGGCGAGGGCGCCGCACCGCTGGTCAACGCCTTCGGCGGCAAGATCACCACCTACCGGCGGCTGTCGGAATCGATGCTGGAGAAGATCGAAGCTTTTCTGGGCAAGCGCGGCCCGTCCTGGACGGGCTCGGCGCCGCTGCCCGGCGGCGATTTTCCGGCAACGGGGTTCGATGCCGAAGTGGCGAAGCTCAAGAGCGCCTATCCCTTTCTCGACGCGCGACTCGCTCGCCGGCTGGTCCGGCTCTACGGTACGCGTGCAAAGACGCTGCTCGGGCTTGCCAAGTCCTGTGCCGATCTCGGCCGCAATTTCGGCGCTGATCTCTACGAGGCGGAAGTGCGCTATCTTGTCGAGAACGAGTGGGCCACCACCGCCGAGGACGTGCTGTGGCGGCGAACCAAACGCGGCCTGCATCTCAGCCGCGAACAAGCAACGGCGCTGCAAGATTTCATGCGGGGCATCGATACGGGGCAGAGCGCGGCGGCGGAATAGATGAGGCGAGGGGGAGGAGCCGAATGCTGGAACTGAGGAACGTTTCCAAGGTCGTGGGTGGCGTCACGCACATCGCCGATGTGTCGCTGACGCTGGCGCATGGCTCGCTGAACGTCCTGCTCGGCCCCACGCTTTCCGGCAAGACCAGCCTGATGCGGCTGATGGCCGGCCTGGACAAACCCACCACCGGCTCGATCTGGTTCGACGGCAAGGACGTCACCGGCATGGCCGTGCAGCAACGCAACGTCGCGATGGTCTACCAGCAGTTCATCAACTACCCCGCGATGACCGTCTACGAGAACATCGCCTCGCCGCTGCGCGTCGCCGGAACTGACAAGGGCAGGATCGATAGCGAGGTGCGCAAGGCGGCGGAACTCCTGAAGTTGACGCCCTATCTCGACCGCACACCGCTCAACCTTTCCGGCGGGCAGCAGCAGCGCACCGCGCTGGCTCGCGCCATCGTCAAGAATGCAAGCCTGGTGCTGCTCGACGAGCCGTTGGCCAATCTCGACTACAAGCTGCGCGAGGAACTGCGCGAGGAACTACCGAAGATCTTCGCCGAGGCAGGCACCATCTTCGTCTACGCCACCACGGAGCCTCACGAGGCGCTGCTGCTTAGCGGCAATACGGCCACATTGAGCGAAGGCCGCGTCACCCAGTTCGGATCGACTGTAGAGGTGTTCCGCAAGCCGGTCGATCTTGTCACGGCCAGGACCTTCTCCGACCCGCCGCTGAACACCATCGTGCTGCGCAAGTCGGGCGATCATTTCCTGCTTGATGGTGGGGTGAACCTCCCTGTGCCGGTCGGCCTCGCCGGTATCGCCGATGCGAGCTACACGATCGGCTTCCAACCCCACCATCTTTCTCTCGAACGGCCGAATGCGGCCGCCGTGCCGGTACGCGCCAAGGTGTCGATCACCGAGATCACCGGCTCGGAGAGCTTTGTGCATCTCGATTTCGCCGATGCACGCTGGGTGATGCTGGCGCACGGCATCCGCGAGTTCGAGCCGGACGAGCAGGTCGAGGTCTTCATCGATCCGCGACACATCATGGTCTTCGACGAGCACGACCGTGCGGTTTCAGCCACGCCCCGGCTGGCGGCGTAAGGGAGGAGACGATGGCCCGCATCGACGTCGAGCATATCCGCCACTCCTACCTCCCGAATCCTGCGAAGGAGCAGGATTTCGCACTGAGGGAAGTCGATCACACCTTCGAAGACGGCGGCGCCTATGCCCTGCTCGGCCCGTCCGGCTGCGGCAAGACCACGCTGCTCAACATCATTTCCGGCCTGCTCAAACCCTTGCACGGCCGCTTGCTGTTCGATGGTAGGGACGTCACCGGCCTGTCGACGCAAGAGCGCAACATCGCGCAGGTGTTCCAGTTCCCGGTCATCTACGACACGATGACCGTTTACGATAATCTGGCCTTCCCGCTGCGCAATCGCGGTGTGCCGGCCGATGCCGTCGATCGCCGAGTTCGCGAGACGCTGGACATGATCGGCTTAGCCGATTGGGCGAGGCGCAAGGCGCGGGGACTGACCGCCGACCAGAAGCAGAAGATCTCACTCGGTCGCGGCCTGGTGCGCTCGGACGTCAACGCCATCCTGTTCGACGAACCGCTGACGGTCATCGACCCGCATATGAAGTGGGTGCTGCGCTCGCAGTTGAAGCAGCTTCATCGCCGCTTCGGCTACACCATGGTTTATGTCACCCACGACCAGACCGAGGCGCTGACCTTCGCCGATCAGGTGGTGGTCATGTATGACGGCGGCATCGTTCAGATCGGCACGCCCGCCGAATTGTTCGAACGTCCGAAGCACACCTTCGTCGGCTATTTCATCGGCTCGCCGGGCATGAATTTCATGCCGGTGGCGGTGGAAGGACGGAAGGCGCGGCTTGGCGATCAGCTCATCGAGTTGCCCGGCGCGCCGAAAGGCGAGAGCGGTTCTTTTGAACTCGGCATCCGCCCTGAATATGTCCGCGTCGGCCGCGAGGGAATGCCCGTCTCTGTCTCAAAGGTCGAGGATGTCGGCCGCCACAAGGTGGTGCGAGCCAGCCTGGAAGGTCGCGACATGGCGGCGATCGTCGGCGAGGACGCCGAGATCCCGGCCGAACCGAAGCTGAGCTTCGATCCTGCCGGCATCAACCTCTACGCCGATTCCTGGAGGGTCGAGATGGGGCGCGTCGAGGTGGGGGGCTGAGCCATGGACAAGACCTGGAACAACAGGGCCTGGTTCCTTGTGCTGCCGGTGCTGGTGCTGGTGGCCTTCTCGGCCGTCATCCCGCTGATGACGGTGGTGAACTACTCGATGCAGGACACGTTCGGAAAGAACGTGTTCTTTTGGAATGGTGTTGGCTGGTACCAGGAACTGCTCGCCTCGGACCGCTTCTGGGAATCGATGGTCCGCAACCTGATCTTTTCCGCCATCATCCTGGCGATCGAGGTGCCGCTGGGCATCTTCATCGCGCTCAACATGCCCCGCAGGGGCTGGGGCGTGCCGACCTGCCTGGTGCTGATGGCGCTGCCGCTCCTGGTGCCGTGGAACGTAGTGGGCACCATCTGGCAGGTGTTCGGGCGCGGCGACATCGGCCTGCTCGGCTACTACGTCAACGCGCTGGGCATCGACTACAACTATGTGCAGGACCCGTTCGACGCCTGGGTGACGGTCATCGTCATGGATGTCTGGCACTGGACCAGTCTCGTCGTGCTGCTCTGTTATGCCGGGCTGGTTTCCATCCCGGACGCCTTCTACCAGGCGGCCAAGATCGACGGCGCCTCGCGCTGGGCCGTGTTCCGTTACATCCAGTTGCCGAAAATGCAGCGCGTGCTTCTGATCGCCGTGCTGCTGCGCTTCATGGATAGCTTCATGATCTACACCGAGCCCTTCGTCGTCACCGGCGGCGGTCCCGGCAATTCGACCACCTTCATGTCCATCGACCTGGTCAAGATGGCGCTCGGCGAGTTCAATCTCGGCCAGGCGGCGGCGATGTCGCTGGTCTACTTCCTCATCATCCTTCTGCTGTCATGGGCCTTCTACACCGTCATGACCAATTATGACGCGGAGCGCTGAGCCATGGCCGAGGTGAACGAACGGACAGGACAGGCGATGGACGAGGCGGGCGCGCCTTCGGCGAACACCGCCGGACAGGAGCAGATCGCGCGCCGGATGCGCCGGCGCGGCGACGAATCGCGCTGGTGGTGGCTGGTGCCGACGCTCTACATCGTCTTCCTGCTGGTGCCGATCTACTGGCTCGTCAATATGAGCTTCAAGACCAACCGCGAGATCGTGACCGGGCTGACGCTCTACCCGCACCAGCCGACGCTCCGGAATTACGCCATCATCTTCACAGACCCGTCGTGGTATTCCGGCTATATCAATTCCATCAGCTATGTCGTTCTGAACATGGTGATTTCCGTCGCAGTAGCGCTCCCGGCGGCGTACGCCTTCTCGCGCTACCGTTTCCTTGGCGACAAGCACTTGTTCTTCTGGTTGCTGACCAACCGCATGGCGCCGCCGGCGGTGTTCGCCCTGCCTTTCTTTCAGCTCTACTCGGCCTTCGGCCTGATCGACACCTATTGGGCGGTGGCGTTGGCGCACTGCCTATTCAACGTGCCGCTGGCGGTGTGGATCCTCGAAGGCTTCATGTCGGGCGTACCGAAGGAGATCGACGAGACCGCCTATATCGACGGCTATTCGTTCCCGCGCTTTTTCGTGAAGATCTTCATGCCGCTGATCGCCTCCGGCATCGGCGTCGCCTGCTTCTTCTGCTTCATGTTCTCGTGGGTGGAACTGCTGCTCGCCCGCACGCTGACCACCACCGACGCCAAGCCGATCGCCGCCGTCATGACGCGCACTGTCTCGGCCGCCGGCATGGACTGGGGCCTGCTCGCCGCCGCCGGCGTGCTGACGCTCATTCCCGGCGCGCTCGTGATCTGGTTCGTGCGCAACTACATCGCCAAGGGCTTCGCCCTGGGGAGGGTGTGATGGGGCGTAACGGGGTGGCACTGGCGAGCGCAGTGGCGGCGATGACGATGCCGCCCATGGCTGCGCCTGCCTCGGCCCACGTCTCCGACAACCACACCTGGAACCTGACTTGCAACGGCTCCGGCTATCGGCTGACTTCCAAGTATCCCGTATCCCGTTTCATCGAGGCCGGCGTCGAGTCCACGTCGACGGAAGAGGTCGAGACCATTTATCTCGGCAAAAGCTGCGACGCCTCGCACAAATTGTTCGGCAAGGGCGCCTGGTGCTGGGCCAATGGCGGCTTCCACGTCACCTTCAAGGACCATCAGTTCGGTTTTCCACGGCAGGAACTGAGCTGCCCTGACGCGAACCACGACACAAGCGGATGCGGGTGCTGAGAGATGGCCAACCGCTTCAAGCATGGAGAGAGGACATGACAGCCAAGCGCCGCTGGCCGCTTTTTCTTGGCGCAGTCATCGTCGTCTATCTTGTCGCCACCGGCCTGCTCGCGGCGCTGGTTCCTGCCAAGGACGGCGCGCGCGACTGGACCGCGCCGCTGGTCGCCGGCGGCTGGATGGCCTGGACTTTCCCGACAGCGATGTTCTTCCTGACCATCGTTTTCATCTTGTCGCTGATGGCGGTGTGGGAATATGCCTCGCCGGGCGGCAATCCGCGTGTCGGCCTGCTGCGCTTCGAGACGACGCGCGGCGACCGCCTGTTCATTTCGCTGCTCGGCAGCGCCTTCATCCATCTCGCTTGGCTTGGGCTCGTCGGGCCCAACCTGTGGTGGGCTCTCGCTCTCTCCGTAGTCTACGCCGTGGGGGTGTTTCGCTACGTATAGGGGGAGAAAAAGTCGGAGCAGCCGCCTGCCAGCGGCCGCTCCAAATCGCACTTGCAACCTTTGAACCGGAGGAAACGAAATGCGACGGCAAATACTAGCATCGACGAGCGCGCTGGCACTTCTCTTCTGCGTGAACCAGGCCTTCGCCGGCATGGACGAGGCGAAAGCCTTCTTGGACAAGGAAATCGGTGACTTGTCGACGCTTTCCCGCGCCGACCAGGAAAAGGAGATGCAGTGGTTCATCGACGCGGCCAAGCCCTTCCAGGG
>CAZBBT010000035.1:0-26472 GCA_964490065.1 uncultured Mesorhizobium sp. | reverse complement strand
TCATCTACAACTCCGCCACCGGAGCGCTCTATTTCGACGACGACGGCAACGGCGCCCATGCCGCCACCCAGTTCGCCACCATCTCGCACGGTCTTGCCATGACCGCGAACGAGTTCTACGTGATATAGATCGAGCTATAGAAACCTCACCGCTTCGGTTCCGTGATCGCGCGAAATCGAAGCGGCGGCTTTTGCGCTCTATCTTGGCGGATGTCGGCGGACGGAAACGCTCGCACTGAAAATAGGTTCACCCCCGTTCGTCCCTGCCGGGTCGAGGGCAAAATACTTTCCGGCGTTTCATCCCGATAAGGAAGCTTTCGAGCTGTCATCCAGTCGAGGCTTGGATCAGTTCCACTATAAAAGCGTACGCATGGAACTCATCCAACCGAATGATACATTTTCAGGAATGCGCGCAACCGCGCGCATATAACCCATATGGGGGAGGCGCATCGATTGCGCCTGCTATAGCGTTCCCGTCGGGTTGATCGAGGGGGTGTCCCGGCCGGGCTTGTTTCCTGCCGCCTGCCTTCACCTGTCTCGATCTTGCATAACGGGAGGGGAATGCAGATGGCCGACATCTTTGGAACGGGCGGAAACGACAATCTGATCGGCTCGTCAAACAGCGACAACATATTCGGCGATGACGGCGACGACTTCATCTATTCGGGCGAAAACGCCCTTACCGCTTTCGACTACATCGAAGCTGGCGCCGGTAATGACACAATCATCGTCTACGGTCAGGGCTATGTTCATGGCGGCAGCGGCAATGACCGCATTCTTGCCATCAACAACTATAATCCCGACAACGATTTCGTGGTAGCTCGTTACGATTTTGCGACTTCCGGCATCATCGCTAATTTCAGTGCCGATTTGTTCGAAGGACTGGCCGGCAGCGACAATACCGACGGATTCCTGGTAAGCGACGGCCAAGGGGGCATCGATCGCGTATCGGGCGTTGCGGCTGTCAAGGATGGTGATTTCGACGATCGCATTCGAGTCGATTCTTCCTATACGATGCAATACGGGAACCATATGGAGGTCCGTCTGAGTGGTGGCGATGACACGGTCCTGTTCGTTGATGTGGCAGATGCTGTCATCAGCTATAAAGGTGCAGCCGGCGGTGTGACGCTCGATCTTCAGGCCGGGACCGCTACGGACCGCAATCCCGGTGATGACTTCATCGGTAGCGACAGTTTCAGCGGCGCGCAGAAGGTGCGTGGTTCCGAATTTGGCGATCTGATCTACGGTACTGAAGGCGCGGACGCGAGATTGCGCGGCAGCGGAGGCGACGACACCATCCATGGGCGGGATGGAGACGATCTGATCGAAGGCGATGACAATGGCGTTCCGGAATCCGTCGGCAACGACACGCTCTACGGTGGCGACGGGAATGATACGCTCTACGGCAACGCCATGGCCGACATACTGCATGGAGACGCCGACAACGACTATCTGGATGGCGGCGCTGGTGCCGACAGTATGGATGGTGGCGCTGGCAACGACATCTTCATCGTCGACAATGCCGGCGACTTCATCATCGAAGGGAGTGGCGGTGGCAGCGACTGGGCCGCTGCATCGGTCAGCTATGTGCTGACGGCCTCGGCCTTTGTGGAGAAGTTGACCACCACCTATTCAGCCGGCACGGCCTCGATCAACCTGACCGGCAACAACATCGGCCAGACCATCCTCGGCAACAACGGCGCCAACACCATCGACGGCAAGGCCGGTGCCGACATCATGGAAGGCCGCAATGGTAACGACACCTACATCGTCGATAATACGGGCGATACGATCGTCGAGGCCAATGGCGGCGGCAGCGACTGGGTGGCGGCCTCGCACAGCTATGTGCTGACGGCCTCGGCCTTTGTGGAAAAACTCAGCACCACATGGGGCGGCGGCACGGCCTCGATCAACCTGACCGGCAACAACATCACCCAGACCATCATCGGCAATAACGGCTTCAATGTACTCAACGGCAAGTTCGGCAACGACACGCTGACGGGCGGCGGCGGCGAAGACTTTTTCGACTTCACTTTCAACCGTGGCGGAGCCGGCAACATCGACACCATGACCGATTACAATGTGGCCGACGATACGATCCGGCTGGACAATGCCGTCTTCACCGGGCTGGCCAACGGCTATCTGGCGGCCTCGGCCTTCGCCATCGGCGCGGCGGCCGTCGATGCACTGGACCGTATCATCTACAACTCCGCCACCGGCGCGCTCTATTTCGACGACGACGGCAACGGCGCCCATGCCGCCACCCAGTTCGCCACCATCTCTTCCGGCCTCGCCATGACCGAGCACGAGTTCTATGTAATCTGAAGGACGTGGTCCCGGTCGGACACTATCGCCGGAATTTGGCTCCTATTCCCGGGAGAGACGCTTCGGCCATGAACGACACTAGCTGTCGTTCCCGGCGATGCGCTCGAGCTTCTTTCCGGCCTCGTATTTCAGGATGTCTTTCGTGCCTGGACGGCGGACCATAGTTGCACCGTCGAGTTCGTAGACATCGCCGGTATGCTGACATTTCCATTCTCCTTCACCCGTCAGAGGAAGGGGAATCTTCTCACCGAACGCACTTGCCCATCCGGCTTGGCGCGCAGGGGATCCGACCATCATGGCCCAGTCCTTGCAGCTTTTGGTCAGAGTAGCACCAGCGGCCAGGAAGGTACCCATGCCGATGGTTATGCCAGGAACCACTGTCGAGTTGGCGCCCAGTGTCGCGCCGCATCGCACAAGGGTCTTCTTGAAGCTGGCGCGCCGGTTCACCGCGGCGCGCGGGAAGGAAATGTGGGTAAAGACCATGAACGGAGCGCAGAAGACAAAATCCTCGAGCTCCACATGCGAGAATATCGAAACAGAATTGCCGAGCCGGCACCCGTTTCCAACCACAGCATTGTTGCCGACATAGACATTCTGACCGAGATTGCAGTTTTCACCGATAATAGCCTTCGGCTCGACATGGCTAAAATGCCAGATCGAGGTGAAGGCGCCAACCCGAGCGCCCGGATCCACGACTGCCGTATCATGAATATGGATCATGTGTGTTCCGAAATTCCTACGATTGTGGTGCGCCTGCCGGCATTCCCATAGCCGTAGCCACAGGCGCAATCAATCCGCAACTGTTGTTCCGCGCTCCGGCGGGAACCTCCGGGCGCGGTTCACGGTTCACGAAAAGCTGTGCTGAATGAATCGATAATCGGTTGGCTGACATAATCCATGAAGGTGCGGGCTTCCGTCAGGATAAAGCAGTCGACCGGCGTGCCGGGATAGATCTGCTCTTCCGTAATCTTGTTCTCCTGTCCCTCCTTGATTGTCAGCAGGGCGGAATAGTAAGGCGCCCCGGTGCGCGTATCGAGAAGGCGGTCGGCGGAGATATAGGTGACCGTGCCGTCAATGCGGGGAGTTGTACGCGGGTTCAGGGCGCGAAAACTCATACCGACGTCCTGCCCAAGCCTGATCTGGGCGATGTCTTCGGGTCTGACCCGGACGTCGACAACAAGACGGCTGGCGGTGGGCAGCAATTCCATGACGATCTCACCCGGCCGGATGACCGCTCCCGGGAAATGATATTGGGATCGCACCACAATACCGTCAGCGGGCGCGCGCACCGTGGTGCGATTCAAAACCGCTCTGGTTGCCATTATTTGCTGTTTTAGATCTGCGCTCATACCGTTGGCGGTGCTTAGGTCCGCAACAGCCTCCTCCACTCGTGTGGTGGTCAGACGCTCGATTTGTTCCTTTGCTTCGATCACTTGCACGGATGAACTGGAGATTTGCGCCTCTATTTCGCCGGCTTGGCCAACCAGCGCCGCCTTTGAACGCAGCAATTCAGAATATTCGGATCGATTGGTCAGGCCCTTTTCGAGCAGGCTCTCCTTCCGTCGGGCCTCGGATTCGACGATCTTGGCCTGCTCTTCGATCGACTGCTTCTGTGCGCGAAGCCCAGCCATGGATTCGGAGATAGTGGCGACCCGCTGACCGAGGATTTTCTTCTCGGCCTCGTAACGTGCCGCTCGGGCAACAAATTCCTTCTGCTCCTGAAAAAACAGGGCTTCGATGTCGGTCCTGTCACCAAACTCCTTCAAGTCTTCAGGAATGAACAGCGACCGTTTGCCATCGCGTTCGGCCTCAAGCCTCACCGCTTTGAGACGCTGCGCGGCATATTGGTGTGCGAGACGGTTGAGCTGCGCCTCGCTTTCAGTCGGGTCGATGGAAAACAGGACATCACCGCGCTTGACATGGTCGCCTTCGATGAAATTGATTTTTTCGATGATCCCGCCTTCGAGATGCTGGATCATGATGTTTTCGCTCACTGCCGCAACGGCGCCGGAAGCGACTACGGCGCCGTGTAGCGGGGCGGTTGCCGCCCAGACGCCGAAGCCGCCGCCGAATGTGGCAATAGTCGCATAACCAAGCAGTGCTATGCCGCTGGTGCCGACCCGAATTCTCTTCTGCCAACGAAAGCCGGGAGTGGATTTGCCGCTGTTTCTGGCCATGGTTTGCGATACTCGTCCTACACTTGCGTCCGCAAGGCGGTGCTGAACTGTACGCTCCGGTTCCCGCCGCCGTGTTGACTGTCGGCTGGCTGAGTTTCTTTGCCACGCATTGATCTTGCAGGGTTCGGCTGAAGCCGCTGGAGCACGTCGGCTGCAGGTCCGTAAAGTTCGATCTGGCCGGCTTTCAGCAGCAGAACGCGATCACACTTGGCGGCAATGGAGGGTCGGTGGGTGATGATCATCACCATCGCACCGCGCTCCTTGGTTTCCAGGATCGCCTGCTCCAACGCAGCTTCGCCTTCACTGTCGAGATTGGCGTTGGGCTCGTCGAGAACCACCAATTTGGGTTCCCCGTATAGTGCTCGCGCCAGCCCGATCCGCTGACGCTCGCCGCCGGAAAGGCGTACGCCGGTTGGGCCGATCATGGTGCTGTAACCGTTCTTTTGACCCAGTATCAGGTCATGAACATGGGCATATTGCGCAGCCTTGATGATGTCTTCGTCCCTTGCATCCGGATCAAATCGCGCGATGTTGGCGCCGATCGTTCCGGGAAACAACTCCACATCCTGGGCAAGATAACCCAGATGCTTGCCCAACTCGTCACTGTCCCAGTTGCTGATGTCGGAGCCGTCGAGGCGCACGACGCCTGACCGGGGAGAAATGGCACCGACGGCGAGCCGAGCCAACGTGGATTTACCCGCTTGACTGGGGCCGATGATGGCCACCGCCTCGCCAGGATTTGCGGCAAAGCTCAGTCCTTTGATGAGTGGGGGCATCCCAGGATCGGCCCCGGGCACGAAATAGATAAGCTTTTCGGCTTGGAAAAACCCCTTGGGAGCAGGCATTGCGATGTCCGGTGCCTGCTTGTCGTCATGGTACGCTTCCAGCGCCCTTATGCGTTGCCAGGCGCGTCCTGCATCTCTCAACTGGCGCCAGCTTCCAACGATCTGGTCCAGCGGCTGAAGGGCGCGCCCAGCGACGAGCGACGACGCGAAGATCATGCCGGCCGTGATTTCATGATTGAGCACCAGATAGGCGGCAGTGCCCAAATTGCCCATCTGCAGCATGATGCGGACGGATTTGGTCAAGCCTCCGAAGAGCGCATTGGTCCTGGCGACCCGGTCCGCTGCCTCGATGGAGTCGACGAAACGCGCTCCCCACAATTCCACGACATTGCCCATCATGCCGAGGGCGCGGACGGTCTCCATATTGCGGGCGAAGGATTGGGCCGCGTTCGTGGCTCCTATGAGTCCTTCCGCAGCCTCCCGATCGAGCCGGCTCGTTGCCCACTGATTGAGGCCGGCTATAGCAATCATTATCAAGGCACCGCCCAGCGTCAGCATGAACAACAACGGATGGATGAGATAGAGAACCGCGATGAAAAACGGTCCGAACGGCAGGTCGAAAAGAAAGAAAATGCTGCGCGACGCAATCAGGCCACGAATCGTCGTGAGATCACGCAGCGGCTGGACGTCACCCAATCCTGCTCTCGATCCGTTTAGCGCACCGATCATGGCCGTGCCGCCGAATGTTGCGTCTATTCGGGATGCAAGTCGATTCGCGTAGAGGCCTCTTACAATATCGAGTAAAGATAGAATTATTATTGCTAAAATAGAGATTACAGTTATATAGAATAATGTTGAGTAACTTTCAGATGGAACTATTCTATCGTATACCTGTATCATATACACCGAAGGTGTCAGCAATAGGATATTAACAATTGCCGAGAAGATAAAGAGCTCAACTACGCTCCTGTATATAGAGAAACTTACACCGTTGCTTTTGAGCACTAACAAACCACCCCTGGCGAGCCAGCACCAGAAATATCATAGAGGTTGAGAGCAGGCCACATGGAATGCCGTGGCTTGGTAAAGGGCCGGCAGGATGTGATGGACGTTGGTGTTAGGTTACGGCGTTTCTTCGGTCGTAACACTTTCAGGGATTTGCTTGATCGCGAAAATTCCGGCGTGCATCGATTCCTCGGCGCTGCCCATATAGTCAAGTATTTGACTTTGCACGATTTTGTTTCAAAAATAATGACGCTTCTGCCGAGATATTCAATTGCGCTTGGCTATGAATTCTGCGCCTGCGATCCTCATCGCGTCGGGTTGTGAAATCGGTGGCGACCAGTCGAAGGCCGACCTGAAGCGGCTGGCGTCGACTTCCAGACTCTCGAAGAGACTCTCTGCCATCTGCGATTTCCCTGTCACCTTGAGCATCGTAACAAGGATCGATCGAGGAAGTTTGAACAGTCGCGAGGGCCGATTCATCCCCTCACGAAGTAGCGTGACGGCGGTGGCAAGGCTGGCGCTTTCGGTGTCGGCAACCAGATAGGAGCCCGACAGGCTGGCTTCCCGGTGCCGTTCCACGACTCGCAGCAAGGCGCTGATAAGGTTCTCTGCCGCTATGAAGCTGCGTCGATTGTCGACCGCGCCGAACGGCAGCGGTAACTTGCTGGCCGCGAGACGCATCAAGGCGCCCCATCCGCCGCGGGCTTCGGCTCCATAGACGACCGGCGGTCGAAGGGAAATGCCGGTGCGTCCCAGGCTGGCGAAGGCTGCGACGTGACCCTCGCCGGCAAGTTTCGAACGGCCGTAAGCAGATTTTGGCGCGCATGCCGAAGTATCGTCAAGAACGGTATCGCTGGCGTCCGCCACCGCTTTCACGCTCGAGAGATAAATAAATCCCTGCACACCGCTGTCTGCTGCTTGTCGCGCCAGGCGGCCGGTGCCGGCATCGTTCACACTCATGAAACACGTTTCATTGGCAGTCTTGTCTGATTGCTGGGCGGCCAGGTGGATGACGATGTCGCAGCCCTCGACAGCCGCCGACCAGTCCGTTGCTGGCCCGATATCTTCAATTGCGAAATAGGAAATGCCTGAACCATTGTCGTAGGCGCGTCGACCGGCAGTCCGGATCTCATGCCCGTGTGCTGTAAGGCGCCCGATCAGTTGAGGGCCGATATAGCCGGTCGCCCCGGTCACCAGGATCCGAGCCATTGGGGTCCCCTTCGATATTTCTGCCGACTTTCACTGTACCGCAGAAGTCGCCGTGCCGTTGGCTCGATCTTCCGGCGGTTCGACGAAACGCACGCGACCCGTGATGACCCAGTCTCTTGCGCCAACGACAGACAGAGCCGGGCGACCTTGCCCGCTTTGCCAGAGCGCGACGTCCTGGAAATCCCAGGTTTTGCCATTCGCAATCTCGATGCCCGCACCGACATTGTAGGTTCCATGCGGAACAACGATGATGTCGACGGCCTGTTGGGCGCGCATGAAGGCGACGCGGGAATTCGGACCGTCGCGTAATGCGCCGAACGAAAGGACGGAGGCCGGCGCCTGGATCGCGTACCAGGCGATCGACTTGTCCCCCATCACCACAGCGAGCGAACCCCTATGCTTGGGCTTGTCGGGAACACGCCGATAAATGGCACCACCGCCATCCCCCTCGGATCGATAGCCCAGGGTCTGGACGATGTCCGGTGGCTTGAGGCCGGAGAGGCGGATGACCGTCGCTGCCGATTTGACGACGAGAGGCAGGTCCTCCGGCACTTCCGCCCTGCTGCGTTCGCCTTTCAGCGTGACGGCCGCAAGGCCTGCCACCGCAAGGGCGCCACAAAAAATCGCGGCCAAGACGATCCTTGCTCGAGACGCCATGATCACTGTCTTACCCGATCGCCGCTGCCTTCACCGCGAAAAACGGTGCGGTACAGGATCTTGAGGTCCAGACGGAGCGACTGCGAGCGCAAATAGTCGCTGTCCTTCTCCGCCAACCGCACGGGATTGGACATGTCGATGCCCTCGATCTGGGCAACGCCGGTAATTCCCGGACGAATGTCGAGAACGCCACGTTTACGGCGCTCCTCGATCAATTCCATTTGCGAGGGAAGGCAAGGGCGCGGCCCGACAAAACTCATTTCGCCGACAAACACGTTCCAAAGCTGGGGCAGTTCGTCCAACTTCGTCCGTCTGAGAAAGCCACCGATGCGCGTGACCTGCGCCACCGTGGAGTGATGCGAGGGAACGTTCGGCGTACCGGAATACATGGTTCTGAGCTTGTGGCACGAGAAGGGCTTGCCACGGTGTCCGACGCGCTGTTGCGAGAAAATGCCCGGACCGGGTGAATCGCGGCGAACGAGAACGATCAGCAGAACGATCAGCGGCCAGGCCAGCGCCAAGCCGAAAAAAGCTCCAACCAGATCGAATGTTCTCTTCACACGCGTTCGCCGAATTCGTTCGTGCTCCCCGCCACCTGTTGGGCGGAACATGGAAACCACGCTTCCTGTGCGGCATTGCACGAGGCATGCCGGAAAGACAAGGTGCTTCGGCAAAAATCCGGATCTCGAATACTACATCCGGCCACAAGGCATCGGCGGGTGCGGCAATGTCAGGATGGAAGATGTGCCGGCCGCTACTCCCCCCACACCGCCAGTTCGTTTCCGGCGGGGTCGAGGAAGTGAAAGCGCCGTCCGCCGGGGAAGGAGAAGATCGGCTTGACGATCGTTCCGCCGGCGTTTTGCACGGCTTCCAGCGTTGCTTCCAGGCCGTCCGAATAGAGGATCGGCAGGGGCTTGGCCGACGCTTCCGAGGCATCTGCCTGGAAGCCACCGTCGAGCCCTTCATCGAAGGCCGAATAAGTCGGCCCGTAGTCGGTGAACGACCAGGAAAAAGCCTCGCTATAGAAGGCCTTCACGCTGTCCAATGTCCCGCCCGTGGCCGGCAGTTCGAAATAGTCCAGCTTGCCCGTCTGTTTCATAACCCACCTCGTCGTTCTCTTTATGTTCTATTCCTGAGCGGGATGGCACGCAAGCGTATTGTGGCCAAATTTCGCTTAATCGATTGTAGCAAGCGGGTGCGTTCTGCAGCCCTTGCCTTTCCGTGCACCGCACCATATCGCTCGCGGTAAGCCATCATCCGGTTGTCGGCAATCCAGGGAGCAAGCATGACCAAATGGGTCTACACCTTCGGCGACGGCGCAGCGGAAGGGCGCGCCGGCGACAGGAACCTGCTCGGCGGCAAGGGCGCCAATCTGGCCGAAATGTGCAGCCTCGGCCTGCCGGTGCCGCCCGGTTTCACCATAACCACCGAGGCTTGCAACTGGTACTATGCCAACGCCAACAGCTATCCCGCCTCGCTGGAAGCGGATGTCGACGCTGCGCTGGAGCATATCGCCCGTTTGACCGGGCGCCGTTTCGGCGACCCGGAAAAGCTGCTGCTCGTGTCGGTTCGCTCCGGTGCTCGTGCTTCGATGCCGGGCATGATGGATACGGTGCTCAACCTCGGCCTCAACGACCAGACCGTCGAGGCGTTGGCCGCCGATTCCGGCGATGCGCGTTTCGCCTATGACAGCTACCGGCGGTTCATCCAGATGTACAGCGACGTGGTGCTGGGCGTCGACCATGAGGTCTTCGAGGAGATACTGGAGGATCGCAAGGCCAGTCTCGGCCGCGACCTCGACACCGAATTGACTGCCGCCGAATGGCAGGACGTCATCGGCCTCTACAAGGCCAGGGTCGAAGAGGAACTCGGAAAACCGTTTCCTCAGGTTCCGCGCGAGCAGCTCTGGGGCGCCATCGGGGCCGTCTTTTCGAGCTGGATGAATCAGCGCGCCATAACCTACCGCCGTCTGCACGACATTCCCGAAAGCTGGGGTACCGCGGTCAACGTCCAGGCCATGGTGTTCGGCAATATGGGAGACACTTCGGCCACCGGCGTCGCCTTCACACGCAACCCCTCGACGGGCGACAGAGCACTCTACGGCGAGTTCCTGGTCAATGCTCAGGGCGAGGATGTGGTGGCCGGCATCCGCACGCCGCAGAACATCACCGAGGCAGCACGCATCGCCGCCGGTTCGGACAAGCCGTCACTGCAGAAGCTGATGCCCGAAGCCTATCGGGCTTTCGTGGACATCTCGCAGAAGCTGGAAACGCACTACCGCGACATGCAGGATCTCGAATTCACCATCGAGCGCGGCAAGCTGTGGATGCTACAGACGCGCTCCGGCAAGCGGACGGCGAAAGCGGCGTTGAAGATCGCCGTGGACATGGCGAGCGAGGAGCTGATCTCGAAAGGCGAGGCGGTATCCCGCATCGACCCCGCCTCGCTCGACCAGCTTCTGCATCCCACCATCGACCCGAAGGCCGAGCGCAACATAATCGGCACCGGCCTTCCCGCTTCGCCGGGGGCGGCGACCGGCGAGATCGTCTTCTCCTCCGACGAAGCCGAGGAGGCCAAGGCGGCGGGGCGCAAGGTCATCCTGGTGCGCGTCGAAACCTCGCCCGAGGACATCCACGGCATGCACGCGGCCGAGGGCATTCTCACCACACGCGGCGGCATGACCAGCCACGCGGCGGTGGTGGCGCGCGGCATGGGCAAGCCCTGCGTCTCGGGTGCGGGTTCCCTGCGCGTCGACAACCGCAACGGCACGCTGATGGCGATGGGGGTGACGCTGAAGAAGGGCGACGTCATCACCATCGATGGCGGCAACGGCCAGGTGCTGAAGGGTTCGGTCGCCATGCTCCAGCCGGAGCTTTCCGGCGATTTCGCCGCGATCATGGAATGGGCGGACGCCGCAAGGCGCATGAAGGTCCGCACCAATGCCGAGACGCCGGCCGATGCGCGCACGGCGCGCTCCTTCGGCGCGGAAGGCATCGGGCTCTGCCGCACCGAGCATATGTTCTTCGATGGAGACCGCATCGTCGCCATGCGCGAGATGATCCTGGCCGACACCGAAAAGGATCGCAGGGCGGCGCTTGCAAAACTTTTGCCCATGCAGCGTTCGGATTTTCTCGAACTGTTCGAGATCATGGCCGGCCTACCGGTGACGATCCGCCTGCTCGACCCACCGCTGCACGAATTCCTGCCCAAGACCGAGGAAGAGATCGCCGAGGTGGCGGCTTCGATGAACGTCTCGGCTGAAAAGCTGCGCCGCCGCACCGAGACGCTGCACGAATTCAACCCGATGCTCGGCCATCGCGGCTGCCGGCTCGCCGTCTCCTATCCCGAGATCGCCGAGATGCAGGCCCGCGCCATTTTCGAGGCGGCCGTCGAGGCCGGCCGCAAGGCGGGCAAGCTGGTGGTGCCGGAGATCATGGTGCCGCTGGTCGGCATCGTGAAGGAACTCGACTATGTCAAGGCGCGCATCGATCAGGTCGCGAAGGCCGTCATGGAAGAGGCAGGCGTTCAGATCGAGTATCTGACCGGCACGATGATCGAACTGCCGCGCGCCGCGATCCGCGCCCATGTCGTGGCCGAGACGGCCCAGTTCTTCTCTTTCGGCACCAACGACCTGACCCAGACTACGTTCGGCATCAGTCGAGACGACGCCTCGTCCTTCCTGGAGACCTATCGCCAGAAGGGTATCATCGAGCAAGACCCGTTCGTATCGCTCGACATCGAGGGCGTCGGCGAACTGGTTCGCATTGCCGCCGACAAGGGCAGGGCGACGCGCCCTGAGATAAAACTGGGCATCTGCGGCGAACACGGCGGCGATCCGGCCTCGATTCGCTTCTGCGAGGAGGTCGGGCTGGACTACGTATCCTGCTCGCCCTTCCGCGTGCCGATCGCGCGGCTCGCCGCCGCGCAGGCGGCCATCCGGAAAAGCTAGAGCATTTTGCAGCCAGACGGAATCGTCTGGCGTCCGCACAAATGCGGCTGGAAAAATCAAGCTTGAGCAGCGGGACTGCGTTCGTCAGAACGCCCGCTGATCGAGCGCAAACAAGCGCCTGTTGCGTGAAGGCGATTCATTCTGTCATCGCCCTCGCGCAACGCCGCAAGGATTTCCCCGAGGCGCATTCCGATATTTCCGGTTCGGTCAGACGATCGGTCGGTCGGTTTCGTCCTGCTCGACCGCTTCGATCCGTACCTTGTCGGGATAGAAGGCGCCGTGGTCGCGGATGGCCAGCATCTCCTCATAGGGATGCTCGTAGGCCCACATCACGTCGGGCCTGGATTCGCCGACAGCCGTCACCGTCCAATAGCTTGCATCGCCCTTGTAGGGGCAGTGCGACGTGGTTTCGCTGCGGCGCAGGAAATCGAAATAGATGTCCTCGAAGGGAATGTAGAACACGTCCGGATGGTTGGATTCCTTCAGCACCTTGGCGTTTTTCGAGGCGGCGATGATGGCGCTGGAGAAGCTGACGGTCACCACGCCGTCGAGAGGCCGCACCGTGATCGTGTGGTCGGGGTTGCGGGCAAAGCCGGGTGAGCGCCGGGGGGAGGGCGCTGCGGCGGGATTGGTGGTGTCCATGGCTCGTTCTCCATCTCTGCCCACATAGATTGTGCAGGATGGATGCACGGCAAGGGCAAGATGCACAAAGCCGATATGAACGGAACGATAAAGCGCGAGCTGCGCTTGGTTCAGGCGGCGACCTGCAGCGCGTCCATCAACCCGGCATAGGCAGCCGTGATGCCGGCAACCGGGTTCTTGCTGCTTGCCGCCGTCTCCACCTTGAGTGCTCCGCCGGCGGCGGGCAGGGTTAGAAGCAGGAATTGGCGCTTGTCGCCGTCGCCCACCGATGCCGCCGCGACATGCTGGCGCTCGCCCTCGGCGCCGATCTGCATCTTGAACAGCAGCCGGCCGCCGACGGCTTCCAGCGCGCCGTCGACCACTTCGGCAAATTCTTCCTGTGAAACGGCCTTGTCCTCTGGCATCAGTTCAGCCAGACCTTCGGCCAATGACGTCTCGAGCGCCTTCTCGTCGAGCTGCGCGTCCATGCGAACCTCATCCATTCGCCTTCACGCCCCGCCAGGAACCATCTTAGCATACCAGATGGCCGGATTGTGACAGTGCGACCTTTGTCCAATGGCATACGGGCTGCTTCGCTGCGCTCGCCGCTGGACTTTGCGCGCGTTCCTTCCAAGAATGTCGAAAAACGGGAGGAAAGCATGCTCGGACTGATGCAGGAATGGCCGTTGCTCTGCCACAAGCTGCTCGACAACGCCGCGCGCCAGCACGGCGCGCGCGAAATCGTCTCCCGCTCGATCGAGGGACCGATCGTGCGCACGACCTATACGGAACTGCGCCGCCGCGCACTAAGGGTAGCCGACCTTCTGGAGCGCGACGGCTTCGGCCTCGGCGACCGTATCGCCACGCTGGCCTGGAACACGGCGCGCCACCTCGAGGCCTGGTATGGCATCATGGGCGTCGGAGCGATCTACCACACGCTCAACCCGCGCCTGTTCCCCGAACAGCTCGTCTGGATCATGAACCATGCCGAGGACAAGGCGGTCTTCGTCGATCTCACCTTCATGCCGCTCATCGAGAAAATCGCCGGCGCGGTGAAGTCGCTGAAGAAGGTCGTCGTTCTCGCCGACAGGGCGCATATTCCCGAAACGACCCTGCCCAATGTCGTCGCCTATGAGGAATGGCTTGCCGAGGGCAGCGAGGACTTCCGGTGGAAAAGTGTCGACGAAAGTACCGCCGCCGGCATGTGTTACACTTCGGGAACCACAGGCGATCCGAAGGGCGTGCTGTACAGCCATCGCTCGAACGTGCTGCACGCCATGATCGCCGCAATGCCCGACGCCATGGGTATCTCCGCGCGCGACGTCGTGCTGCCGGTCGTGCCGATGTTCCATGCCAATGCCTGGGGCCTCGGCCAGAGCGTGCCGATGGTCGGCGCCAAGCTGGTCATGCCCGGTCCCAGGATGGACGGTGCTTCGGTCTACGAATTGCTCGATACCGAAAAAGTCACCTTCACCGCCGCTGTGCCGACGGTATGGCTCATGCTGCTGCAATATCTGGAGGAGACCGGCAAGAAGCTGCCCTATCTCGACAAGGTGGTGATCGGCGGCTCGGCATGCCCGCGTTCGATGATCCGGAAGTTCCAGGACGATTACGGCGTCCAGGTCATCCATGCCTGGGGCATGACCGAGATGTCGCCGCTCGGCACGCTTTGCACGATCAAGCCTGACTATGCCGATCTCGCCGGCGACGCGCGCCTCGATGTGCAGCAGACCCAGGGCTATCCGCCCTTCGGCGTCGAGATGAAGGTCACCGATGACGAGAACAACGAGCATCCCTGGGACGGCAGGACCTTCGGCCGGCTCAAGGTGCGCGGCCCGGCTGTCGCCCGCGCCTACTATGGCGGCGCCGGAGCGGAGCAATTCGACGAGGAAGGCTGGTTCGATACCGGCGACGTCGCCCATATCGATCCCAACGGCTACATGCAGATCACCGATCGCGCCAAGGACGTCATCAAGTCGGGCGGCGAGTGGATCTCGACCATCGACCTGGAAAACCTCGCCGTTGGCCATCCCGATATCGCCGAAGCGGCGGTGATCGGCGTCAAACACTCGAAATGGGCCGAGCGGCCCTTGCTGGTGGTGGTCCGCAAGCCTGGCAAGGAACCCTCGAAGGATGAAATCCTCGGCTTCCTGGACGGCAAGGTGGCCAAATGGTGGATGCCGGACGACGTCGCCTTTGTCGCCGAAATCCCCCATACGGCCACGGGCAAGATCCAGAAGACGACGCTGCGCCGGCAGTTCAAGGACTATCGACTGCCGACCGACTGACGCGTATGCACCAGGCAACAAAACATGCAATCGGCCGCGCATCACCGGCCTTGACGACGACGGCGCGCCGATGACCGAATATGCCGAACGACGCAGATCGCGGGCACCAGGATGGTGCCGCCGCACGGCCAGCTTTGCCGCCGTGCTTGTGATCGTGGTCTGGACCGGGCATCACCTTGGCCTTGTGGAAACGCTGGCCTACCTGTGGGTGCTGGCGCTGGCGGCGCTGCTGGCGGCGCTTGCATTGCTGCTGGCCGCGTTCGCCTTTTCCCGTATCTGGACATTCGGTGATCGTGGCGGCCGCGACCTTGTCGCCGGCGTGCTGATCGCCGTCGTCGTGCTTTGCCCTTACGGATTCGCGGCGTATCTGATGCTGGCCTATCCGCCCCTGCGCGGCATCACCACCGATCAGGACACGCCCCCGGCGCTGCCGACAGCCACAAGCCGGACGGCCGACATGAATCCGCTCTTGCCGCAAAGCCCCGGCGAGCAGCGGCTCCAGGCGGAAAACTATCCGCTGGTGACGGGCCGGCGCTACGCACTGGCCATGGACGAAACGACGGCCGCCGTCGAGGCGGTTCTGGCCCGTCAGAACTGGCAGGTGCTCGACCCTCCTGCCGCGAATGCCGCTTTCGCCGACGAGATCACCATCGGTGCCGTCGCTTCCAGTTTCATCCTCGATCTGCCGGTCGACGTATCCGTGCGCATGACCGTCGACGAGGATTCGACGCTGGTCGACATGCGCTCGGCCTCGCGTTACGGGCGCCACGATCTCGGCGACAATGCGCGCCGGATAGCCGCCTTCCTTGCGGAACTGGACCAGCAGGTTGCCGGCGACGCCGGTGCGGCCGCCGCCCAGTAACAAGGCTGTCCTCCCGGGCGCCGCGGCTCGTTGCTACCCAGCCGGCAGATAGACGCCACCGATCGACGCTTCCCCTTCCGTCGCGACGAGACCGCGCGCGACCAGGTCTTCCAGGTGCGCCAGCACCGACAGGCCGGCGGCGCCGTGCAGGCGCGGGTCGGTGTCGCGGTAGATTGCCTCGACCATCGCCTTGATCGTCCGGTCACCTCTGCGCACGCGTTCCAGGATGGCGCGTTCGCGCATCCTGCGATGCGTCTTCAGCCCGCGCATGAAGGTGCGCGGCGTCGTCACCGGTCCGCCGTGGCCGGGCAACAGCAGCCGGTCATCGCGCTCGATGAGCTTGGCCAGCGAGCGCATGTAGTCGGCCATCGCACCGTCGGGCGGGGCGACGACGGTGGTGGACCAGCCCATCACATGGTCAGCCGAGAACAGAATGCCCGTTCCTTCCAACGCGAAGGCGGCGTGGTTGGCCGCGTGGCCCGGGGTGAGTACGGTACGAATGATCCAGCCATCGCCTTCGACGAGCTCGTTGTCGGCAAGCGTGTGGTCGGGCTGGAATTCCATGTCGCCGCTGGCGTCAAGCCGATCCATCTCGCCGGTTCGTAGCGCCCGGGCCGGCTTGTGTGGCCCTTCCGCCAGCACGGTCGCGCCTGTTGCGGCCTTCAGCCGCCCGGCCAATGGCGAATGGTCCCGATGTGTATGACTGACGAGGATATGGCTGACCGGTCGTCCATCGATCGCCCTGACCAGGGCTTGGAAATGCTCCTCGTCGTCCGGCCCTGGATCGATGACTGCGAGCGAATCGCGTCCGACGATGTAGCTGTTGGTGCCATGAAAGGTGAAAGGCGACGGGTTGCGCGCCGTCAACCTGGCGACATCGGGAGCGACCTCCACCGGCTCTCCATAGCGGGGATCGAAATCGATATTGAATTTCAAAGCCATCGTGATCCGTTTCATACCGTTGGCCGGTCTCCCCCGGCAAAACCGATTGCCGCTGGCCGTCGAAGCCAATATAGGAAACACCAAGCGCGATCCTGCGCCTCTCGCCGAGAAGGAATGGGGAAAACCATGGCAATTGCAACCACGATGCGCCCGCTCGTTTCGCTCGCCTTGCCCGAGAAAGGGGCCACGCGGCTGGCGACGCAGATTTTCCTGGCTCTCGTCGGCACGCTGTTGCTGACCCTGTCGGCGAAGACCAAGGTGGTGCTCGGCCCGGTGGACATTTCGCTGCAGACGCTGGCTGTCCTTCTCATCGGCGCGGCCTTCGGCCTGCGTCTCGGACTGGCGACCCTGCTGCTCTATATGGCCGAAGGTGCGGCCGGTTTCCCCGTCTTCCAAAGCACGCCGGAGAAGGGCATCGGCATCGCCTATATGCTGGGTTCCACCGGCGGCTACCTCGCCGGCTTCGTGGTGATGGCGGCGATCGTCGGCTGGGCCGCCGACCGCGGCTGGGACCGTAATCCGCTCAAGCTGGCGAGCGCCATGCTGGCGGCCGAGATCGTCATGATGGCGATGGGATTCGCCTGGTTGGCCGCGTTGATCGGCCCGGAAAAGTCCTGGCAGTTCGGCGTCGTGCCCTTCATTGCCGGAGATCTTATCAAGGTCGCTCTCGCGGCCGCACTCGTGCCGGCCGTGTGGTCGCTGCTGCCGCGCTCTCGGTAGAATCCGGCGAGCCGGCGCCACGATGCCCGGCTCGCTTTGATCGAATGTCTGCGATGCGACTACCTGTGCGCCGGCTTCGCCTGCGGACGTTCCATTGCCGACAAACCGGATTGTCTCCGTAGCGCAAAGGATGTCCGGCGCATGGCCGCATTCTTGAAATGCGGCTGCTTGCGACGGCCTGAGTCTTGTAGGCTTCGCGAGCCTCTGTCGTCAGGCCTCCTGTCGCCAGGGCCCCCTGTCGCCAGGCCCAAGCGTGGTCGTCCGTCCATCCGACGATTTGCCGATCAGTCGATGAGATCGCCCTGGATTGCGCCCGGCTTGTCGGAGGATAGTTCCGATGGCGTTTGCGCCGCCGGCTTGTATTCCGGAACGATGTGATTCAGCATTTCGATGGCGCGCGCCGTGTCTTCTCGGCCCAGGGCTTCCTGCAGGGTCGTCAGGCTCTTGTGCAGCAAGCTCTTGTCGATCACCCGAGGCGACGCCACGAAATAGGTGTCCTCGGGCCTGTGCTCCTGCATCTCCGAAGGATCGAACAGTTCCTCGTAGAGCTTTTCGCCGGGACGCAGGCCGGTGAAGACGATGTCGATGTCGACACGCGGCCGGAACCCGGCAAGCTGGATCATCCGTTCGGCGAGATCGACGATGCGGACCGGTTTTCCCATATCCAGCACCATGATCTTGCCGCGCTGCTGCTCCTTGCCGTGATCATGCGCGGAAGCGTTCAGGACCAGGCGGACGGCTTCCGGTATCGTCATGAAGAAGCGCACGATGTTGGGGTGCGTCACCGTCACGGGCCCGCCACTGGCGATTTGTTCCTGGAAGCGCGGCACGACCGATCCGTTGGAGCCGAGGACATTGCCGAACCGCACGGTCTTGAAACGGGTTTTCTGTGACGTGATGTCGAGAGACTGGCAGTAGGCTTCGGCTGCCCGCTTGGTGGCGCCCATCACATTGGTCGGGTTCACGGCCTTGTCGGTCGAGATCATGACGAAATTGGCCGCACCGTTGTGCATGGCCGCGTCAGCTATGTTGCGAGTGCCGAGCAGGTTCGTCTTGATCGCTTCCAGGGGATTCGCCTCGACCAAGGGCACGTGTTTCAGCGCGGCCGCATGGAAAACCGCCTCCGGTTTGAATTCCTTGAATATGCTGGTGACGCGCGTCTGGTCGCGCACGTTCATGATCCGTGTGACGATGTTGAGCGCAGGATGCTTTTCGCGGACTTCCGTATCGAGCAGGTAGAGGTGAAACTCCGAACTGTCGGTAATGATAAGCTGGCGAGGCCCGAATTCGGCGATCTGTCGGCAGAGTTCCGATCCGATCGAGCCGCCGGCGCCGGTCACCAGGACGATCTTGTTGTTGATCAATCGCGCCACGCCTTCGAGGTCCGAAACGACCTCCGGTCGGCCGAGCAGATCGCCGAGGTCGATGGCTTTCGGCTGCAGGATCGACTGGCTGGTCAGAAGCGAAGTTTCCGTAAAGTCGGGAATACGCGAGGCCTTGATCCCCAGACGGGCCGTCCGCTCGACGATTTCGGCCAAACGTTGGCGGTCCGGGCTGGTCTCCGTGACGATAAGTTCGGAAACCTTGATTCCGTTCTTAGCCAGGCGCGCGGCAACGGTGGCGAGCGACTCGAAGTCGCCGAGCACCTTCACGCCCTGGATAATTCGAGCCTGATTGAAGATGTTATCGTCGAGAATGCCCGCGACGTTGAAGTCGCTCTTGATGCCCCTGCGGCTGGCGCGCAGGAAGCTTTCGGCATTGTCCGACAAGCCGTAAAGCAACACATTGCGCGTCTTGCGTGCTGAAACACGGTCGAGATTGGTGGCCAGGAAAAACACGCGCTCCATGAAGAGACGATATGTCAGGCGGGTGAAGGACAGGCCGACGACAAGATAGAGAAGCGTAAGGACCGGCACCGAGCGTGGAACGTTAGTTCCGCGGGTGGATATGAACGACAGAACCGTGAACAGCACCACTGCCGCGGCACAGGTTTTCAGAATGGTCGTCAGGTCGGGGATTGACACATAGCGCCACGATCCCCTGTGCATGGAGAAGAACCAGTATGTGACGACGAAGACGCCCACAAAGGCCAACGTCTTCTCGTGAAGTCCAGGTATCACGGCAGGGAAGCGGTCCCCGTAGGCCGTAACATAGGACAATATGAAGGCGGCAGCGGCCGTCGCGACGTCCAGGAGCGATGCCGCGTAACGCCACACGCGCTTCTGCATCAGATAGTTGCGCAACTTCATTCCAAGCGGTCTCCCAGCATCGATCCTGTAGACCCCGCGCTCTTGTCTTTCAATCTGTCCGACTCTCTGAATTCTATGGATAGCTCTATGGGTGGGTGCCGCGCCCCACGCCGTAGTACGTCCAGCCATCTTCCCGGAGCCGCTCGGGCGAATAGAGGTTACGGCCGTCGACAATCACCTTGCTGCGCAACCTGGTCTGCATCTCATGGAAATCCGGCGCACGGAACTGCTGCCACTCCGTGCAAATGACGAGGGCATCGGCGTTATCCAGCGCGGAATACTTGTCGCCGGTAAGAACGAGGTCTCCCCGCTCGCCATAGATTCGCCGCGCCTCGCCGCTTGCGACAGGATCAAACGCGCGCACCGCAGTTCCAGTATTCCACAGTGATTCCAAAAGCGTACGGCTGGGCGCTTCCCGCATATCGTCTGTGTTCGGCTTGAAGGAAAGCCCCCAGACAGCAATCGTTTTTCCGCGCAGAGCATCAGCATTGCCGAAGTGCTTCGCAAGCTTGCCGAACAATGTGGCTTTCTGACGGTTGTTGACGTTTTCGACGGCCTTCAGCAGTTCCGCCTCATAGCCCAATCCCGCCGCGAGCCGTTCCAGCGCCCGGACATCCTTGGGAAAGCAGGAGCCGCCGTAGCCCGCGCCCGGATAGATGAAGTGATAGCCGATGCGCGGGTCCGAGCCGATGCCCTTGCGCACGTTCTCTATGTCGGCGCCGGCCCGCTCGGCGATGTTGGCGATCTCGTTCATCACGCTGATCTTGGTGGCCAGCATGATGTTGGCGGCGTATTTCGTCAGTTCGGCCGAACGCACGTCCATGAACAGGGTTCGATCGTGGCTGCGGTTGAAGGGCTCGTACAATTCGCGCATCAGCGCGCGCGCACGATCCGATCCCGCCCCCACGATGATCCTGTCCGGCTTGAGGAAGTCGCCGACGGCGGCCCCTTCCTTCAGGAACTCCGGATTGGAAACGACGTCGAAGCCGGGTATCGAAAATCCCGGGTCGGCCCTCGCGCGTTCGTCCAGCACGGCGCGGACGCGCTCCTCGATCATCTGCGAGGTTCCGACCGGGACCGTCGATTTGGTTACGATGGCGCGATACTGCGACAGTTCGCGACCGATCCGGTCGGCGACGGCGAGCACATGCTTCATGTCTGCTGCGCCATTTTCGTCGGGCGGCGTTCCGACGGCGATTATCTGGATGTCGCCGTGCCGAACGGCATTTCCGGCATCCGTCGTGAAATGCAGCATGCCGCCTTTGAGATTGCGGCGGACTATCTCTTCAAGGCCCGGTTCCCAGATGGGAATTTCACCGCTCGCCAGACGCGCGATCTTGCCCCCGTCCGTGTCCATGCAGACAACATGATGGCCGACTTCGGCCAGGCAAGCGCCGGTGACCAATCCGACATATCCCGTGCCGAATATGCCCACTTTCATATGTCTGACCCCTGGAGCGGAAGAGCGTGGCGGACTGCCTACGCGCCAATGGTGGTATCGAACCGGCACTGGCGGGTCAAGTTCGGCCGACTTTCCACCATCGACATGGATTTCCCCTTCCAGCACATGAGTTTGGAAATTTGTTTCCTCGTTCGACCCCGCGGCGGCGGTGTTGCATTGTCCTTATGCGGGGCCTCCTGTTAAAACACGGCCGCCTGGGCACGGCGTTTTTTCCGTTCGAGTATCATGCGACCGAGCCTGGTCATCCGCTTCGCAAGAAAGATTCTCGTCTCGATGAATGTCACATTGACCCATCTGCAGCGGCTGGAGGCGGAATCCATTCATATTTTCCGCGAGGTGGCGGCGAATTTCTCCAGGCCGGTGATGCTCTATTCGGTCGGCAAGGATTCGTCGGTCCTCATGCATCTGGCGATGAAGGCCTTCTATCCGGCCAAGCCGCCTTTCCCGTTCCTTCACGTCGACACCACGTGGAAGTTCCGCGAAATGATCGCCTTCCGCGATGCGATGGCCAGCAAGCTTGGTTTCGATCTGCTGGTTCATGTCAACGAGGAAGGCGTGCGCGAAGGAATAAATCCCTTCGACCACGGGTCGAACACGCATACTCATGTGATGAAGACGGTGGCGCTCAGGCAGGCGCTCGACAAATACGGTTTCGATGCGGCCTTCGGCGGCGCGCGTCGCGATGAGGAGAAGAGCCGTGCCAAGGAGCGCATCTTCTCCTTCCGCAACGCGCGGCACGCCTGGGATCCGAAGAACCAGCGGCCGGAGATGTGGAACATCTTCAACACGCGCATCGCCGCCGGCGAGTCGATCCGCGTCTTTCCTTTGTCGAACTGGACCGAACTCGACATCTGGCAGTACATACTGCAGGAAAATATTCCGATCGTGCCGCTCTATTTGGCCGCTCCCCGCCCGGTGGTCGAACGCGACGGCATGCTCGTCATGCGCGACGACGAGCGCATGGCGCTGCGGCCCGGCGAAAAGGTCGAGGAAAGGATGGTCCGCTTTCGCACGCTGGGCTGCTATCCGCTGACCGGCGCGATCGAGTCGAATGCCGATACGCTGGAGGCGATCGTCGGCGAGATGCTGACCGCGCGAACCTCCGAACGGCAAGGCCGGCTGATCGACCGCGACGAGGCCGGTTCGATGGAAAAGAAGAAGCGCGAAGGTTATTTCTGATAATGCGCCATATTCCGGCAGAAACGATCGAGGCGACCAGCACGGTGCGCGACTATCTGGCCTCCCAGGAAAAGAAGTCACTGCTGCGCTTCCTCACCTGCGGCTCGGTGGATGACGGCAAGTCGACGCTGATCGGGCGACTGCTCTCCGACACCAAGCAGATATTCGAAGACCAGTTGGCCGCGCTGGAACGCGATTCGAAAAAGCATGGCACGACGGGCGAGGACGTCGATTTCGCGCTGCTGGTCGACGGGCTGGAGGCCGAGCGCGAGCAGGGCATCACGATCGACGTCGCCTACCGCTTCTTCGCCACGCCGAAGCGCAAGTTCATCGTCGCCGACACGCCGGGCCATGAGCAGTACACGCGCAACATGGCGACCGGTGCCTCGACCGCCGATCTCGCCATCGTGCTGGTCGACGCCCGCCAGGGCGTGCTCAGCCAGACCCGCCGCCATTCGATCATCGCCTCGCTGCTCGGCATTCGGCACATCGTGCTGGCGGTGAACAAGATCGATCTCGTCGGTTTCGACCGGGTGACTTTCGAGCGCATCGAGCAGGATTACCGGAGCTTCGCCGCAGCGCTTGGCTTCATGTCGATCGTCGCCATTCCGATGTCGGCGCGCTTCGGCGACAATGTGACGGAGAGGTCCGCACGTACCGACTGGTACGAGGGGCCGACGCTGGTCGATCACCTGGAGACGGTCGAGGTCGACAGCGCCGCCGCGGAATTGCCGTTCCGCTTCCCGGTGCAATACGTCAACCGGCCCAATCTCGACTTCCGCGGCTTCGCCGGGACGGTGGCGTCGGGCTCGGTATCGCGCGGCGACGAGGTCGTGGTCGCCAAGTCGGGCAAGGCCGCGCATGTCAGGCGCATCGTTACCCATGACGGTGATCTCGACCGGGCAACCGCAGGGCAGGCGGTGACCATCGTGCTCGATGAGGAGGTCGAGGTGTCGCGCGGCAACATGCTGGTCGCGCCGCTCGCCCGCCCCCAGGTGGCCGATCAGTTCGCCGCCAATGTCGTCTGGTTCGACGAGCAGGCGCTGTTGCCGGGACGCACCTACATTCTGCGCACCGAGACGGACCAGACCGGCGCCACCGTCACCGCGCTCAGGCATCGCATCAACGTCAATGACCTGAGCAACGAACCGGTGAAGTCGCTGGAGTTGAACGGCGTCGGTGTCTGCACCATCGCCACCCGCGCTCCGATAGCCTTCGACAGCTTCGCCGAAAACCGGTCGACGGGTGCCTTCATCCTCATCGATCGCATAACCAATGCCACCGTCGGTGCGGGCATGATCCTGCATCCGTTGCGCCGGGCGGAGAACATCCACTGGCAGTCGCTGGATATCGGCAAGCGGGCGCGCGCCGATCTGAAGAACCAGAGGCCGGCCGTGTTCTGGTTCACCGGCCTTTCCGGTTCCGGCAAGTCGACCATCGCCAACCTTCTGGAAAAGAAGCTGCACGCGGGAGGCCGCCACACCTACCTGCTGGACGGCGACAATGTGCGCCACGGTCTCAACCGCGATCTCGGCTTCACCGACGCCGATCGTGTGGAGAACATCCGCCGCGTCGCCGAGGTGGCGAAGCTGATGGCCGATGCCGGCCTGATCGTCATCGTGTCCTTCATCTCGCCGTTCAAGGCGGAGCGCCGCATGGCGCGCGAACTGATGGCCGGCGGCGAATTCATCGAGGTCTTCGTCGACACGCCGTTCGAGGAATGCGCCCGGCGCGATCCGAAAGGCCTTTACGCGCGGGCGCTCAAGGGCGAGATAAGGAACTTCACCGGCGTCGACTCGCCTTACGAGGCGCCCGAGAACCCGGAAATCCGGCTGCGGACGGTTGGCCGGTCGCCGGAGGAGATGGTCGAGATCGTCGAGAAGTGGCTGATCGAGCGTGACCTTGCCGAGGAACTTTATGAAAGCGGCGGCGGCATCTGACGGCGAAGCCGTGCTTGCCGTCTTCGAGCGCCTCGCGCTCGACGCGGGGCGCGCCATCATGCGCATCTTCGAGGCCGGCTGTGCCGTCGAGCGGAAGGCGGATGCGTCACCCGTCACGGATGCCGACCGCGAAAGCGAGAAAATCATCCTGGCAGGGCTGCGGGAAGCTTTCCCGCACATTCCGTGCGTCGCGGAAGAAGAGAGCGCCGCGGGTATCGCGCCGGCCGCTCTGGGTCGCGAATTCTTCCTGGTCGATCCGCTCGACGGCACCAAGGAATTCGTCAAGCGCCGCACCGACTTCACCGTCAACATCGCGCTGGTCCGCGATCGCGTTCCCGAGGTCGGCGTCGTGTTCGCGCCGTGCAGCGGCCGGTTCTTCTCCGGCCGACCGGGTCTGGCGGAAACGCTCGAACTCGATGACGACGTCAAGGTCGTCGGTCGCCGGCCCGTCTCGGTGCGTCCGGCCGCATCGCCGCTGACGGTGGTTGCCAGCCGCTCGCACAATACGCCCGAGACCGACGCTTATATCGGCGCGCTGGGCACCGCCGAGATCGTCTCGATCGGCTCGTCGCTCAAGTTCTGCCTCCTGGCGGGAGCCGAGGCCGACCTCTACCCCCGCTTCGGCCGCACCATGGAATGGGATACGGCGGCCGGTGACGCCGTGCTCAGGGCCGCCGGCGGCATGACCCGTACCTTGGACGGAAAGCCGCTGCTCTACGGCAAGCGCAACCAGCCGCACGACGCCGATTTCGCCAATCCGAATTTCATTGCCAGCGGTGGGTGAGACCGGCGGTCTTGCTCCTTGGCCGTCGGCACCGGCCTCGTCGCCCGCCGGGGTTCGTCGCTTTAAAAAGCCGGGCGATGGACAGCGCGCCTCGTCCCGTCCTTGCGGCAGGGCAGGGCAATCGCCCATGGAATTTCTCTCGATTGCTACCGCCGCGCACCCCACCCCTGTCCCCTCCCCACAAGGGGGAGGGAGACGCCGACCGCACCGTTCTGCAAAAAATAGGACGTCGGCGCATTGTGGCGCTGCCGCAAAGTCACCTCCCCTTGTGGGGAGGGGTTAGGGGTCGGGGTGTGCCGCCATATGCGATTGCCCTGCGCCTTGAGGGGAGAGAATGATGGCGTCGGTCGGGTGGGGGCGGCGCGGACGGTCAAAGATTGGAGCCGTTGGCACTAGGCCACCCTGTTGGGAAAAAACGCGGAGCGTGGCATTCCCCGAATGGGCCGGAGTCTTGTTTCCATTGGATTTTCCGGAACGGTGAAAGAATCTTCCCTCCGGTTTTGTCCACACCCCCTGCACATCCGCCATACTTTGCCGGCGTGAATTGGAGACCGGAATGGGAGACTGGGACAGAAAGGCGAACTGGAACCGCGATGTGCTGGAGCGCATCGTGGCTCTGCTGTTTTCGCTGGCCTGCTTGGCCGAGCTTGCCGCCTGTCTTCCCTGGCTGCGCCGCCAGCAGTTGCTCGGGATTCTGAGCCACGGCGAGGCCGAGGCGTGGACATTCGTCATGGGCCTGTCGCCGGGCGTAGCGGTTCCGTTGGATGCGTCGGAAGAAGCCGACGCGGAGCGACTTGCTGCGAGTTTCCGCGCGCTGGCGATGATGCTGTGCGCCATGCTGGCGCGGGCGGCGCTGTTCGCTCTTCCCGGCGCGATCCGCTCACAGGCCGGCCCGCCGTCGCAGGGGATTTCCGCACTGGTTTGCTGCCCGGCCGCCCCGCCGCCGGCTGCGCCCGACACGTCGTGATGCCAACGGCCACGGGTAGAGGCCGCGGGTCTCGCCCCTGCAGGTGGGAGAGTTGCGAGCGGCTTTTACTCCGCCGCGACCGAGGCCGAATTGGAACCGATATAGTTGCGGATCGTCTCGATGATGCGGTCCTGGTCGGACGTGCTCAGATAGGGGTGCATCGGCAGGCACAGGATGCGGCCGGGCAGTTCTTCCGAGACCGTCAGGCCGGTCGGCGTGCGCGGATAGTGGCGATAGGCCACCTGCGCATGCAGCGGCTTGACGTAGTAGACGACCGACGGAATGCTTTTTTCCTGGAGATGCGCCTTCAGCCCGTCGCGCTTCGGCGTCTCGATCGCGTATTGCGCCCAGG
>CAZBBT010000034.1:0-26609 GCA_964490065.1 uncultured Mesorhizobium sp. | reverse complement strand
GCGTCGAGATAGATGTAGCCGATCTTCTTGCCCTTCAGCTTGTCGAGGCCGCCTTCGCGGTTGGCGATGTCGAGGACGATCGCCGAGGCGCCGTCCCAGTAGGTATCCGGCGGATTGAAAATCCAGGGAAAAGTCTCGCCCATAGCTGCTGCCGAGAGGCCATAGGCCATCGCCAGCACCGGAATGTGATCGACGCTCGCCTTCGGAATCACCTGCAGCGTGATACCCGTGGAATAGGGCGTGATGACCACCGGGTTCTTGGCCTTGACCTGCTCGTAGCATTCGACGCCCTTCTGGGTGTCGTAGCCGGTCTCGCATTCTTCCATGATGATCTTGACGCCGTTGATGCCGCCATCGCGCTCATTGAGCATGGTGAAATAATCCTCCATGCCGTTGGCGATCGGGATGCCCGATCCCGCATACGGGCCGGTACGGTAGCTGAACAGCGGCACGTAGATGCTGTCCTCGGCAAAGGCCGGCGCCACCGCCGACATGGCGAGCGCGGCAAACAGGCCGCCTGTGATCAGCGATTTGGTTCTCATCTTGCTCCTCCCGTTACTCTGGCCCTTCGGGCCGGTCTCGGGCCTTTCTCCGTTATGTTCCAGGCAAAGGCCCTGAGCCTGGATGGATTGGGGCCGTCCGGTGGACGGGTCTGCAGTCTCATGCGTAAGGGAACGGCCAGACCCTCAGCTTCTCCTTGCCGATCTGCCACAGCCGGGCCAGTCCGTGTGGCTCGAGAATGAGAAAGGTCACGATCAACGCGCCCACGATCATGGAGGTGAGTTGCGTCACGGTCTCGGCCTGGATGTCGAAGCCGAGCGCCGGCAGCCACGCGCGCAGCAAGATCGGCAGCACCCAAATGAAAGCCGCGCCGAAGAAGGATCCGACCAGACTGCCAAGCCCGCCGATGATAGCCATGAAAAGCACCTGGAAGGACAGATTGATCGAGAAAGCGGACGGCTCCGCCGCGCCGAGATAGAAGAAGACGAACATCGCGCCCGCCACTCCGCACAGATAGGACGAAACCGCGAAAGCCGACAATTTCGCATAGAGCGGGCGCACGCCCATCAGTTCGGCGGCTACGTCCATGTCACGGATCATCATCCATTGCCGTCCGATGCGGCCGCGCACGATATTCTTCACCAGGACGGTCAGCCCGATGACGATGAACACAACCACATAGTAGCGTGTCACGGCGTTCGCTGAGGGACCGGTGACGGGGACGCCGAAGATCGTGCGCGTCGCCACCTCGATCGCCCCCGAAGCGTTTCCGTTGTAGAGCCAAGGGATGCGGATAAAGCACCATTCGAAGAAAAACTGCGCCGCCAGCGTGGTCACAGCCAGATAAAGGCCCTTGATGCGCAGCGAAGGTAGTCCGAACACCACGCCGAGCCCGGCGGCGGCGAAACCGGACAACAGCACGTGCACGACCGGGTTCACATCCGGAAAGATAGTGACCAGCTTGTAGCAGGCATAGGCGCCGACGCCCATGAACCCCCCGGTGCCCAGCGAAAGCTGCCCGGCATAGCCCGTCAGCACGTTGAGGCCGATGGTGGCGAGCGACAGAACCAGGAAGGGGATCAAAACCGCTGACATCACGAATTCGTCCGCAACCAGCGGCAGGACGGCCAGCGTCAGCACCAGGATGACGACGACTCCGATCCGGTCCTGCAGGATTGGGAAGACCTGTTGGTCGGCGGCGTAGCTGGTCTTGAACTGTCCGACCTCGCGATAGAGCATTGCCCGGCCCTCACACTCGCTCGATGATGCGCTCGCCAAACAGACCCTGCGGCCTGAACAGCAAGAAAATCAGCGCGATCATGTAAGCCAGCCATCCCTCGATGCCGCCGCCAACGATCGGCCCCCAGTAGATTTCGCCGACCTTTTCGCCGATGCCGACGATCAACCCACCGACGATGGCGCCAGGGATCGAGGTGAAACCGCCAAGGACCAGGACCGGCAGGGCCTTTAGCGCCACGATCTCGAGTGCGAACGACACGTCGGAGCGCGCACCCCACATGATGCCCGTGGCAAGTGCGACGATGCCGGCAGCGAACCAGACGATTGCCCAGATCTGGTTGAGCGAGATGCCGACTGAAAGCGCCGCCTGGTGGTCGTCCGCGACCGCGCGCAGCGCGCGACCGATCCGTGTCTGGCTGAAGAACGCCGCGAGAGACGCAACCATGACGATAGCGATGATCGCCGCGGCGATGTCGATCTGCTGGAAGATAACCAGTCCGCGCTCGCCGAACTCCCAGGCATAGGAGCCGGTCGGCAAACCGAGTTGTTCGGTGATCATCTGTTTCGGTTCGCCGCCGAACACCAGTTCGCCCAGACCGACCAGGAAGTAGGTCATGCCGATGGTTGCCATGAGGAGGATGATCTCCGGCTGGTTGACCAGCGGCCGCATGACGAAGCGTTCGATGCAGACGGCCAGCAGCGCCATCACGCCGACCGTAAGCGCCAGCGCCAGCCATGGCGGCACACCTTTTTCATACAGCCCGACCAGCGTCAGACCGGCGAACACCACCATGATTCCTTGTGCGAAATTGAAGACGCCGGAGGCCTTGAAGATGAGAACGAAACCCAGCGCAATGAGCGCATAGAGCACGCCTGCGACAAAACCGTCCCACAGCACCTGCAGCAGGAAGCCGGGCTGCGCCGCCATGTCGGCGAAGGGCTGGACCAGAATCTCGCGAAGCAGTTCCATATCGACCCCTTCAGTGCGCAACGCCGAGATAGGCGTCGATTACGTTCGGGTCGGTCTTGACCTCGTCCGGCGGCCCATCGGCGATCTTCTTGCCGTAGTCGAGCACCACGACCCGGTCGGACAAGTCCATGACCACGCCCATGTCATGCTCGATCAGCGCGATCGTCGTCCCGCGGTGCTGGTTCACCTCGAGGATAAAGCGGCTCATATCCTCCTTCTCCTCGAGATTCATTCCCGCCATGGGTTCGTCGAGCAAAAGCAGCGACGGCTCCATGGCCAGTGCACGGCCGAGTTCGACCCGCTTTTGCAGACCGTAGGGCAACCTGCCGACGGGAGTACGACGAATATGCTGGATTTCGAGGAAATCGATGATCTCCTCGACCTTTTCGCGGTTGGCGATCTCTTCCTCGCGCGCTGGCCCGACATAGAGCACCTGCCAGAAAAAGTTGCGGTGCATCTTGAGCGTGCGGCCCGACATGATGTTGTCGAGCGTAGACATGCCCTTGAAGAGGGCGACGTTCTGGAACGTGCGAGCGATACCGGAGGCCGCCGCCTCATAGGGCCTCATCCGCTTGCGCCGCTCGCCGCGGAAAACGATCTCGCCCTGCTGCGGGTGATAGAAGCCGTTGATGACATTGAGCATCGAGGTCTTGCCCGCCCCGTTCGGCCCGATGATGGCTCGGATCTCGCCCTTGCGTACGTCGAAGGAAATATCGGTGATCGCCTTCACGCCACCGAAAGAGAGCGAAACGTCGCGTAGCTCCAGAAGGACCTCGGGCAGAGCGTCCGCACCGGCCTGCTGCAAAGCGGAAGGATCGAGGCGCGGGCTCATTCCGCAGCCTCTCGGAAGGTCTGGGCCGCGCCCGGGTAGACCTTGGCGTCGGCGATCTTGACCGTCGCGCGGATCATGCCCTTGCGGCCGTCTTCATAGGTCACTTCCGTTTCGACATATTTTTCGGCCGACCCATCATAGAGCGCCTCGATCAATTCGGCGTAGCGCTCGGCGACGAAGGACCGGCGCACCTTCATGGTGCGCGTCAACTCGCCGTCATCGGGATCGAGTTCCTTGTGCAGGACGAGAAAGCGCCTGATCTGCGACCCCGCCATCAGCGGCTCTTTTGACAGCTTCAGATTGGTTTCGTCGACATGGCGAGCGATAATCTCGATGACCCGGGGATGCCCGGCCAGCTCCTGGTAGGAGGCATAGGCGATGTTGTTACGTTCGGCCCAATTGCCCACCGCAGTCAGGTCGATGTTGATGAAGGCCGCGCAAAAATCCCGGCCGTCGCCAAAGGCCACTGCCTCCTTGATGTCGGGGAAGAACTTGAGCGCATTCTCGATATATTTCGGTGCGAACAGCGCGCCGGAGCCAAGCTTGCCGACATCCTTGGCGCGATCGATGATCTTGAGTTGACCATCCTTGTCGAAGAAACCGGCGTCGCCAGTTTTGATATAACCGTCCGGCGTCATCGCCTCTTCCGTCTTGTCGTCCTGCCTGTAGTAGCCGGTGAACATGCCAGGCGACCGGAACAGGACCTCACCCGCATCGGTGATGCGGATATCGACATTCGGCGCCGCCGGGCCTACCGCGTCGGCGCGAACTTCGCCGTCCTTTTGGACAGTGACGTACAGGAAGGCCTCGGTCTGGCCGTAGAGCTGCTTCAGATTGATGCCGAGTGAACGGAAGAAGGAGAACAGGTCTTCGCCGATCGCTTCCCCGGCCGTGTAGGCGAGGCGAATACGCGAAAGGCCGAGCACATTCTTGAGCGGCCCGTAAATGAGAAGATCGCCGAGGCGATAGCTCAGTCGCCCGAGCAGCGGCGTCGGTCTCCGTTCGAGGATGGCTTCGCCGTATTTGCGCGCAACGCCGATGAAATGCCGGAACATCTTGCGCTTGAGCCACCCCGCGTCCTCCATCCGGATGGTCACGCTGGTCAGCAGACTTTCGAAGATTCTCGGCGGTGCGAAATAAAAGGTCGGCCCGATCTCGCGCAGATCCTGCGCGACCGTCTCATGATTCTCCGGGCACGACATGCAAAAGCCCGCCACATAACCCTGGGCGAAGTTCAGATAATTGTCCCCGACCCATGCCAGGGGAAGGTAGGCGAGCACGCTGTCGGCTTCGGTGAGCCTGTCGAAGGCGACCGTGTCGGCCGCGGCGCGCACGGCTCTGGCCATCCGCATCACCACGCCCTTGGAACGGCCGGTGGTTCCAGACGTGTAGAGGATCACGGCAACATCGTCGCCGCTGGCGTTGCGGACGTCTTCCTCCCAGCGCGCCGCGAGATCCGGCTCGGCGTCGAGCAGTTCCCTGCCCCTAGCCTGGACGGCGGCGAAAGCATGGAGGCGGCTGTCGTCATAGTCGCCCAGGCCGCGCGGTTCGTCGTAGATCACCTCTTCGAGCAGCGGTATCCGGTCCAGCATGGAAACGATCTTGTCGACCTGCTCCTGATCCTGGACAACCGCGAAACGCGTCTCGGCATGATCGAGGACATAGGCCATCTCTTCGGCCACCGCGTCGGCATAGACAGGCACGGGAATGGCGCCGATCGATTGCGCGGCTGTAAAGGTCCAATAAAGGCGCGGACGGTTTGCGCCGATCACCGCCACCTTGTCGCCGTGCCTTAGGCCAAGCGCCCTCAGCCCCAGCGCCAGCGCGCGGATCTCCTCCAGTTGTTCGGCCCATGTCCAGCTCTGCCAAATGCCGAAATCCTTGTGGCGCATGGCCGGCAGGTCGGCAAAACGCCGCGCGTTGACGAACAGAAGCTTCGGGAAGGTGTCGGCTGCTGGTGCTGGCGTATTCACGTCGCGTGTCCCTGGCAGCCAGTGCGGGACCTGCGCATGCAACCTGTGCCTCTTGGCACACGCAAAAGCTCCTGCGCGCTTGGACTTGCGGCCGTCCACGACCTGCCGCGACGCGGTAACGACACCTTCCGCGGCGGATCGAGGAGCCCGCAAAGCTGCGCCAATACGCACGCCCTCCCATGCCTGCATTGCCCGTTCGGGCTGGTGGCCGGGTTCCCATCCGGCCTTCTTGCGCCAAGATTAGGCGCGAACCCCGCCGCAAGCAACTTGGGGGTTGACAGACAAACCGTGCGATTGTGTTATCCACTGGCGCAACTGTGCGCCCCAATTGGCGCAAGGCTATCCTTCGTAGCGCCTCAGCCCCTCAAGATCGAGAACCATGATGCGGCCGTGCTCGACGCGGACGAAACCTTGCGCCTCCAGTGCCCGGAGGCTGCGATTGGCGACTTGCCGGGAGATGCCGGCCAGCAGGCCGAGTTCCTCCTGCGAGATTTCGACATGGTCGAAGGTGCGCGGATAGAGCACCGGGTTGAAGAACCACGCCAGGCTGCGCGCCACCCGTGCCCGTGGGTTAAGGATGCGGTCGAACTCGATCATGGCGATAAACTGGCCGACGCGTTCGTTCAACTGGCGGACCAGAAACCGGTTGAAACCCGTGCTGTTCTCATAGAGCCAGAAGAACGTCGCCCGGTTCATCAACATCATGCGGGTATCGCGCAGGGCAACGACGTCATATTTGCGCGGCTCGTCCTTGAGCACTGACCCTTCGCCGAACCAGGCTCCACTGGCGATGCCAGCGAAGGTCATGGCCTTGCCGCTGGCGGAAATAGCACTGACCTTGACGAGGCCGTCGATGACGCCGGTCCAGTAGTCGAGCATGTCGCCGCGATGGCAGATATGACTGCCCCTGACGAACATCCTGTCGGTGACACCCCGGCTGGCACGTTCGATCTCGCCGGCGGTGAGCTCGCCGGCCCAGATCGCCGTTTGCACAAGATCGATCCTTGCGTTCATCTCTCCCCGGCTAAGTGATCTCGCGGTCGGCCTCTTTGCGCCGCCATTTACACATTCACCACCGGCCAATACAACTGTCGGCGTTTTCAGCAAGGATTGTCGAGCGATGGGGCAAGGATCGCCGGATCTCTATGACGGAAGGGAGGCGCAGGAAGCCGTCGCGCGTGAGGACACATTACTTGCCCGCCTACGCTCGTTGCTGGCGCGCGCCAAGGAGACCCAGTCCTACTGGTCGACGCGTCTCGTCGATGTCGACCCTAATTCCATTGCCTCGCGCGCCGCGTTGGCATCGCTGCCGGTGCTGCGCAAATCCGATCTGCATGCGCTCCAGCGTGCCGATCCGCCCTTCGGCGGGTTGAACGCCACGAGAGTGGGCGATCTCGGGCGCCTGTTCATTTCGCCGGGACCGATCTTCGATCCGGAGGGGCGCGGCGACGACTGGGCGGGTTGCGCCCGCGCGCTGCATGCCGCCGGCGTGCGCCGGGGCGACGTGGTGCTGAACACGTTCTCCTATCACATGACGCCGGCCGGCCTGTTGTTCGACGGCGGAGCACGCGCCCTCGGCTGTCCCGTCATTCCCGCCGGCCCAGGCAATACGGCCGATCAGCTTGTCGCGATCGAACACCTTCGCCCCAAAGCCTATGTCGGCACGCCGGATTTCCTCAAGATACTGCTCGACAAGGCCGCCGAAGCCGGCCGCGACGCGTCATCGATTCGCTGTGGCCTGGTCTCGGCCGCGGCTTTACCGCCTTCACTGGCGGCCGAATTCGCGGCACGCAATGTCGGCGTGCGGCAATGCTACGCCACGGCCGATCTCGGCGTTGTTGCCTACGAAGCCGAGGGGCCGGGCATGATCGTAAACGAGGATATGATCGTCGAGATCGTCAAGCCGGGCACCGGTGAGCCCTTGCCGGACGGCGAGATCGGCGAGGTGTTGGTGACCCGGCTCAACGACGACTACCCGCTGTACCGCTTCGCCACCGGTGACATGTCGAGTGTGATTGCAGATGCCGTTCAAGGCCCTCACACCAATATGCGCATCAGGGGCTGGCTAGGACGGGCCGACCAGGCGACCAAGGTGAAAGGCATGTTCGTGCGCCCCGAGCAGGTCGCGGCCATTGCCGCAGCGGTGCCCGGCGCGCGGCGCCTACGGCTCGTGGTCAGCCGGTCTGGCGAGCAGGACGCCATGCTGCTGCGCGCCGAGCATGCCGACCCGTCTGCGCACGCCGTGCTTGCCGCCAAGCTCGAGGAAATCACCCGCCTGAAAGGAGAGGTCGAGGTCGTCGCGCCCGGTAGCCTTCCCAATGACGGCAAGGTGATCGCCGACGAGCGCACCTGACGGAGTAGTGCCGCGACCGTCGACTTTGCCGGAGATTCGCCACCGTACGACCAAGGGACTTCGCACTCCTTCGAAGAGGCGGATCGGGCAGACATTGGCGTGGGGGCCAAGCTCGAAACGCAGCCTGAGTTTGAAGTCCAGGCCCGCTTCCGTGGCGTGCGGATACCATGGCGGCAGCCGCCGGCACCGTTGTGGCGGCAGCCCGCGACGACCGGTCGGTCCCAAAAAGCGCGCGCAGGTTGACAAGCCTCGGCTCACTGCAACATCCTGTCCATCTTTGACCGGGAGGTAGTATGACTATTTCGATCAACCGCCGCACCTTTTCCATCGGGGCGGGTGCCATGGTGTTGGCTGCGGCAGGGCTTTCGCCGGCGCGCGCGCAGCAGGCATTCTTCCGTATCGGCACGGGCGGCACTTCGGGCACCTACTATCCAGTGGGCGGGCTGATCGCCAACGCGATCTCGGCGACGGGGCCGGCCGGCGTCGAGGGCCTGGTCGCCAGCGCCACCTCGTCCAACGGCTCTGTAGCCAACATCAGCGCCATCTCCTCAGGTGCCTCCGAATCGGGTTTCACGCAGTCGGACGTCGCCTATTGGGCCCATTCGGGCACGGGCCTCTACGACGGCAAGCCCAAGGTCGATGACCTGCGCCTCATCGCAACGCTCTATCCCGAGACCATCCATCTTGTCGCGCGCGCCGACGCCGGCATCAAGACGGTGGCGGACCTGAAGGGCAAGCGCGTATCCCTCGACGAGCCGGGCTCCGGCACCATCGTCGACGCGCGCCTCGTGCTCGGCGCCTACGGGTTGACGGAAAAGGACGTGAAGGCCGAATACCTCAAGCCCGGCCCGGCCGGCGAGCGGCTGCAGGACGGCGCCATGGACGCCTATTTCTTCGTCGGCGGCTATCCGACCGGCGCCATCGTCGAGCTTGCCAGCACAAACAACATCACGCTGGTGCCGATCACCGGCCCCGAAGCGGACAAGCTTCTGTCCGAACAGAAGTTCTTCTCCACCGACACCGTTCCGGCCGATACCTACAAGAATATCGGCGAGACCAAGACCATATCGGTCGCCGCTCAATGGGTGACCAGCGCCAAGCAGTCCGACGACCTCGTCTACAACATCGTCAAGTCGCTCTACAGCGACGAATCCCAGAAGGCGCTGCAGGCCGGCCATGCCAAGGGTAAGCTGATCACGATCCAGAACGCCGTCACCAGCGCCGGCATCCCGTTCCATCCCGGCGCGGAACGCTACTACAAGGAAGTCGGCGCCCTCAAATAAGAGGCCACCGACGGACTGACGACAACGAGGCGGAAGGCATGCTTTCCGCCTCGTTTGTCTGGGGACTCAGGATACGGGACCGGCTATGAGCGACGATGACAAGATCCAGCTTTCCGCCATGGAGTTCGACGAGGAGAAGGCGCGCGAACTGGAGGAGAAATTCGATTCCGAGATTCGCTTCCGCCCGCTGACGCCTGTCGCCGGCTGGCTGGTCGGCTTCCTTCTGGTGGCGCTGTCGCTGTTCCATTACTACACCGCCGGTTTCGGACTGCTTCAGGAGATGCTGCACCGGGGCATCCATCTGTCGATGGTGCTGTCGCTGGTCTTCCTCGTCTTCCCGCTGGTTAAGAAGGGCTACGACCAACCGGCGCAATCCAGCCTGCTCAGGCCGCTCGGCATACCGCTTTTCGACTGGCTGCTGGCGCTCGCCGCCGTGGTGGCGGTCCTGCACGTGCCGATGATCCCGCTCGACGATCTTGCCTTCCGTGTCGGCAACCCGACGACGACGGACGTCGTGCTCGGCCTGACCCTCATCGTGCTCCTGCTGGAGGCGACGCGCCGTTCCGTCGGCATCCCGCTGCCGATCATCGCCATCGTCTTCATGGCCTATGCGCTGTTAGGGCGGTATATGCCGAGCATCCTGGTGCACCCCGGCGCATCGGTCTCCCAGCTTGTCGATCATCTTTATCTGACGACGCAGGGAATCTACGGCATCGCGCTCGGCGTCGTCGCGACCTACGTCTTCCACTTCGTGCTGTTCGGCGTCTTCGCCACGCGCATCGGCCTTGGCCAGCTCTTCCTCGACTGCGCCGCGTGGGTTGCCGGCCGCTACGCCGGCGGCCCCGCCAAGGTGTCGATCTTCGGCTCGGCGCTGTTCGGCATGATCTCCGGTTCCTCTGTCGCCAACACGGTCACCGTCGGCTCGCTGACCATCCCGGCGATGATCAAGCTCGGCTACAAGAAGCATTTTGCCGCGGCCGTGGAAGCGGCCTCCTCGACCGGTGGGCAGGTGACGCCGCCGATCATGGGCGCAGCCGCCTTCCTGATGATCGAATTCCTGGAGCTGCCCTATACGACCATCATCCTGGCGGCGATCGTGCCGGCCTTCATGCACTTCTTCGGCGTCTTCATGCAGGTGCATTTCGAGGCCAAGCGTACCGGCCTGCGCGGCTTGCGGCCGGACGAGATGCCCGACGTCGTCGAGGCGCTGAAGCGGGACTGGCCGACGATCATCCCGCTCGTCGTCCTCATCGGCGTGCTGCTCTCCGGCTACACGCCCTACATGGCCGCCTTCTGGGGCATCACCCTGTGCATTCTCGTCGGCCTGCTCAATCCGCGCCGGCGCATGTCCGTCGCCGACATCGTGGTGTGTTTGCGCGACGGCGCCAAATACGCGCTCGCCGTCGGTGCCGCCGCCGCGACGGTCGGCATCGTCGTCGGCGTCGTCACCCTGACAGGCGTCGGCTTCAAGCTCTCCTACATCGTCACCTCGACGGCGGGGCACTTGTCGCTGCTGTTCGGCACCTTCATCCCCGAGGCGATCTTCTCTGCGCAGGGATTGACGCTGCTGTTCACGCTGATCATGACCGGCCTCGTCTGCATCCTGATGGGCTGCGGCATCCCGACGACGGCCAACTACATCATCATGGTGACGATCGCGGCACCCGCACTGGTCATGCTCGGCACCGAACCGATCGTCGCCCACTTCTTCGTGTTCTATTACGGGTTGCTGGCCGATATCACGCCGCCGGTGGCGCTGGCCGCCTACGCGGCGGCCGGCATGGCGGGTTCAGACCCGTTCAAGACCGGCAACACCGCTTTCCGGCTCGGCCTCGGCAAGGCGCTGGTGCCCTTCGTCTTCGTCTTCTCGCCGTCGCTTCTGCTGGTGACGAGGGATTTCACCTGGTCGAATTTCTTCCTCGCATTCTTCGGCTGCGTGCTCGGTATCACCTGCCTGGGGGCTGCCCTTTCGCGCTACCTTCTGGTGCGGACGAGGCCGTGGGAGAATGTGCTTCTGGTACTTGCCGCTTTCCTGCTGGTGGCGCCCGAACTCTATTCGTCGCTGCTTGGCGTGGTGTTGGTCATCCCGGTCTTGCTACGGCACTGGAGCGCGCGCCACACCGAAGAGGCGCAACCAGCCTGATCGGTGTTCTTCCAAAATTCAAGCGCATCGCAACCCGATATGACAAGACGGCGGTTTCGTTCCTTGGGCTTCCTGGCGGTTGCCGCCGCAAAGCTATGTCGGATGCTACGAACTCCGCGTGATTAGATGCGGTCAAGTCTCCAATCGGCGAACAAGCCAGAGCGGTTCGAGAATGCGGCAGTATCCGAACCGGCGAACAACCCGTCATAAGTAACGAGAACGGTTCGCCAGCCTCGCGTTGAAGCCCCCAATATGTCGGTGTGCAGCGTGTCGCCGCACATCGCGATCCGCGAGGCGGGCACACTGGGAAGCGTTTCCTCAACAAGGCGATAGACTTCGGAAAAGGGCTTTCCAAAAAATCGCACAAAACCGGGATGGTGGTCGGCGATCAGGTGGCCGAAATGGCCCGGCTCCAGCGAAAAACCGTCGTCGCGTGGCGCGACGAGGTCGGCATTGGCAATCACAAGGGGGCGTGGACGCGCATCCATCGCCTTCGCAAGCAAGGCCTGCCGACGGTCGTTCCAACCTGCGCTCGACAGAAACAGAAAGCCGTCGACGGTCCGATAGCCCTCCGGGTCGTCGGCAAGTCTTGAGTGCGGCATTGCGAGATCGCCGAGCGTGTCGGAAGCGGCGGCGATGACGCCCCAGTGCAGGCGCGGCAGGCTCTGCATCGCGGCATCGCGGCTGGTGACGATCTCACGATCCGCGACCCGCACGCCAAGTCGTTTGAACTTATCGACCACCTGAGTGCGGTCGTAACTCGCGGCATTGGTGAGGATGCGTATCTGGCAGCCACGCGCCCGCAACTGGTCGACCCGGAGATCCGCCCCCTCGATAAGCTTGTCGCCGACGTTCAGCACCCCGAACGCATCGAAGACGAAGCAGTCGATCTGGTCGGCGATATCCAGCAGCGAGGAGATATCCATCGAGCGTGCCGGCGTGGCCGCCGCGGGCAAGCGCGGGCGGATCACTTCATACCGGTCGAAGATCGCCTCGACATCCTGCATTGCAAATTCCCATGTGGCGATCCGGTCTGCCCGGTGCACTGACCGCTGAGTGTCACATACGCAGCCTATCGTAAACCCGCGCATAAAATGGAGTCAACGAAACGCCAAAACGACATAAATTAACGCTTTGGGTCGGCAGAATAAGCCGAAACATACCAACCAACCACAACAGTCAGGTCATTTTGTTGGTTCTTCCAAGAATTTCTGTTGTGCGGCGTCGACGCATGCCATAGCCTGCGGTGCGGTGGAGGAGAGCGCCGGACCGATGTCCAGCAAGAAGCGCAAGCGTCGTGAAGACGTCATGGCTCTGGTCATGGAGCGCGGGGCCATTTCCGTGGGCGCCCTGGCGGAGATGCTCGACGTATCGATGCAGACGATCCGCCGCGACATCGACGAACTGTGCGAGAGCGAGGGCCTGCGCCGCGTCCATGGGCGGGTGGAACTGGCGGGGCACGCGCTCAACACGCCCTTCGACGAGCGGAGAGATACCAATTTTTCGGCCAAGAAAGCCATTGGCGAGGCAGCGGCGGCGCTTATTCCGGACGGCGCGAGCGTCTTCATATCGATCGGCTCGACGCCGCTGGCCGTCGCGCGGGCGCTTCGCGGCCGCAAGGCCCTGACCGTCATTACCAACAATCTCAGCGCGGCGATGGCGCTGAGCGACGAGGTGTCCAATCGCATCATCATTCCGGGTGGCGAGCTTCGCCTGCCCGACCGCGACATGCTTGGCGACGGCGTGCTCGACTTCTTCGCCCGCTATCGTGCCGAATTCGGAGTCTTCGGCACCGCCGGCGTGGCGGCCGACGGAAGGCTTCTCGAGTTCCATTCCGCGGAGGTCAGGGCCAGCGAACGCATTCGCCTCAACTCGCGCATGTCGGTCCTGGTCATCGACCATTCGAAATTTGGCCGCATGGCGCCGGCCCTCGGGCCCAATATCGCCGACATCGACAAGGTGGTTCTGGACCGCCGGCCGGATCCCGACTTCGACCACCTGATAGAGCAGGGTTCGGGAAAGCTGCTGTTTGCCGAAGGAGAGCCGGCATGACGGACACGCCTTTCGTCGTTTTGCAGGATGTCGCCAAATACTGGAACGGCCAGGTTGGCGTGGAGAACATCGATCTCGAGATTGATGAAGGATCGTTCGTCGCCCTTCTTGGCCCGTCGGGATGCGGCAAGTCGACGACACTGCGTCTTCTGGCCGGGCTTGAAGCCGCGGACGCGGGGCGCATCCTCATAAACGGAAGTGACGTCACCACCGCGCCGTCGGCCGACCGCGATCTGTCGATGGTGTTTCAGTCCTACGCGCTCTTCCCGCATCTTTCCGTGGCGGAGAATATTGTTTTCGGGCTCAAGGTTCGCCGCGTGCCGAAGGCCGAGCGTGCCGAGAAGCTGGCGCGGGCCCTCGCCATCACAGGGTTGGAGGGGTATGAGGCCCGCAAGCCCGGAGAACTGTCCGGCGGCCAGCGCCAGCGCGTCGCGCTAGCCCGCGCGATCGTGGCGGGCAAGCGGCTTTGCCTGATGGACGAGCCGCTGTCCAACCTCGACGCCAAGCTGCGCAACTCGGTCCGCAAGGACATCAAGCGGCTGCAGCGTGATCTCGGCATCACGGTGGTGTATGTCACCCACGACCAGACCGAGGCCATGAGCATGGCTGACAAGGTTGTGCTCATGAAGGAAGGCCACATTCAGCAGGCCGGAGCGCCGGAAGAACTCTACAACCGGCCCGCAACCACCTTCGTCGCGGAGTTCGTGGGCGCGCCACCGATGGCGCTGATCCGGTCTTCGGCGCTGGACGGATTTGGGCCCGATAGAACGATCGGCATCAGGGCCGAAAAGGTCGAAATCGTGCCCGTCGGGCAAGGGCGACTACCCTGCACGATTTCCGAAAGCGAATTTCTCGGCGCCGAGACGCTCATCGGACTGTCACATCCCGACGCTACAGGGCTTTCCGTGCTTCGCCCCGGCCTGTCCCTCATGCCGGTAGGCGAGAATGTCTCCATACGGTTCGACGACCGGGACCTTCATGTCTTCGACGATAAGGGCCAGCGAGTGGAGGCGCATTGACTTCCCGGGCGGCACTCCGGCCGCTCGAGCAACGACAACCCGAACCTCAACGAAGGGAGGACAAGATGAACTATTTCTCAAAGGCCGGGCTCGCACTGACCGGCCTGCTGGCCGCAACCGCACTGGCTCTTCCGGCTTACGCGCAGACCGAACTGACAATGTACTATCCCATCGCGGTCGGCGGCCCGCTGACCAAGGTCGTCGACGGCATGGTCGACGAATTCGAGGCGAAGAACCCCGACATCAAGGTCAATGCAATCTATTCGGGCAATTACGACGACACCCGCGTGCGCGCCCTTTCGGCGCTGAAGTCGGGCGAGCCGGCACAGCTTGCGGTGCTTTTTTCCATCGACGCCTACGACCTGATCGAGCAGGAGATCATCGCCCCGTTCGATGAGGTGGTGACGGACGACGAGGGCAAGGAATGGCTGAAGAGCTTCTACCCGGCGCTGATGGCCAACAGTGAGATCGAAGGCCATGTCTGGGGCATTCCGTTCCAGCGCTCGACCATCGTGGCCTACTACAACAAGGATATGTTCCGCGCCGCCGGGCTTGATCCCGAAGCCCCGCCCGCGACCTGGGACGATATGGTGAAGGCAGGCAAGGCGCTGACCAAGGACGGCACGTATGGGCTGATGATCCCGTCAACGGGCTATCCCTACTGGATGTTCCAGGCGCTGGCGATCCAGAACGGCAAGGAGCTGATGTCCAAGGACGGGCTAAAGACCTATTTCGACGATCCCAAAGTGGTGGAAGCGCTCGAGTTCTGGCGTTCGCTGTCGGCCGAGCAGGGCATCATGCCATCGGGCACCATCGAGTGGGGCACGCTGCGCCAGGCCTTCCTCGAAGGCCAGACCGCGATGATGTGGCACACGACCGGCAACCTGACCGCGGTGAAGGAAGGCGCCAAGTTCGATTTCGGCGTCTCTGTGCTTCCGGGCAACGAGCGCGCGGGCTCGCCCACCGGCGGCGGCAACTTCTATCTGTTCAAGGACACGACGGATGAGGAACGCGCGGCCGCCCTGAAGCTCATCCGTTTCATGACCGCGCCGGAGCAGGCCGCGGCCTGGTCGATCGCGACCGGCTATATGGGCGTGTCGCCGGCCTCCTACGAGACCGAAGCACTGAAGGCCTACGGCAAGGAGTTCCCGCCGGCGCTTGTCGCGCGCGACCAGCTCAAGGACGCGGTTGCCGAGTTCTCGACCTTCGAGACCTCGCGCGTCCGCGACGGCCTGAACAACGCCATCCAGGCGACGCTTACCGGCACGAAGGACGCGAAGACGGCCCTCGGCGAAGCGCAGGAAGCCGCCGAACGCCTGCTCAAGGCCTATCGCTAGACCGGCATGAACGCTATGGGCCGGCGGTTCTCCGCCGGTCCGTGAATCCGAAGGCAGGACATGGCCCGCAGCGTCAATATCGAACGTCGCCGTCAAGCGATCTATGGGTGGCTGCTGCTGTTCCCAGCGGGTGTGCTGCTGTCGCTTTTTGCCTTCTACCCGACCATCGCGACGTTGTGGGCAAGCGTCTTCTCGCGCTCGACAAGACGGCATCCGGCCGAATTTCTCGGCACGGAGAACTACGCCGCGCTATTCCACGATCCGACTTTCTGGACCGTCGTCCAGAACAATCTTCTCTACGCGGCGGTGACGGTGCCGGTCTCCATCGGCATCGCGCTGGCCATGGCGCTGTGGGCGAACTCCAAGATTCCTGCGCGCGGTTTTGTCCGGACCGCCTATTTCACGCCGACCGTCCTGCCGATGATCGCGGCGGCGAATTTGTGGCTGTTCTTCTACACGCCCGGACTGGGCGTTCTCGACCAGATCGGCGGCCTGTTCGGCTTCGAATCGGTGAATTGGCTCGGCAGGCCGGACACGGCGCTCTGGGCCATCATAATCGTGACGATCTGGAAGGAGGCGGGCTTCTTCATGATCTTCTATCTGGCCGCCCTTCAGACCATTCCGGAAGACCTGCGCGAGGCGGCGAACATCGAGGGCGCCAGCCGCTGGACCTACACGCGCCGCATCGTCCTGCCACTGCTGATGCCGACGACCCTGTTCATCATGGTCAATGCATTGATCAATTCGGTGAAGCTGATCGACCATCTGTTTATCCTGACGAAAGGCGGACCGAACGACGCCTCGAAGCTGATCCTCTACTACATCTGGGAGATGGCTTTCGCCTTCTTCGATCAGCCCAGCGCCGCCGCAATGACCATACTCGTCCTGTTGGTCCTGTGCGTCGTCGCCGCCGTCCAGTTCTTCCTCCTCGACCGCCGGACGCATTACCAATGAGCGGCCTTGCCAGACATTTCGAGGCGGCCGGCGCGATCGTTCTGGCGCTGCTGTGGATATCGCCGCTTCTGTTCGCCTTCTGGGCGGCGTTCCACGCGACGTCGGATGCCGTCAACTTCAACATCTTCGCGCCGTGGACGCTCGACAATTTCCGGACCGCCTGGGCGGGTGCGCCGTGGCTGCGCTATTTCCTCAACACCTTCCTTCTGGTTACGTTGGTGCTTACCGGTCAGTTCGTGCTGACGACGCTGGCTGGCTTCGCCTTCGCGCAACTCGACTTTCCCGGCCGCGACGTGGCCTTCGTGCTGGTTCTCATGCAACTCTTCATCCTGCCCGAGGTGCTGATCGTGGAGAACTATGCAATGGTGTCGCGTCTCGGGCTGTTCGACACCATCCTCGGCGTCGGAATGCCCTATATGGCGAGCGCCTTCGGCATATTCCTGATGCGCCAGGCATTCAAATCAGTGCCGATTGAACTGCACGAGGCGGCAAAGATCGAGGGCTGCGGCCTGCTCGGCATCCTCTGGCGCGTTTATGTCCCACTCGCGCGCCCGACATACATCGCCTATGCGCTCGTCTCGGTGTCGACCCACTGGAACAATTTCCTGTGGCCGCTGATCGTCACCAACTCGACCGCAACGCGGCCGCTGACGGTCGGCCTGTCGATTTTCGGCGCACCGGAAAGCGGTGTGAACATCAGCGTCATCTCGGCGGCGACGATGATGATGGTCGCGCCGCTGCTCGTCGCGTTCCTCCTCTTCCAGCGCCAGTTCGTCCAGGCCTTCCTGCGCACCGGCATCAAATAGTACAGCTCAACGGCCATGCCTCGCTTCCTGCACGCTACCGACACGCATCTCGTCGTTCCGCCGAACCGTGTTTCGGGGGTTCTCGACACGGCGGCGCTGTTGCAGCAAGCCGTCGCGACGATCTCCGAGGCACTGCCGCGTATCGGACCCGTCGACGCCCTGCTGGTGACCGGGGATCTCAGCGATGACGGAAGCGTGGAAAGCTATGAGCTGTTTCGGCGGCTGATCGCGCCGCTCGATCTGCCGCTGCTGGCCATCCCCGGAAACCATGATCGCCGCGAGGCCATGCGCACGGCGTTCCGCGACCTCGACCTGTTTTCCAACGCCGGGCAGCTCAACTGGGTCCGCGATGTCGGCGGCGTGAGGTTGATCGGCTTGGATACGCTCGTGGAAGGCTCTGGAGGTGGCGTGATCGATGAGGCAACGCTCGCCTTCCTGGGCGAGTCGCTCGCCACCCCGGGCCCGGTTCTACTCGCAATGCACCATCCGCCCTTCGCGTGCGGCATCCGTTTCATGGATGACATCGGCCTGGCGGGGGTCGACGCCTTGAGGGTCGTGCTGGAACGCTCCCCGGCCGACATCCGAATCCTGTGCGGTCATCTCCACATGGTGGCGATCGGATCGGTCGGGCGCGTTCCCGCGATCGTCGGGCCATCCACCTGCAGCACATTTCAGGTCGACTTCCGCCCCGAAGCGCCGGTAGGGTTCTTCACCGGAAGCGGCGGGTTCATGGTGCACGATTGGTCGGGCGGGTTCCGCAGCATGCATGTCCAACCCGGCATGGGCGAGGGTCCATTCGCATTTTAGACATTACTCGCGGACGTTTCGTGCTCGGCTGGATGAACTCGACGCCGTTTCGCTGGAAGCGATCATCGAGTGGGAATGAATATCGAAGGCAGAGGGAAGCCCGAGCGGGCGCTTCAAGCTGGCGTGCGTTACCGGATCGGAAACACGTAGCCTCCCGTGACATATATATGGCGCAGAACCGGCTTGCGCCAAGACCCCTGTCGTCCCGTAGAACTGCCCTCCCAAGGCACGGACCACGGAGCGACTTATGCCTTCATCCAATCATGCCGTACTGATCTCCGGTGCCGGTCCGACCGGGCTGATGCTCGCCGGAGAACTGGCGTTGGCGGGCGTCGACGTTGCCATCGTCGAGAAGCGTCCCGACCAGACGTTCGCCGGCTCGCGCGCCGGCGGCTTGCATGGCCGCACCATCGAAGTGCTCGACCAGCGTGGCATCGCCGAGCGCTTCCTGGTCGAAGGGCAGACCGCGCAGGTCGCGGGTTTCGCTGGAGTCCGTCTGGACATCAGCGACTTTCCAACCCGGCATCCCTACGGCCTTGCCCTGTGGCAGAACCATATCGAGCGCATTCTCGCCGGCTGGGTCGACGAGCTGGGAGTCCCGGTCTATCGCGGCCGGGAAGTTGCGGGTTTCACGCAGGACGATGCCGGCGTCGATATCGAATTGGCCGGCGGCAATCGGCTGCGGGCCAGCTATTTCGTCGGCTGCGACGGCGGACGCAGCATCGTGCGTAAGATGGCAGGCATCGATTTCCCCGGCTGGGATGCGACGACGAGCAACCTGATCGCCGAGGTCGAGACGACCGAAACGCCGCCGTTCGGCGTCCATCGCAATCCGTACGGCATCCATTCCTTCGGCCGCGAGAAATACACGATCCGCGACGGCGAGGTGATCTTTGCCGACGAGGGGCCGGTGCGGGTCATGGTGAATGAAAAGCAGCTCCAAACCGGCCGCGAGCCTTCGCTCAGCGACCTCAGCGAATCGCTCATTGCGGTGTGCGGAACCGACTACGGCGTCCATAATCCGACCTGGATCTCCCGCTTCAGCGACGCGACGCGGCAAGCCGCATCCTACCGCGCCGGCCGCGTGCTGCTCGCCGGCGACGCCGCGCACGTGCATGCGCCGGACGGCGGACAGGGCCTCAACATCGGTGTGCAGGATGCGGTGAATCTGGGCTGGAAACTGGCTCAGGTGGTGCATGGAACCTCTCCGGACAGCCTGCTGGACAGCTATCAGGCCGAGCGCCATCCGGTCGCTGCCCGGGTGCTGCGCAACACCATGGCGTCGGTCGCCCTGCGCCGCCCGGATGACCGCACGGCTGCGCTGAGGGATACGATGGCGGAACTCCTCGCCTTGGACGCACCGCGCAAGAAATTCGCCGCGATGATGTCCGGTCTGGACATCCACTACGATCTCGGTGAGGGCCATCCATTGCTCGGCCGCCGCATGCCCGACTTCGATCTCGCCACCGCAGGAGGGCCAGTGCGTGCCTATACGCTGCTGCACGAAGCCCGGCCGGTGCTGCTCAATCTCGGCGCGCCAGGCAGCCTCGACATCGGGCCATGGACCGGCCGCATCCGCCTCATCGATGCCGGCTATGGCGGTATGTGGGAACTTCCGGTATTGGGCACGGTGGCCGCTCCAGCCGCGGTCCTGGTCCGGCCCGACGGCTATGCCGCTTGGGTAGGGGACGGCTCCACGGCAGGCCTCGCCGACGCGCTTGCCACCTGGCTCGGGCCGGCCGGCTAGCTGGCCTGTCAGCCTCCAGTGACTCCGCTTGCGGCATGGAAGGCAATGTGGCCTTGTAGTGTCCAGGGACGATTCCATGACCACAACCAAGATCAACGACCGGCTTTCCGTAGCCTCGCAGCCATCTCCGGGCGAATTCGCCGGTTTCGCCGCGCAGGGCTTTTCGACGGTGCTGAACCTCAGGCCCGACGGGGAGGAAGCCGGGCAGCCCGGCAACGCCGCCGAGCAGACGGCGGCTGGGCAGGCCGGGCTCGGCTATGGCTTCATACCTGTGACAGGCTCCACGCTTACCGAAGCCGATATAAGGGCCTTCCAGCGAGAGGTGGAAGCCGCCGATGGCCCGGTGCTGGCGCATTGCAGGTCGGGCACCCGCGCGCTCACCCTGCATGCGCTTGGCGAGGTCATCGACGGCCGCATGAAGGAAGCGGACATCCTGCCCTTCGGCCGCTCGCACGGCATCGACCTTGCCGGCGCGGCGAAATGGGTCGAGCGCTGGCGCCGGCAGAGGCCCAAGGTTGAGGCCATCTACGATCCGCGCACCTACAGCGCGCAGTATGTCGTTTCCGATCCGGCCACGAGGAAATGCGCCATCATCGACCCGGTGCTGGATTTCGACGAGAAGTCGGGTTCGACCGCGACCACCAATGCCGACGCCCTGCTTGCCCATGTGGCGGACCAAGGCCTAGGAGTCGAATGGATCCTCGACACCCATCCCCATGCCGACCATTTTTCCGCGGCGCAGTACCTGAAGGCGAAGACCGGCGCGCCGACGGCGATAGGCTCGCACATCGTCGACGTGCAGAAGCTGTGGCGCGACATCTACAACTGGCCGGAACTGGCGACGGACGGGTCGCAATGGGACCGGCTGTTTTCGCCGGGGGAACGCTTCAAGATCGGCAGTATCGAGGCGTCGGTCATGTATTCGCCCGGCCATACGCTGGCCTCGATCACCTATGTCGTCGGCGACGCCGCCTTCGTCCACGACACGCTGTTCATGCCGGACGGCGGCACGGCGCGGGCCGATTTTCCCGGAGGCGACGCGCGCGAGCTGTGGCGCTCGATCCAGGCCATTCTGGCTTTGCCGGACGAGACGCGGATCTTCACCGGCCACGATTACCAGCCGGGCGGACGGCATCCGCGCTGGGAAAGCACGGTCGCCGAAGAAAAGCGTGCCAACACCCATGTCGTGGGCCGCGACGAGGCTTCGTTCGTGGCCATGCGCGAGGCGCGCGACAGGACCTTGGCGATGCCCAAGCTCATCCTGCACGCCCTGCAGGTCAACATCCGTGCAGGGTGCCTGCCCGAACCGGAAGCGAACGGCACGCGCTATCTCAAGTTTCCGCTCGACGCGCTGGGCAAGGTGCCCTGGTAGGCTTGCCCCGCCCGGGCATAATCGCCACATGAGGGGCCGACAGCATCCGGGAAACAGGAGCGTTCCGATGAATATCGGCGAAGCGGCCGCGGCGTCCGGCGTCTCGGCCAAGATGATCCGCTACTACGAATCGATCGGCCTGATCGCCAATGTGGCGCGCAGCACCTCGGGCTACCGCGTCTATTCGCCGGACGACGTGCATACGCTGCGCTTCATCCGCCGCTCGCGCGACCTCGGCTTCTCGGTCGAGCAAATGGGCGAGTTGCTGGCGCTGTGGAGCGACCGCTCGCGCGCCAGCGGCGATGTCAAGCGGATCGCCCTCGACCACGTCGCCGAACTCGAGCGCAAGATGCGTGAACTGCGCGACATGGCGAACACGTTGCGGCACTTGGCTGAGAACTGTCACGGCGACGGGCGACCGCATTGCCCGATCATCGAGGACCTTTCCCGCGGCCACGAACCTGCGCCGCCGAAGCCGAAGCCGTCACGGCGGCAGATCGCCGGCAGCGGCTGGACGGCGTAAGGCGCCTGGGCGGGTCAAGGACTCTACGTCAGTTTCCGCTTCCTGTGTCCGGACCGGCCACGATCGGGTAGCTCGACGAGAAAATCTCTTCGATCGGCGGGTGGCCGAAGGTTCGCTGCGGATATTTTTCCACCACGCCGTCGAACTGGCGCTGCGCGCGGGCGCGGTAGTCACGGTCGTCGACGCCCGGTAGCGTGCGGTCCCGCATGACGAAGCGGCCGTCGATCATCACGTCGCTCACCATCGAAGCGTTGGCGTTCAGCATCAGCGTCTGGATCGGGTCGATGGTCTGGCCGATGAACGGGTCATCGAAATCGACCACGATCAGGTCGGCTTTCGATCCCGTCTGGAGCCGGCCGAGGTCAGCACGGCCGAGTGCATCGGCACCGCCGATTGTGGCGGCGTCGTAGAATTCCTCCGAGCGGCTGGCATCCGCCCTGCCCTCCGCCACGCGGCAGGCCATCATACCGACCTGGCAGTTGAGGAACATGTCCGGCGGGTAGGTGTCGGTGCCGAGCCCGATCCGCAGGCCTCGGTCGCGATATTGCCGGAACGATTGCAGAATGGTGCCGTGCCTGGCCGACACAAGCGGGCAGTGGACGATGGTGACGCCTGCGTCTGCCAGAATGTCGAGATCGCGGCCGGGGCGCTCGATTCCATTCCTGCCCGAGACGAAGGTGCCGTGCGGCAGCAGCGCGCGCGGCGCGAGGAAGCCGAGGCTTGCCAGCCATTCGGTCGGGCTCATGCCACGCAGCTTCAAGACGCTGTCATATTCGAAACGGGACTGGTTGGAATGCAGGCGGATCGGCACGTCGAGGTCCTGCGCCACCGCCGCCGAACGCTTCAAAAGCTCCGGCGTGCAGGTCTCGATACGGTCGGGCGCCAGCATGGTGCGGATCAGCCCGTTCGCCCGGCCTTCCAGTCGCCGGCAGAAATCGGCGGCTTCGGCCAGGCCTTGCAGGCCGCGTTCCTCGTCGAAGAAATAGTCGATCGTGCCGTCGTTTTTCACGACGGAATTGCCGGAACGGTAGGCCGGGCCGAGATAGACCCTGAGTCCGAGATCCTGCGCCGCTTCCGCCGCCGCCTCGAATTCGCCGACCGTTTCGCCCCACTGGCGATAGAACAGCGAGGCGATCGGCAGCGCCGTGGTGATGCCGCCGCGGATCAGCCGCGAGAAGGCGTAGCGCTTCTGGAAGGCAAGTTCCTCGTCCGAATACATCTCGAACGGACCGCGATCCATATAGGTCCGCGGCCAGATGCGACCCTTCTTCCACGCCGGCTGGTTGTCGTAGCCGAGCACGGTGGTGTCGAGATCGGAGAGCGCGTCGAGGTCGACGAAACCCGGCCCGATGAGGGCATTACCGTAGTCGATCCGTTCTTGAACCGGACCGTCATAGCCGTGGCCGACGAAGACGAGGCGGTCGGCCTCGACCACGACCTCGCCATTCGGATAGAGGCAGTGGCGCCCGTCGCGATGGCCGACGACCCAGCGGGCGGTGAGAAGGGTGCTCATCTCATTCCACCGCAAACAGCGCAGCGCCCTCGCGCGCCACCGGCCTGCCGCGCTTCAGTACCAGTTTCCTGATCGGCCGCGCCACCACAGCCTCCACCACGGTCTCGGCCTCGACCAGTACCAGATCGGCGAAGTCGCCTTCCTTCAGGCCGTAGTCCGGCAAGCCCATCACGTCCGCGCCGCCCTGGGTGCAGACCTCGAGCGCGTATTCCACCTCGTCGTCTCGGCGGAAATTGTTGCGCAGGCCGAGCAGCATGGCGCGTTCCAGCATGTCGGCATTTCCGTAAGGCCCCCAGGTGTCACGGATGCCGTCGGAGCCGACGCAGAGCCTGACACCCGCCGCGCGCAGTTCGGCGGCTGCCGGCACGGGGCGCGAAGCGGGTGCCGTGGTGGCGATCGCGATGTCCTGTTCCGCCAGCGCCTCGGTCAGCCGCCCTGCCCTGGCGCGGTCGGTCATGCCGAGGCAGAAGGCGTGGCTGACGGTAACCTTGCCCTTCATGCCGTGCGCCTTCGTGCGCTCGACGATCATCTCCAGCGAGAAGGCGCCAAGTTCGTCCGGCTCGTGCAGATGGATGTCGATCGGCTTGCCGTGCTTGTCGGCCAACGCAAACAGCGCGTCGAGCTGGCCTTTCGGGTCGCGGTCGATGCCGCACGGGTCCAACCCGCCGATCACGTCGGCGCCCGCGGAAAGGGCCGCGTCCATCAGTTCCAGCGTGCCCGGCCGGATCATCATGCCGGACTGCGGAAAGGCGACGATCTCGATGTCCATCACATCGCGAAACCGCTCGCGCGTCGCCGCCACGCCCTCGAAGCACCAGAGTTTCTGGTCGGTATCGATGTCGACATGGCTGCGGATCGCGGTCGTGCCGTGCCCGGCGCAGAGCGCCACCTGGCGGGCCGACTGGCGCGCCGGATCGATGTTCCATTCGCGCCGCAGCCGCCGCTCGGTGGCGATGCGGCTTTCCAGCGTCGGGCCGGCCTGATGCTTGCGCCAGCCCATGCCCCACAGCGACTTGTCGAGATGCGCATGCGCCTCGACGAAGCCGGGCAGGACGAGTGCACCGCCGCCGGCCTCGACCGTGATGCCATCGACCGGTGCGGCCGGTCCGATTGCTGCAACGCGATCGTCGCGAACGAGAATGTCGGTGGCCGGCCCGCCCATCGGCCGGACGTTTTTCAGCAGCAGATCGGTCATGGTGCGGTAGTTCCTTGGAACGGAGAAATCAGAGAGCGGCGGCGCCGGCGAGGGCTGCCGGCGTGGAATGGATTTTCGGCAGCGGCCGCGCATAGGCGCCCGCCTTGCTGGTCGCGTAGCCGGCGCCGACCAGCGCCTCGGCGAACTTCACCGCGGCTACCACGCCGTCGATCACCGGCAGGCCGCTATCGCGCTGCAGCCAGGCGCAATGATCGCTCATGCCGGCGCAGCCCAGCACGATGGCGTCGCAACGGTCTTCCCGCACAGCGGCGGCGATCTCGCGGGCTATGCTCTCGCGCGCGAAAAGCGGATCGGATTCCAGCGCCAGCACCGGCAGGTCGACCGCCCGCACCCGGCGGCAGCGACGCTCGGCGCCGTAGGCGTAGATCAGGTCCTCGAGGATCGGCACCGAGCGCTCGAGGCTGGTGATGACGGAAAAGCGCGCCGAGATCATGGTCACCGCGTGCACCGCCGCCTCGCAGATGCCGATGACCGGACCGGTCGCGATCTCGCGCGCCGCGCCCAGACCGGGATCGTCGAAACAGGCGATGACATGGGCGTCGGCGCCGTTGGCCTCGCCCTGGCGGACGAGGTCGAGCATGGCCGGCACCGACAGCGCCTCGTCGGCATGGCCCTCGATGCTCGCCGGCGTATCCGGGGGATTGATCGCCTCGATGACCGTGCCGGGCGACGCGGCCCGCCGGGCGACGGCCTCGATCTGGGCGGTCATGGCGCGTGTCGAGTTGGGATTAACGAGCTGGATGCGCATTTCAGACGGCCGCCTTGACCGGCGCCGGTTCGGCATAGCCGCTGGCCGCCTCGTGATGCAGCAGATGCGCCGGCTTCTTCAGTTCGAACTGGCGATCCGCGACGATATAGTTGTCGGCGTGCAGCCGCGCGATGGGCAGGTATTTCTCCGGCACGATGTAGTGCCCGTCGGCATCCAGGCATTCGTCACGCACGTGCATATGCACGACGCGGCCGAGCACGATCGAGCGCGTCTCGTAGTCGATTGTCTGCTCGACGACGCATTCCATGGCGCAGGGCGATTCGGCGATGCGCGGCGGCGCCACCTTGACCGAGGGCAGCGCGGTGAGCCCAGCAAAGGAAATCTCGTCCACGTCGCTCGGAAAGTTTATCCCGGTGACGATCATCTGCTCGGCAATGGCGATGTCGACCATGTGGACGACGAACTCGCCGCTGCGGCGGATGTTGATGACGGTGTCCTTGGTGGTGCCGTTTGGCCGGCTCTGCATGCCGATGATGACTATCGGCGGTTCCTGCGAGAAGACGTTGAAGAAGCTCATCGGTGCCGCGTTGTGGCAACCGTCCTCGCCCAGCGTGGTGATGAGCGCGATCGGCCGCGGCGCGACAAAGGAGCACAACAGCCGGTAGCGGTCCCTGTCCGGCAAGGTGGTGAAGTCGAAATCCATTTTTCTGCTTTCAAACGGCAAGCTGCAAGGACGCGTTCGTTCCGGTCGAAGCCAGGGCTGATGCCGGCAGCCTGTCCTCCCCCACGGCGTGGCACGACACCTCGCCGCCGACGCGCGCCGGCAGCAGCTTCGGCGCCTCGCCGCGGCAACGCGCCTCCGCGAAGGGACAGCGCGGGTGGAAGTGGCATCCGGACGGCGGGTCGATCGGGTTCGGCACCTCGCCGGCGACCGGCTCGCGGCCACGGCGGTGCATCTCCAGGTCCGGGATCGTGTCGAGCAGAAGGCGCGTGTAGGGATGCTGCGGCGCCGCGAAAATCCGTTCGGCCGGTGCGATTTCGACCAGGCGGCCGAGATACATCACGCCGATCTGATCGGCGATGAAATTCACCACCGCCAGATCGTGACTGATGAACAGATAGGTCAGGCCTAGTTCGCGCTGCATGTCGCGCATCAGGTTCAGGATCTGCGCCTGCACCGACACGTCGAGCGCCGAGGTCGGCTCGTCGCAGACGAGGAAATCGGGATTGCTCGACAGCGCGCGCGCGATCGAGATGCGC
>CAZBBT010000033.1:0-26740 GCA_964490065.1 uncultured Mesorhizobium sp. | reverse complement strand
TGAAGAAGTCCTTGTGGGCGACGATGTGGCGGTCGAGGTTCATGCTCATGAAGCCGGAAAGCTGCAGGAAGCCGGGGTAGACCTCGCGGCCGAAGCCGGGCAACGGCCACGGCGCCCGCATGATGACATTGTCGTGGAACCATCGCGTGCCCTTCGCCTCGGCCAGCAGGTTCACGGCGGTCGGGTTGCGGCGCGTGTCGATCGGCCCGCCCATCAGCGTCATGGTCGCCGGCGCGAAGCGGTCGCCGCGCGCCTCCATCAGCGCCACCGCCGCCAGAACCGGCACCGAAGGCTGGCAGACCGCCACCACATGCGTGTCCGGCCCCAGCGCGTGGAACATGTCGACGACGTAGTCGATATAGTCGTCGAGGTCGAAATGGCCCTCGGCCAGCGGTACCATGCGGGCGTCGACCCAGTCGGTGATATGGACGTCGGCATGGGGCAGCATCGCCTCCACCGTGCCGCGCAGCAGCGTGGCATAGTGCCCGGACATGGGCGCGACGACGAGAAGCTTCGGATCGGCCGGGCGGCCCGCCGGCAGCGCGCGCTGGAAATGGATCAGGTTGCAGAACGGCCGCGCCCACACGACCTTCTCCGTTACGGGCACGGTCTTGCCGTCGATCGTGGTCCTGTCCAGGCCGAAGCTCGGCTTGCCGTAGCGGCGCGTCGTGCGCTCGAACAGTTCGGCGCTGGCCGCCACGGCCCGGCCGAAGGGCGTATGCGACAGCGGATTGAGCGGATTGCTGTAGAGCATCCGCACGGCGTCCGCGACGGCCCGCGCCGGCTGCAGGGCGGCATGATTCATTTCGTAGAATTGATAGAACATCGAGATTCCGCTGCCCCTGCGACCGAAAGGACGACGAGCGCGCCGAACCTTCAATATGTGGGAAACGAAGTTAACACCGAATTGTTGCGGCGCAATACGTCACCTTGCGTGACTTAAGCGGAACTTTAGTCCAACACCCGGGGAATCCTCGATGTTCCGGCGAGACCGGCCAAGTGTGCGCTGCGAAGGCATACTGCAACGGCACCGGGAGAAGACGTTTGCGATGAAGGTCGCGGCCGATTCGCCTACAGGCGCGCGGTGCAGACGGCGGCGTGACCGGCGCCGATCATGCCGATCTGCTTGGCCGCGCCCCGCGACAGGTCGAGCATCCGGCCCTTCACGAACGGGCCGCGGTCGTTGATGCGCACCACGACGCTCTTGCCGTTGCGCTGGTTGGTCACCTTGAGGCGGGTGCCGAACGGCAGGGTGCGATGGGCGGCGGTCAGGGCCGAGGGGACCATGCGCTCGCCGGATGCGGTGCGCGAATGGAGAGCATACCAGGAAGCGCGGCCGCATTTGGCGAAAGCGGGAGTGGCGGAAAGGCCGGCCATCAGGCCGACGGCAAGCGTGGTCGCGGCGAGCGCGGCGCGGCTGGATGTCTGCATTCCCTGGAAAGTCCCCGAGTTGATCAATCCAGAAGGTTAAGAATGCGAAATGTGGCGGCAAATGTGACCATATTCTGCCGGTTCCATGGCAATGGAACACGTTTCGAATCGGCGAGAAACAGTTTGTCAGCCGGCGTCGAGCCATGTCCGAACGATGACCGACGCTCCGAGGCGACGAAAGACGGTCGGCACGTCGCTTCCGCCCGGCGATCATTCCGGCCGGGCGAGTGCCCTGCCCGTCTCGCGATCGAAGAGATGAACCGACTCCACGTCCATCGCCAGCCTGCAACTCCCGCCCTCTTCCAGCCGGGTGCGCGCGGGCAGGGAGGCGACGATCTTCCGGGCGCCTCCGGTTTCGCCAAGGCGCATCGTCGCAACCAGCTCCGGGCCGGTCAGCTCGATGACCTCGGCGACGGCGGGCAGCGTATTGCCCGCCGATGTTCCGGCCACCCGCAGCGCTTCGGGGCGTATGCCGAGCACCACCGGCCGGCCATCCTTCACATACTTCGCATAGGCCGGCGGCAGGGGCAGCGACAGTCCGGCGTCCGCGATCTTGAGAGAGCCGTTTTCGATCGTGGCATCCAGCATGTTCATCGGCGGGGCGCCGACGAAGCCGGCGACGTAGCGGGTAGCCGGCCGGTCATAGATCTCCTTCGGCGTGCCGAGCTGCTCGATGCGGCCGTCGCGCATGACGGCGATGCGGGTGGCGAGCGTCATCGCCTCGACCTGGTCGTGGGTGACGTAGACCACCGTGGCGTTGAGCATATGGTGCAGACGCTTCAGCTCGGTGCGCATCTCCAGCCTCAGCTTGGCGTCGAGGTTGGACAGCGGCTCGTCGAACAGGAACAGGCGCGGCTTGCGCACCAGCGCGCGGCCGATGGCGACGCGCTGGCGCTGGCCGCCCGAAAGCTGGGCCGGCTTGCGCTCCAAAAGGTTCTCGATCTGCAAAAGCTTCGCCGCCTCGCGCACCGCCTTGTCGCGTTCGGCCGGAGGCACCTTGCGCATCTCCAGCCCGAAGCCGATGTTCCGCGCCAAGGTGAGGTTCGGGTAGAGCGCATAGGACTGGAACACCATCGAAATGTCCCGATTCTTGGGATGAACGCCGATCACCGAACGGCTGTCGATCAGCACGTCGCCGCCGGTCGGTTCGGCCAGCCCGGCGATGATGTTGAGCAGGGTGGACTTGCCGCAGCCGGAGGGTCCCAGCAGCACCAGGAACTCGCCATGCGCCAGCGAAATGTCGATGCCCTTCAGCGTCTCGACGCGGCCATAGCTCTTGGCGACGTCACGGATATCAAGCGTGCTCATGGTGTTCTCCGTGCGGCAGCGCGCCGTAGCTGCGCGGCCGGGTCGAGATGGCGCGCGAGGCGACCGCCGTTCCCGCGGCAAGGCAACCGGCAAGCGGCATGCCGCCGGCCAGCGCGGCAAGGAAGGCGGCGTTGAAGACATCTCCGGCGCCGATCGTGTCCACCACCGCCACCTTCGGGGCAGCCGCCCGCACAAGGGCACCATCGGGAGCGACGGCCAGCGCGCCGTCCGGCCCGCATTTGACAACCAAGATGGCACCGCGCGGCATGGCGGCATGGAGTTGCAGCGCCGCTTCCGCAGGATCGTCAATGCCCCTCAGGGACGTCGCCTCCACCTCGTTGACCAGCGCGCAAGACGAGCGGCGGAGCCAGCCGCGCATCAGCGCCGAGTTGCGGGCGCTCCAGCCGTCCGGCGGCCAGCCGGTATCGAGCGCGACCGCGATGCTCCACCGATCGGCCCAGTCGAACAGTTCGTCGTAGCGGGCGGTGAGGTCGTCGGTCAGGAAACTGCCGCCGAGCAAGGCGTAGCCGCCGGAGAGCCGGCCGCCGTCGAGCATCATCAGCACGTCGTCCAGGCTGAAGCGCGGCACGTGGCCGCGCGTGGTGAAGAAGGTGCGCTCGCCATCCGGATGGGTGATGCCGACCGACAACGTCGTGCCTTCGGGCCGTGCCGGCCATTTTTCGGCGCGCCGGCCGAAGGCTTCGCGCAGCCAGCGGCCGAACTGGTCGGAGCCGACATTCGCGGCGATCTGGTAATCGACGCCGAGGGCCTCCCAGGTGAGCGCGCTGTTGCCGGCCTGACCGCCGACCCGCAGTTCGTCATGGTCCGCGGTGATCTCGGTGCCGGCCGTCGGCCAGGGCGCGACCGGGCCCACGATCAGGTCGACATTGACGTTGCCGATGACGGCCAGCGGCTTCATCATTCGTCCCGCGTGATCTTGGTGGAACGTATCGGCGTGCCGGCGTTCTCGACGCGGGAATCGGCGAAGGCGAGCATCAGACGCTGCGCTACCGGCAGCATGGCGAAGATCGCAGCCAGGCCGTTGGCCGGCCGGAAAGTCAATGTCACGGCGCCCCTGGCCGGTTCCGCGCCGGACGCATCGAAGACGATCGCGGGCGAACCGGCTTCCGCCACGGCGGCCGCCAGGCCGGCGACAAGGTCACCGGTCTGGTCGCTGCCGCGGAACAGCACGACGCCGACCTTTTCTCCCAGCATCTCCATGGGCCCGTGCCGCAACTGGCCGCCTTCGAGCGCATGGCAGGGCAGCCGCGACAATTCGGTCAGCCCAAGCGCCAGCGCTTCCGCCAGGCCGTGCAGGCGACGGCCGGAGGTCACGACGGTGGCGACGTTTTCCAGCGCGGCCAGCGCCGGCCCGATGTCGATCTCTTGCGGCGCCTCCAATGCGCGAAGCGCTTCACCGGGATCCTCCCCAAGTGCGGCAAGCACCGCCATATGCAACGCGAAGGTGACGGTCAGGCTGCGGGTCGCGGCAAAGGCGTGCTCCGCGCCTCCCGCCCCCACCAGGCATGGTGCAGCGCGGCCGAGAAAGGAGTCGGCCTCCAGCGTCAGGCCGAAGACGTCGCCGGCCGCTCCCGCCTCCCTGAACCAGCGCACAACCTCGGCGCTTTCGCCCGATTGCGAGGTGACGAGCACAGCCTTGTCGGCAAACGGCAGCGCCTGGCCGAGCAGCTCCGAGAGCGGCAGCGCGATCGCCTCGATGCCCTGAGCGCGATAGAGCGGCTCGATCGCTCGGCCGACGGCATGCGATGCGCCCATGCCGAGCAGCAGAAGCTTTCCGTTCCGTTTCAGCGAGGCGGCAACCCTTTCGGCCACCGGGCCTGCCTGCACAAAGGAAGCCAGCGCGTCGGCGTGCTGGCGCGCCATTTCGCGATCGATGGCGAGGAGGCCGGATGGGCGCGGCCTGGAAGAAAGTGTCATCATTCCCGAACAATCATCCTTTCACGCCGCCGCTGGTCAGGCCGGAGATCAGCGCCCGCTGCATCACCAGCCCGATCAGCACCGGCGGCAATGCCGCAAGCACGCCGGCGGTGGCGATCAGGCCGTAGTCCGAAACGCGTCCGCCGGCGAGGTCGGCGATCGCCACGGTCAGCGTCTTGGCGCGCTGGTCCGAAGTGAACAAGAGCGCATAGAAGAACTCGTCCCAGGCGAGCAGGACGGCAAACAGCGCCGAGGTCGCCACCACGGGTGCGGCCAGCGGCAGGGTCAGGATGCGCCAGGTCTGCAACAGGCTGGCGCCGTCGATCATCGCCGCCGCCTCGATCTCGCCCGGTATGCCGTCGATGCCCGATTTCATCAGCCAGGTGGTGAAGGGCGCGAGCAGCGTGAGATAGACCAGCGCCAGGCCGAACACGTTGTTGAGCAGGCCGAGATGCGCAAGCCCCATATAGAGCGGCACGGCCAGCGCCACCGGCGGCAGCATGTAGGTGGCGATCACCATGGACAGCGACCAGCCGACCGCGGGCGTGCGCGACACCGCCCATCCGGCCGGCACGGCGACGACGAGCGCGGCGAGCGTGGCCATACCGGCGACCTCGAGGCTGTTCCTGAGCGAAGCGGTGAAGGCTTCCCCCGCGCTGTTTTCGGCGGTCGAGAGCAGCAGCCGGTAGCGCGAGAAATCCGCCACATCGGGCCACCAGCGCAGCGGCCTGGCGGCAAGGTCGGCGGCCGGTGAGATGCTCATCACGAACAGCCACGCGAGCGGTGCAAGGATGACGATGGCCATCAGCAGCGCGGCGGCGTGAATGAAGATCGAGAAGGCGAGACTGCGGCGTTCCATCAGGCAGCACTCCCCGCTGCCTTGCGGATCACTATGCCGTAAGCGACGGCAAGCACCGTGACCAGCAGCGTGACGATCAGCGCCAGCGACGCGCCCGAACCGGCGCGCTGGAACGAAAAGGCTTCCTGATAGACGAGGATCGACAGCGTGCGGGTGGAATTGGCGGGCCCGCCGCGCGTCATCACCCAGATGATGTCGAAGACCTTGAAGGCTTCGATGGTGCGCAGCACCAGCGCCACCATCAGCGGACCGGCCAGATAGGGCAGGGTGACGAAGCGGAACCGCGCGAGCGGACCGGCGCCGTCCACAAGCGCGGCCGCGTTCATCTCGCGCGGCACGGCCTGCAGGGCGGCCAGCGCGATCAGCGCCACCAGCGGAAAATTCTTCCAGCAGTCGGCGACGATGATGGCGGCGAGCGCCGTTCCCGGTTCGCCCAGCCAGGAGCGGTAGGCGTCGATCAGACCGAACTGGCTGAGCGCCGCGTTCAGTGCGCCGTATTCGGGATTATAGATCAGCCGCCATAGCGTGGCGTTCACCACGGTGGGCAGCGCCCAGGGCAGGATCATCAAGGCTCTCAGCGCCGCGCGGCCGTAGAACTGCTGATTGAGCAGCAAGGCGACCGCAACGCCCAGCACCATCTCGGCGGTCACCGAAATCACCGCGAACAGCGCGGTGGTGGTGAGCGTCGAGCGGAAATTCGAGCTCGACAGCATCTTCGCGTAGTTCTCGATGCCGACGAAACTTCCGCTGGTGCCGACAAGCCTCGCGTCGGTGAAGGACAACGCCACCGTATCGGCCAGAGGCCAGCCGATGACCGCCACCATGACGACGAGCAGCGGCAGCATGAGCAACCATGCGCGCGTGGTGAGCGAGGTTGTGCTCATGATGCGGCCGGCTGGCGGGATGGGCGGGGAATGGCAGGCTTGAGGCGGCGGCGCTCACCCCTCTCTGTCCTGCCGTGCATCTCCCCCTCAAGGGAGGAGATTGGCAGTTTCCGCCTCGCCGCCTTTCCGGCAACATCAGCGATTGGCGAAAGCCGACGCGTCGTCTGATCTCTCTCCTTGAGGGGGAGATGGCCGGCAGGCCAGAGGGGGGTGAAGCAGGACATTCGCCAGAACGATCCGATACAGATGGCAGACTCCCGTCGGCGGCGTAACGTCCCACCGACGGGAAGATGCACAATCCTGCTTACAACCCGCTGTTCTCGGCGGCTTCCTTCAGCGCGTCCTCGGGCGATTTCTGGTCGAGCAGCGATTCCTGGATCGCCTGCTGCAGCGCAGCCGAAAGTTCCTGGTATTTCGGCGTCGTCGGACGCGGATACATGGCGGCGAGGCCCTGCTTGGCTGCGGCGATCAATTCTTCCTGGCCCTTGGTCACGGAAGGATCGTCATAGGACGAGGCCCAGATCGGCAGGCTGAGCTTGGCGTACTGGTTCTGCACCGCCTGCGAGGTCATGAACTCGATATATTTCCAGGCCTCGTCGGGATGCTGCGAAGCCGTCGTGACGCCCAGCCCCATCGAGCCGTTGACGGCCGAAACCTCGCTCTTGCCCTCGACGCCCGGCGCCGGCACGACGCCGACCTTGCCGGCCACCTTGCTGTCCTTCGGATCGTTGGCCATGTTGTACATGTAGGTCCAGTTCAGCGCGAAGGCGGCATCGCCGTTCTCGAACACCTTGCGCACGTCCTCTTCCAGGAACTCCTTGGAGTTCGGGTTGGTGAGGCCGGACTTGTAGCTGTCGACCATGTATTTCAGCGCGTCCAGCCCGCCGCCGTTCTGGAAGTCCGGCTTGCCGTCCTTGAGGAAATCGCCGCCATAGGCGCTGACCAGTGTGGTGTAGTCGCAGATCGCGGCTTCGGCCTGCGCCCAGCTCCAGGCGATCGGCGTGTCGAGCAGCCCCTTGTCCTTGATCGTCTTGGCCTGCTCGGTGAGTTCCGCCCAGGTTTTGGGCGGATTCTCGATGCCGGCCTTCTCGAGGATTTCCTTGTTGTAGAAGAGGTATTTGGTGTCGAGGATCCACGGCATGCCGTAATATTTGCCGTCGTACTGCACCGTCGTCCACGCGCCCGGCAGCACACCCTTCTTCATGTCGTCGGTGATCTTGTCGGAGACGTCGACCAGCACCTTGTTGGTGGCGTATTCGGCCGGCCAGATGACGTCGAACAGCACCACATCGTAGCCGCCGCCGGAGCCCTGCGCCAGAACCGTCTTGTCGTGCAGGCCTTCATAGGGCACGAACTCGAGATTGACGCTGATGTCGGGATTGGCCTTCTGGAAAGCCTCCGTCATGGCGCGCACGTCGGCCTCGCTGTAGGCGGCCTGGGCCATGAAGAGCGCGTTGAGCTTGGTTTCGGCGAACGCTGCCTGGGGCGCGAAAAGCCCGCCCAGGAAGACGGCGCCGAGAAGCATCCTGCCCGTCGATTTCAACATGATGTTCCTCCCGTTTCGTTCAGGACCGCTTGGGTCCGATCGTATCCGGCGGCTGCCGGTATCTGCGCCGCCGAACCGCACACCTTCGCGGCCAAAGCCTTGGGCTTTCATTAAGTCAATCCGCTTGACTTAATAGTTCGCCATGCGTCTACTGCTGTCAAGTGGGGAAACGCCGGCAGGAACGGAGAGTGGGAAAGGGCTTGAACGAGAATCCCGCCATCCGCGCCGCGCTCGGCGCCAACCAGGAGGGGGCGAGCGCCCACAACCGGCGCGTCATCATCGAGGCGCTCAGGCTGAACGGGCCGCTTTCGCGCGCAGACCTTGCACGCGCCACGCAGCTCACCAAGCAGGCGGTTTCCAACATTATCGACGATCTCGAGCGGCAGGGCCTGGTCACGGCGATGGAGGTCGTGCGCAAGGGCCGCGGCCAGCCCTTCACGCCTTATCGTCTCGTGCCGGACGGCGCCTTCGCAATCGGCCTCCAGATCGACCGCCACGTGACGCGCGCGATCGCCGTCAATCTGGTCGGCACCATATTGGCGCGCACCGAGGCCACCCTGCCCGCGACAGGCCCGCAGACCGGCATGGCGGTCATTCTAGACCTGATCGGCAAAGTCCGCGAAGGCCTCGCCGCGCACAGTGTCGAAGCGGAAAAACGCCTGGTCGGCCTCGGCGTCGCTATGCCCGGCCCTTTCGGCCTCGATGCGGCCGACGACGATCCCTGGATGATGTCGGCATGGCAGCGGTTTCCGCTCATCGAAACCCTGGCGTCCCGCACAGGCCTGGACGTCTCGCTGCAGAACGACTCTGCCGCCTGCGCGATCGCCGAGCGCATGATCGGCGCCGCTCACGGCCTCAGCCATGCCGTATGCCTCTATCTCGGCTACGGCATCGGCGCGGGTCTCATCCTCGACGGAGGGCTATATTCCGGCAGCAGCGGCAATGCCGGCGAGATCGGCATGGCTTTGCTGTCGCCGAGAGGTGCCGACCGCATTCCGCTGGAACACAGGGCCTCGCTGGCGGCGCTCTACCAGTCGCTCGGACTGGATCCTGCCGATTCGAGGCTGAACGAGGCGATCGAGACGCTGACCCTGCGCAACGACCCGAAGGTCCGGTCATGGATCGCGGAGGCCTCGGAGGATCTGCGCTGGAGCGTCCAGCTCATCGAGAATTTCCTCGACCCGCAGACCGTCATCCTGACAACCGGAACCGCCGCGACCCTTGCAAGCCGTGTGGTCGAGGCAACCCATCCGCTGCTGCCGTCGCTTGCCGAGCGGCCGGGCCGCGGGTTGCCGCGGTTCCAGCTTGGCATCGTCGATCCGTGGTCCGTGGCGATCGGTGCGGCGGCGGAACCGATCGGGCGCGCCTTCGCCCCACGCTTTTCAGCGATCCTGAAGCGCGCCTGATCCGGCCTGCCTACACTGACGTTCGAACCGCCGAAAAGTCGCCGGCGCGGCCCCGCTTGTCATCGGACAATCCTGCGCACAACGCCGCTTGTCTGGGCGATGTGCATATGATCGTATGATGAACAAAAGTTTCGGCTTCGACCGCAACAACGCAAAGGGAGGATTTTGCGTCATGGCTCCGATCAATCGCTCTTTCTCGCGCCGCCGGTTCCTCGGCGGCAGCGCGCTCGCCGTCACCGTCGGCGCGCTGGGCATGCCGTTCGTGCGGACGGCGCGCGCGCAGGCGGCGACCTTCAAGGCCGGCGTCATCACCTCGCTGTCGGGCGAGAACATCCTCGGCGGCAACCTCACCAAGCAGGGCTACGACCTGTGGGCCGAAGAGATCAACGCCAAGGGCGGCCTCGAGGTCGGCGGCGACCGCTTCAAGGTGGACATGTTCTATGGCGACGACCAGTCCAATCCGGCCACCGGCGCCGACGCCGCCGAGCGGTTGATCGTGCAGAACGAAGTCGACGTGCTTTTCGGGCCCTATACCAGCGGCTCGACCATTGCGGTGCAGCCGATCTGCCAGAAATACCAGGTGCCGATGATTTCCGGTTCGGCGGAATCGCCGAATGTCTGGAAGGCGAAGCCCGAGTTCAACTTCGGCATCATCCCGTCCGTCGACACGACCTCAGGCCTTTCGCTGGGCGTGCTGGCAAAGACGTCCAATCCCGCAGCCAAGACGGTGGCGGTGATCGGTGTCAACGAGCCGTTCTCCAAGGAAACCGGCGAAGGCTTCCGCGACGGCGTCAAGGCCGCCGGTCTCGAAATGGTCGCCTACGAACTGGTGCCACCGGAAGGCGACCTCACCCCGGTCATCTCCAAGATCGCCGCGCTCAATCCCGACGTCGTCGCCGTCGGCGGCCATGAGGAAATTCTGATCAACGTGGTCAAAACCTCGAAGTCACTGAATTTTCGACCGAAAGCGCTCATCATGCACTACGGCATCACCAATCCTGCCTTCGCCCAGGCGCTCGGCGCCGACGCCGACGGCGTCACGGGCGTGGTGGTCTGGCTGCCGACCGTGGCTTACAAGGACGATGTCTTCGGGACCGCCAAAGAGTTCTCCGACATGGCGACGAAGAAGCTCGGCGGCGAGCCGGATTATACGGCGGCCGGCTGCGCGGCCAGCGGCCTGGTGCTTGGCGATGCGCTCAAGCGCCTCGGCAAGAAACCAGCGCTGACGCCCGAAGACCGGGTGGCGTTGAAGGATGCCATTGCCGAAACCGACATCCAGACCTTCTACGGCCCGATCAAGTTCGAGAAGGACGGCCCGCACTATCACGACAACGTCCAGCCGGTGCCGGTGCTGGTGCAGATCCAGGGTGGCAAGGTTGTCGCCGTCGGTCCAAAGGAAGCGGCGGCGGCCGACTACATCTACCCGCTGCCGGCGTGGAAATAAGAAGCGTGGCACGGACCGAATGGGGATTTGCACGATCCCCATTCGGCCGGCATTCAAGGTTGCGCATCGTGGCGAAACGTCCCACCATGCCAAGCTGAATGCGCCATCCGTTTTCCTGACAGCCAGACGGTTCCCGCCTTGGATCTTTTCCTCCAGACTCTGCTGAACGGACTTTTGATCGGCGGCGTCATCGCCACCTTCACCATCGCCTTTCAGCTCGCCTTCGGCGTGCTGCACGTCATCGATTTCGCGGTCGGCGGCTGGGTCGTGCTCGGCGGCTATCTCGGCTACTACGTGACGGCGGCGCTGGGCCTGGACGGCTTCCTCGCCATACCTCTGGCCTTCGTCCTGTTCGGTGCCATCGGCTACCTGATCGGGCCGGTTCTCTACAATGTCCGCAACAGCCGCACGGCGCGGCCGGAACTGATGGCGCTGGCGCTCACCTTCGGCCTGTTCACGCTGCTGCGCGGCGGCATGCTGACGGCGTGGGGCTTCAACACGCGCAATGTGACGACCGTGCTGAGCGGGGAAAGCCTGGCGATCGGCCCGGTCACGGTGCCGCTCATCCGTGTCGCGGCGGCCGTTTTTGCCGCGGCAATCGCCGGCGGCCTGTTCCTCTTCCTTTACCGGACGCGCTACGGGCTGGCGATCCGCGCCACAGCAGAGAACCGGCACAACGCGGCGCTCATGGGCGTCAACATCCGGCGGCTCAGCGCCAACGTATACGGCCTCTATGCCGGCATCACCGCCATGGCCGGCGTGCTGATGGGAGCCATCTACTCGGTCAATCCGGAGGTCGGACTGCGCTACACGCTGTTCGCCTTCTTCGTCGCGGTGCTGGCGGGACTCGGCTCGGTCGGCGGCGCGCTGGTCGCGGCACTCCTGCTCGGCGTGATCGAAGCATTCGTCGCGACCTATGTCGGTTCGAGCTATTCGCTGCTGGCGATCTTCGCCACGCTGTTCCTTGTCCTGCTCGTATCCCCGCGCGGGATCCTGCAGCGCGGCTTGTGAGGCCGGATATGGACAGACGCCGGTTCGGGCTGCTCATTCTGGTCGCGGTAGTCGTCGTGCTGGCGCTACTGCCATGGACGGTGAACAACTACTGGCTGCGCGTCGCCACCGGCGCGCTGATGTGGGCGGGGCTTGCCTGCTCATGGAACATGCTGGGCGGCTATGCCGGCTATATCAACTTCGGCCAATCGGCCTTTTTCGGTCTCGGCGCCTACGTGGCGGCGTTGCTGATGGGCGACCCGTTCGGCCTGCCGTTCCTCGCCACCATTCCCGCCGGCATGGTGGTGACGGCTCTGTTCGCCGCGATCATCGGCGCACCGACGCTGCGGCTGCGCGGCGCCTATTTCGCTATCGCCACCTGGGCCTTCGCGGAGGTGCTCATCCAGTTCGCCACGGTGATGGAATTCACCGGTGGGACAGGCGGGATAGGCCTGCCGCCCTATCTCAACGAGCGCTTCTTCTATTTCGCCATGTTCGGTACCGCCGCGCTGACCTATCTCGTCACCTGGGCTCTGTTCGAGCGCTCGCGCTTCGGGTTGAAGGTCAAGGCGCTGCGCGACCATGAACCGGCCGCCGAGGCGATGGGCATCAATACGGCGCTGGTGAAGCTGCAGACCTTCGTGCTCAGCGCCGTGACCGCCTCCGTCTTCGGCGCGATCTTTGCCTACTGGGTCACCTTCATAAACCCCAAGTCGGTGTTCGGCGGCGATATCACCGATCAGATGGTGGTGATGGTGCTTCTGGGCGGACTGGGCACGCTTTGGGGCCCGGCCATCGGCGGCGTGGCGCTGTTCGTCATCAACCGGCTGATCTGGATGTATTGGGGCGATACCGCCTTCTACATCGCCATATTGGGCGCTGCCATCGTGCTGGTGGTGCTGTTCCTGCCCAACGGCATCGCCGGGCTGTTCACGCGGCGAGCGGCCAAGTCAGGTACCGTGCTGGACAAGACCGTTGAAAAGCTCGTCTCCAGCGAGGGTGGCCAAAGGTGAGCGCCGTCGTGCAATCCACCGTGGCGACGGCCGCGAGCGGCCCCGTTCTCGCTGTCAGGGACCTTTATCGTCATTTCGGCGGCATCAAGGCCGCGGACGGCGTGTCGCTGGACGTCGGCAGGCGCGAGATCGTCGGCCTGATCGGTCCCAACGGTTCGGGAAAATCGACGCTGTTCAGCCTGGTATCCGGCGCCGTGACGCCCGACCGCGGTCAGATCCGCTTTAACGGGAACGATATCGCCGGCAGGAGCGCGCACGCGATCGCACGGCTCGGCCTTGCCCGCACCTTCCAGATTCCCGCCATGTTCGACAACATGACGGTGACGGAGAACCTGCTTGCTGCGGCGGCAGAAGGCCATTGGGCTGGCGCGCGTGAGCGGGCGGTCGAGACTCTTTCGCTGCTGAAACTGGAGCCCGTCGCCGACAATCGCGCCTCCGACCTCTCAGGCGGCCAGCAGAAACTCCTGGAATTCGGCCGCGCCGTCATGCGGCAGGCGAAGCTGATCCTGCTCGACGAGGTGACGGCAGGCGTCCATCCCAATATCCGCAAGATCATCCTGGCGGCGATCGCCAGGCTGCGCGGCGAGGGCGTGTCCTTCCTCGTCATCGAGCACGACATGGAGATGGTGCGCAATGTGTGCGACCGCATCATCGTCATGGATGCCGGCCGGGTGGTGGCCAGCGGCTCCTTCGAGGACATCGTGCGCAATTCGCAGGTTATGCAGAGCTACCTGGGGCGGCCGCAATGAGTACATTGACCGCCGATTCCATCGTCACCGGCTACGGCAAGCAGGAGATCGTCCGCGGCGTGTCGCTGACGGCCGAGGCCGGCCGGATCACCTGCATCTTCGGGCCGAACGGCTGCGGCAAATCCACCCTGCTCAAGGCGATCGCCGGCGCGCTGCCGGTGTGGGAGGGGTCCGCGCGCCTCGATGACGCCGTTTTGTCAAACCTTCCCGTCCATGACGTGGTCCGCCACGGGCTGGTGCTGATGCCGCAGGGCGGCGGCGTGTTCCCGCGCCTGACGGTCATGGAAAACCTGCGCATGGGCGGCTACGCGATCGCCGACAAGCGGCTGGTGGAGAGCCGCATCGAGCGGCTGATCGAAGAATATCCGTCGCTGGCGCGACGCCGCCGGGTCCAGGCAGGTTCGCTGTCCGGCGGCGAACAGGCCATGCTGTCGCTGGCGCGCGCGCTGGTGTCGGAGCCGCGCTTCATCCTGCTGGACGAGCCGTCCGCGGGTCTTTCACCGGCCATGGTCACCGAGACGCTGGAGCGCATCACCGCGATGACCAGGGAAGGCATCGGCGTGCTGATGGTCGAGCAGAACATCCGCGAGGCCATGCCCATCGCCGACCGGCTCTACATCCTGGCGGCAGGCGAAAAGCGCTTCGAAGGGTCGCCAAAGGATGTGCGCGACGACCGCCAGATCATGGACATCTATATGGGCGGGGCCTGAACGGGGACGGAGACGGTTCACATGCCGTCGTCCATGCGCACCAGATGGCCGGGGCCGACCTCCTCGTAGCGCCGCGTCGGCACCACGTAGCCGAGAGGCCGAACGGGACTTTTCAACTCGTCCACGGCGAGATTGCGCCTGATGCCGCGCCGCGCCGGATCGGGCACCGGCACCGCCGCCATCAGCTTCTTCGTGTAGGAATGCCGTGGGTCGGAAAACACCGCTTCGCGCGGCCCGATCTCGACGATCTCGCCGAGATACATGACCGCGACGCGATGGCTGACGCGCTCGACCACGGCCATATCGTGCGAGATAAACAGAAAGGCGAGCTTCAAATTCTGCTGCAGGTCCATCAGCAGGTTGCAGACCTGCGCCTTGATCGAGACATCCAGCGCCGACACGCTCTCGTCGGCGACGATCACCTTGGGATCGAGTGCCAGCGCGCGGGCGATGCAGATGCGCTGGCGCTGGCCGCCGGAGAATTCGTGCGGATAGCGCTTCATCATGTCAGGGCTCAGGCCGACACGCTTCAACAGATCGGCGGCCTTGTCGCGCGCTAAGGCGCGGGTGCCCAGCCCATGCTCGACGATCGGCTCGGCCACGGTTGCTCCTACCGTCATGCGCGGATTGAGGCTGGCGAAGGGATCCTGGAAGATCATCTGGATGCTGCGCCGCGTGCGCCGCATGGAAGCCGTGTCGAGTTCGAGAACGTTTTGCCCCTCCAGCCTGACGGTGCCGGCGTTCGGCTGGACCAGACGGGTGATGGAGCGGCCGGTCGTCGACTTGCCACAACCGGATTCGCCGACCAGCGACAGCGTCTCGCCCTGAAAGAGATCGAAGGAAACGTTTTCCACGGCGTGCACGGCGCCCACCTTGCGGCCGAGCAGCCCGCCCAGAACGTCGAAGCGGGTGGTGAGCTTTTCCACCTCCAGAACCGGCGCCGCTGCCTGATCCACCGTGCCGGCGACTTCCGTCGGCTCGCTGCGCGCGCCGGTCTCGACGTCGACGATGGGGAAGCGCAGCGGCCATTCATGCCCGGCCATCGAACCGAGTCGGGGAACGGCCGAGAGCAGCGCGCGGGTGTAAGGCTGCCGGCCGTTCCTGAAGATATCGGCGGTGGAACCGGTCTCGATCGCCTCGCCGCGGTACATGACGATGGTGCGGTCGGCGATCTCGGCGACTACGCCCATGTCGTGGGTGATGAAGAGGACTGACATGCCGTCTTCTTCCTGCAACACCTTGATGAGGTCGAGAATCTGGCCCTGGATGGTGACATCGAGCGCCGTCGTCGGTTCGTCTGCGATCAGCAGGCGGGGGCGGCTGGCCAGCGCCATGGCTATCATGACACGCTGCCGCATGCCGCCGGAAAACTGGTGCGGATAGTCGTCGAAACGCGAGGCGGCGTTGGGGATGCGCACCTTTTCCAGGAGCCGCACCGTCTCGGCCCGCGCCTTGGCCTTCGAAATGTCGCCGTGGCAGGTCAGCGCCTCGGAAATCTGCCGGCCGATGGTGAAGACCGGGTTGAGGCTGGTCATCGGCTCCTGGAAGATCATGGCGGCGTCGACGCCGCGCACCCGCCGCATTTCCCTGTCGGAAAGGGCGAGAATGTCCTTGCCGTTGAGAAAAATGCTGCCTTCGATCCGGCTCGACCCCTTGGCCAGCAGCCGCATGATCGAGAGCGAGGTGACGCTCTTGCCCGAGCCGGATTCGCCGACTATGGCGACGGTCTCGCCGGGCATGACGTCGAAGGACACATCGCGCACCACCGTCTTCCAGGTGCCGTCGACAAGGAACGACGTGGTCAGCCCGCGAACCGACAGGACCGGTTCGCCGGCCCTTGCCGGCGCGCTTTCAGAAGGGCGTCCGAGCGACAGGTTTTCGTTCATCGGCCCACCGCGTAGGCCTGCATCAGGCGCGGCGTCGCCCCTGCGCGCAAAAGCCCGTCGGCGTCGCGTTTGGCGGCGGTCAGCCTGCCGATCGTCCAGGGATCCGAAACGGTGAGCCCATGACCCCGGCGCCTGAGTTCGTCGAGCACCGCCTCGCCGAAATCCGCCTCGGCGATCAGGCTGCCCGGCTCGCGCGTGCGCGGATAGAAGGAGGCCGGGAAATGGGCCGTGTGGAACAGCGGCAGGTCGATCGCCTCCTGCAGGTTCAGGCCGTGATGGACATGGCGCAGGAAGAAGGAAAGCTGCCACTGTTCCTGCTGGTCGCCGCCCGGCGTTCCGAAGGCGAGTGTCGGCCGTCCCTGATGGAGGCCGAGCGAGGGCGTGAGCGTGGTTCGCGGCCTTTTGCCCGGTTCCAGCGATGTCGGCAGGCCTGACTTCAGCCAGAACATCTGGGCACGCGAGTTGAGGCAGAAGCCGAGGTCCGGAACTGTCGGCGAGGATTGCAGCCAGCCGCCAGACGGCGTCACCGAGACCATGTTGCCGTGCCGGTCGATGACATCGATGTGGACGGTGTCGCCGCGCTTCTCCGAAAGATGTGCCATGGTCGGCTCGTAGACGGCGCCGGTCTGCGAATCGGCATCGAGCAGCTTCATCGTCAAGTCGAACTGCTTTTCGAAGCCGGGCACCTTGCCGGGCCGCAGGTCAAGCGACGCCTTGTCCGAGATCAGCTTGCGGCGCTCGTCGGCATAGGCGTCCGAGAGCAGATATTCGATCGGCACGTTGGAGAAATTCGGATCGCCGTAGTAGACGTCGCGGTCGGCGAAGGCAAGCTTCATCGCCTCGGTCACGGTATGCACGAAGTCGGCGCCGGCCGGGTCCATGGCCGCGATGTCGAAACCCTTGACCAGCGACAGGCATTGCAGCAGCACAGGCGCTTGGCCCCACGGTCCGACCTTGGCGACCGTCCAGTCGCCATAGTCATAGGTCAGCGGTTCCTCGATGGTGGCCGACCAGCCGGCCATGTCAGCCGCGCTCAGCACGCCCTTGTGGCGGCTGCCGCTGGCATCCATCACTTCTGCCTTGTCGAGATAGCGTTGGATCGCCTCCGCGACGCAGCCGCGATAGAAGGCGTCGCGCGCCGCTTCGATCCCGGCCTCGCGCCCCTTCTTCGCTTCCGCCTCCGCGACGATGCGCTTCCAGGTCTCGGCGAGCACGGGGTTCTTCACGTTCGAATGCGGCTCCGGCACCGCACCGCCGGGCAACCAGGTCGCGTAGGAGGTCGGCCATTCCTTCTCGAAGAACTCGGCCATGCCGGCGATGGTTGCGGTGACGCGCGGCAGCATCGGGTGCCCGTGTTCGGCATAATAGATCGCCGGCTCCAGCACCTCTCGCACGCTCATCGTGCCATAGTCGCGCAACATCAGCATCCAGCCGTCGAAAGAGCCGGGAATGACGGTGGCGAGCAGCCCGTCGCCCGGGATCATCGTAAGGCCCTCGGCGGTGTAGTGCTCGATGGTCGCGCCCGCCGGGGCGGGCCCCTGCGCGCAGATGACCTCGACCTTGTCCTTTTTCTTAGAGTAAATCACCGCCGGCATGTCTCCGCCGGGGCCGACGAGATGCGGCTCGACGATCTGCAGGACGAAGCCGGTCGCCACCGCGGCGTCGAAGGCGTTTCCGCCTTTTTCAAGAATGCCCATGCCGACCGCCGAAGCGATCCAGTGGGTCGAGGCGACGACCCCGAATGTTCCGAGGATTTCGGGGCGGGTGGTGAAGACTGTCATTTTTCAAACTGTCCTTTCAGAAAATCATGCTTCGCGCGGGTCCAGCGCGTCGCGCAGGCCGTCACCGAGGAGATTGAAGCCGATAACGACGAGGAAGATCGCGATGCCGGGCCACATCGCCATCCAGGGTGCCTGCGACAGGTAGTTCTTGGCGACATTGAGCATCGAGCCCCAGCTTGGTGCCGGCGGCTGCTGGCCAAGGCCGAGGAAGGAGAGGCTGGCCTCGGCGATGATGGCCGTGGCAATCGTCAGCGTCGCCTGGACGAGGATCGGCGCGAAGACGTTGGGCAATATGTAACGCAGGATGATCGAGGAGTGCCGGAGCCCGATCGAGCGCGCGCCCTCGACATAGTCTTCGGTCTTGACCGAGAGCACCTGCCCGCGCGTAAGCCGGATAAACACCGGCATGGCCGACAGGCCGATGGCGATCATGGCGTTCGTCAGGCTGGGTCCCAGGAAGGCGGCGAGCGCAATCGCCGTAATGAGGAACGGCATCGCCAGGAAGGCCTCGGTGATGCGCGAGATGATCTGGTCGGTCCAGCCGCCGAAATAACCCGAGATGAGCCCGAATGGCACGCCGATGGCCACCGCTATGGCAACCGACACCACGCCGGCCAGCAGTGAAGCCTGCGCCCCCCAGATCATGCGCGAGAGGATGTCGCGTCCGATATCGTCTGTGCCCAGCCAGTGCATGGCGGAAGGCGCCTTGCGGATCGCCGACCAGTTCGTGGCGTCCGGGCTGGGGATCGGCAGTAAAGGTGCAAGCACCGCAAGCAGGGCGAAGAAGGTGATGATGCAAAGCCCGACCAGCGCTCCCTTGTTGGCCTTCAGCTTGCGCCAGGCGCGGCTTGGCGAGCGCTGCTCGCTGAGTGGAATGTCGACCTGCTCAAGCGCCGTCATAACGCTGCCCTCATGCGCGGATTGAGCAGGACATAGAGAACGTCGGCGACGAGATTCATGACGATGAAGCCGACCGCCGTACACAACACGACGCCTTGCACCACGGCATAGTCGCGGGTGAAGACGGCGTCGACGATGAGCTTGCCGAACCCGGGGATGGTGAAGATCTGCTCGGTCAGCACCGCGCCGGCCAGAAGCTCGCCGAACAGCAGCGCGCTCAGCGTCACGATCGGCAGCACGGCGTTGCGGAAGGAGTGTTCGAGCACCACCGAGCGCTCGGATAGGCCCTTGGCGCGGGCGGTGCGGATGTAGTCGGCGCTGAGTACCGAAAGCATCGCCGAACGGGTGTGCCGCATCAACGTGGCGGCCAGCGCATTGCCCAGCACGAAAGCCGGCATCAGCATCGTCTCGATCGAGCGCAGCGGGTCGTCGAAGAACGGCCGATAGCCGGAGGCAGGCAGCCAGCCGAGCTTCACCGATACCAGCAGGATCAGCATGATGCCCAGCCAGAAATTGGGAATCGACAGGCCCGACAGCGCCACGACATTGGCTATGTAGTCGAGGGCCGTATTCTTCTTGACCGCCGCCAGTATGCCCATCGGGATACCGATCACGAAGGCGAAGAAGATCGACATGACGGCAAGCTGGATGGTCACCGGCAGCTTGTCGCCGATCAGCTTCAGCACCGGCTGGTTGGTCTTCAGCGAAATGCCGAGATCGCCCTGCAGCGCATCCCCGACCCAGCGTATGTACTGCACCGGCACCGGGTCGTTGAGATGGTATTTCTCGCGCAGATATTCGATCGTCTGCGGGTCGCGATCCTCGCCCGCCAGGGCAAGCACCGGGTCGCCCGGCAGAAGCTTCTGCAGGGAGAAGACAAAGATCGAGATGATCAGCAGCGTCGGGATGGCGACCAGCACGCGCTTGCCGATGTAGCTGTACATTCTGCCTCCCCGTGGCGAGGATTATTGGGCGAGGGTCATGGGGAGGCAACGCCGGCCTTTTCGAAAGCCGGCGCCGCCGCCCGCGAAAAGTCAGTCCGCCTTCTTGACGCCGACCAGCCGGATCATGCCATCGGGATAGGGGACGAAACCGGTGACCTTCTTGTTGAGCGCCCAGATCCACGACTGGTGGCCGAGATAGGTCATCGGCAGGTCGTCCCGCAGGATCGCCCTGGCGGCGTCGTATTTCTGCTTGCGCACGGTGTCGTCGGGCGACTGGCGCGCCTCGTTGAGCAGCTTGTCGACCTCCGGATTGCAGTAGCCGGAATCGTTGAGCGCCGCCTTGCAGGTCACGAACTGGTGGATGTTGCCGTCAGGATCGGCACGGCCCGACCAGTCGGAGCGGGCGACCTGATAGTTGCCGGCGGTCATGTCGTCGAGCAGCGTGGTGAACTCCGTCGCCTTGAGGCTGACATCGAAGCCGGCCTCGGCCACCATCGACTGGACGATCTGCATCATCTGCATCACTACCGGATTGTTGGTAACGGTCATCTCGACGGGAACGCGGTCGAAGCCCGCTTCCTTGACCAGCGCCTTGGCCTTCTCGATGTCACGGGCAGGCACCGGGAAGTCCTTGTCGTACCATGGGCTGGTCGGGCTGAAGGGCTGGTTGCCGGCCACCGAGGTGCCTTCATAGACGATCTGGTTGGCCGCCTCGCGGTCGATCGCCAGCGAGAAGGCCTGGCGCAGGCGCTTGTCCTTGCCGAGCGGGCTGGTGGCGTTTTCGCGAACGTTGAAATAGATCGCCAGCCAGCCGAGGTTGACCACGCTCTGATAGCTGAGGTTCGGGTCGGACTTGACCGATTCGGCGTCGCTCGCCGCCAGCCGCTCGATCATGTCGAGATCGCCGGCGCGCAGATTGGCAAGGCGCACCGTCGTGTCCGGGATCGGCATATAGGTCACCTTGTCGATGAAGATGTTGTCCTTGTTCCAGTAGTCCTGGAACTTCTCCAGCACGATGCGGTCCTGTTGCACCCGCTCGACGAACTTGAAGGGGCCGGAGCACACCGGCTTGTTGCCGAAATCGGTACCCATTTCCTTGGCCGCCGTCGGCGAGATCATCATGCCGGCCCGGTCGGAGAGCGAGGCAAGCAACGTGACGTCGGGGTTCTTCAACGTGAACTTGACCTCGTATTCGCCGGTCGCCTCGACCTTCTCCACCGACTTCAACTCGCTCTTGCGCTTGGATTCCGGCAGGGACATCGAGCGGTTGACGTCATAGACCACCGCTTCCGCGTTGAAGGGCGTGCCGTCATGGAACTTGACGCCCTGGCGCAGCTTCATGATGAGTTCCTTGCCGTCGTCCGACCATGACCATTCCGTGGCAAGCTGCGGCACGATCTTCAGATCCGGCGACAGGTCGACCAGCTTGTCGCACAGAGCCGTGTAGACGATGCGACCGACAAAGGTCTGCGACTGCGCCGGATCGAGTATATCGGCGTCGTCCTGCAGGCCGATCTTCAGTTCGGCAGCGGCTGCCGGCAGTGCGAACAGCGCTCCTGCCAGCAGCGCCGGCAAGAATTTGGTGATCTTCATTTCATTTCCTCCCTTTTCGATTTCCGGCCTGCTCATCCGCAGGCCGACGTTCTTTTCGAGATCAGGTCAACTCCCGCTCGTCTTCCGTTTCATGGCGGTCGAGCGAGGTGATGCGCACAAGGCTTTCCTGCAACGTCAAAAGATGCTGGCGCATGGCTTCCCCGGCCCTGGCCGGATCGTGCGCCGCGATCGCATCGACGATCGCCATGTGCTGGGTGTGGATCAGCGGCGCCGTCCTGGCCGCCGTGCGGGCGCGCTCGCGAATGGTCTGCCAGGCTGGGTCCTGACGGACCTGGTTTATGACGTCGAAAATGACCAGGAAGAACCTGTTGCCCGCGCATTGCGCGATCAGGCGGTGCAGCGCGCCGTCCCACAATTCGTGACTGTCGGCATCGCTGCTGTCCCGCGTCTTGATGGCGAGCTCATAGAGATGTTCGATATCGCCTGCCTTGGCGCGCACTGCGGCCAGTTGCGCGAGCTGCGGCTCGATACGCAGGCGCACTTCCATCACCTCCATCGGGTCGGTTCCCGCCACGATCGAGCCGACATGCTCGCTCAGGCCATCCGGACGCCGGCCGGCATAGGTGCCCGAGCCCTGGCGTCGCCAGACGCGACCTTCCGTCTCCAGCACCTCCAGCGCACGGCGGACGGCGCGGCGACTCACGCCGAGCGAGGTCGAGAGCTCACGCTCGGTCGGCAGCTTGCCATCCGCATCGACACCTCCGGAGCGCAGCAGCCCTCGCAGCCGTTCCAGCGCATAATTGGAATTTTCTCTCGATTCCGTCGACATGAGGTCGTGTCTAATGGTCCGGACCAATTCTGCTATTGGTTCAGAACAAACCGAATTTGCCGCTACGTCAAGGCCGAACGGCCTCTTTTCCATGCGCCCGACCGACATCGAGAAGCGTCTGCAACTGACGCAAGCGGGCCGCAAGCCACAACAACGTTGCGACATGGCATCGTCAGCAATCGTCCGAGTCTTTGAAAATTATGGTGCCCAGGGGCGGAATCGAACCACCGACACGCGGATTTTCAGTCCGCTGCTCTACCAACTGAGCTACCTGGGCCGCTCTGCGGGAGCAGGTGTGCCGCCCCTCGCTGGATTTCGTGAAAAGCGTCACCGACGCCCCCCGAAAGCGCGTGGGTTATAGCATGAGAATCCGCACTGTCCAGCGCCGCGGAGACGATTTTCAGCGCCTTGCCACCGGAGCCTGCGGTACCTGTCGGGCACATGGATTTGCTGCCGGGATGCGGCAGCTTGGTCCCGATGAATCGATCATTCAAAGCCGTGCCAAGTCTGCGCTACCGATCAAGCCTCGGCCCGGCGCGATGAAACGCGGCGATCAAGCGTCGTCCCGGTCGGTGGGCGGTTTCGGCGCCGATTTCCCTGCTTCTTCCTCGTCGTCGCGGACAGGAATGGCGTAGGCGCCTTTCAACCAGCGGTTCAAGTCGATCGCCTTGCAGCGCGGTGAGCAGAACGGGTAGTTCTCGCGCGTCGAGGGCCGGCCGCATTCAGGACAAGGCCGGGGCGGGCGAAGCGGGGTAACCGCGGATTTGTCGCCAGCGCTCATCGCGCCCCGCTCACGTGATCACACCGGCCGGCCAGCGCTCATGGACGGCAAAGCCTTCGCCGGCGAGCAGAGCCATGGTTTCATAGAGCGGCAGGCCGACCACGTTGGTGTACGAGCCGACCAGTTTCACCATGAAAGCGCCGGCATAGCCTTGGACGGCGTAGCCGCCCGCCTTGCCGCGCCATTGGCCCGATGCGACATAGCGGTCGATCTCGCCGCGCGGCAGGCGCTTGAAGCGCACCCTGGTCTCGACCAGGCGCTGGCGTGCAGTTCCCGACGGCGCAATAAGGCAGATGCCGGAATAGACCCGGTGCGAGCGCCCCGACAGAAGTTGCAGGCACGCAATCGCGTCGTCGATCGTCTCGGCCTTGGGCAGGATGCGACGGCCGACCGCAACGACGGTGTCGGCGGCGAGCACGAAACCCGGCTGATAGCTGGCTTCGCCCATCAGCACCATCAGCGCCTTCTCGGCCTTCTCCTTCGACAGACGCTTGGCCAGCGAGCGCGGGGGCTCGCCGCGCAGCGGAGTCTCGTCGATGTCGGCCGGCAGCACGCGGTCCGGCTCGAGGCCCGCCTGCTGCAACAGTTCGATGCGGCGCGGCGAGCCGGAAGCGAGAACAAGCTTCTGTGAAATGCCCATGGCCGGGCGACGGTTACTTGAAGCGATAGGTGATGCGGCCCTTGGTCAGATCATAGGGCGTCATCTCGACCAGGACCTTGTCGCCAGTGAGCACACGGATGCGGTTCTTGCGCATGCGGCCGGCGGTGTGAGCGATGATCTCGTGTTCGTTTTCGAGTTTCACGCGGAACATCGCATTGGGCAGAAGTTCCGTGACCACGCCCGGAAACTCGAGGACTTCTTCCTTCGGCATTCGTTACCTTCGGTCTGGATGGATTCTTGCGGCCAGGGCGGCCAATCCGGAAATTGCGCGGAACCTATATGATTATCGCCGCTTTGTGAACACGCTTAATCTGCCCGCTCCAGCAAGAAACGCCGCACGATGCGCACCTTCAGCCGGGCATAGAGATCGCGATAGGCCGCCATGATCTGCTCGCGCGTGCCGATCGCGGTCGTCGGATCCGGCATCGGCCAGTATTCCACCTCCACCGCCATGGTGCGGGTCCACTCCAGCGCGGCGTGATGCGCCTCGGGCGCCAGGGTGACGACGAGATCGAAATAGGCATCCTCGATGTCGTCTATGGTTCTCGGCTCATGATCCATGAGCCTCAGGCCCTTCTCTGCCAGTGCTGCGTCAACGAAGGGATCGCGTGCACCGTGGCGGAGGATCCCGGCAGACGCGACGAAGGTTCCCGCCGGCAGCATCGAGCCGGTAATCGCCTCGGCCATGGGCGAGCGCACGGCATTCATGCGGCACATGAACAGGATGGAGCGTGGCGGCGCGGATTTTGCGGCCAAGATCAACCGCGCCAATGCAGCACGCACACCAGGGTGAACAGCCGCCGCGCCGTATCGAAGTCGATGTCGATCTTGCCGGAGAGCCGATCCATCAGCGTCTGCGAGCCCTCGTTGTGCAGGCCGCGGCGACCCATGTCGATCGCCTCGATGTGACTCGGCGTCGAGGAACGGATGGCGTCGTAGTAGCTCTCGCAGATCAGGTAGTAGTCCTTGGCGATGCGTCGGAACGGCGTCAACGACAGGATGTGGGTGACCACCGCCGCGCCGTCCTCGCGGCTGACGGCAAACACCAGTCGCGATTCGGCCAGCGACAGCTTCAATTTGTATGGCCCTGCCCCGTCGTCGCCGACAGGCGAAAAGCTGTTCTCCTCGATGAGATCGAAGATCGCCACCGCCCGCTCGTGCTCGACGTCGGGTGTCGAGCGGCCGATCGATTCGTCCAGTTCGACGTCGACCAGCCTGGCGCGGTTGCTATCGACCCCGGACATCTGAGCCTACATGTTCAGCCGGATGGCGACGGAGCGGCCGTGCGCGTCGAGCCCTTCGGCCTCGGCCAGTGCGATCGCCACGGGCGCCAATTGACGCAACTGCTCGGGACCGAGCTTCAGGATCGAGGTCCGCTTGACGAAGTCGAGCACGGAGAGCCCCGAAGAGAAGCGTGCCGATCGTGCCGTCGGCAGGACATGGTTCGATCCGCCGACATAGTCGCCGATGACCTCCGGCGTATGGCGGCCGAGGAACACTGCTCCGGCATTGCGGATTTGCGTCAGCAGCGCTTCCGGATCGGCGACGGCAAGCTCCAGGTGTTCGGCGGCGATGCGGTCGACCAGCGGCAGGGCCGCATCCAGCAAATCCACCAGTATGATCGCGCCGAAATCGCGCCAGCTCGCCGCTGCGGTCTCCGCGCGCGGCAGCGTTTGGAGCTGGCGCTCTACCGCCTGCTCGACAGAATGGGCGAAGGAGGCGCTGTCGGTGACGAGGATCGATTGCGCCGAGGCATCATGCTCTGCCTGCGCCAAAAGGTCGGCCGCGATCCAGTCGGGATCGTTGTCGGCGTCGGCGACGACCAGCACTTCCGACGGGCCGGCGATCATGTCGATGCCGACAGTACCGAATACCTGCCGCTTGGCCGCGGCGACATAGGCATTGCCCGGGCCGACGATCTTGAAGACCGGACGGATCGTTTCCGTGCCGTAGGCAAGCGCCGCCACCGCCTGCGCACCGCCGACACGGTAGATTTCCGAAACCCCGGCGAGGTCTGCCGCGACCAGCACCAGCGGATTGACGATGCCATCCGGGGCCGGCACCACGATGACCAGGCGCTCGACGCCGGCGACCTGTGCCGGAACCGCGTTCATCAGTACCGAACTCGGATAGCTCGCCGTACCGCCCGGCACATAGAGGCCGACTGCCTCGATCGCCGTCCAGCGCGAACCGAGTTCGACGCCGATAGGATCGGTGTAGCGATCGTCACTCGGCTTCTGCCGCTCGTGATGGGCGCGGATGCGATCTCGGGCAAATTCCAGCGCCTTGACGGTCGCCGGATCGGCGGTGGCGTAGGCCGCTGCCACGTCTTCGCGCGACACGGCGATACCGAGCTTTTCGAGATCGGCGCGGTCGAAGCGCCGGCTGTAGTCGATCAGCGCGCCATCACCCTCGGCGCGGACGCGAGCGATGATGGCACGCACCGCGGCGTCGACATCCGCGGAAACCTCGCGCTTGGTCGTCAGGAAAGCGGCGAACCGCTCCTCGAAATCGGGGGCAGCGCTGTCGAGCGTGATGGCCATGGTTCGCCGCTCACGCTCTGTGGAGCGGCCGCGACGTGGCAGCCCAGGCGCTGCCGAGATCGGCAAGCCTCGCCTCGATGCACTCGACATCGAGCATGATCGCGCCACCACCCGAGAATACCAGTTCAATCAGGCCGGCCGGCTGATCGATGGCCACGAAGCTGACCGCCAGCAGCGAAAGCACGTCGTCTGGTTGGTCGCGGCGGATGCCGCTGGTCTTGACGCCGAGCACGCGGTCGAAGTGCAGCACGCTCTGGCGCCGTTCGTTGTGCTGGCGCAGGAAGCCGGACTTCACCTCCCAGGCAAAGCGGCGGATCGGCACGACGAAGCGTTTCAGCGCCGGCAGGAACTCGAGTTCACCGACTTTCGCGACGGCATCCTGGGCATGCGCCGAGACGATGCTGAGGTCCTGTTCGTCAAGGGCGACGAGCTTGAGGGCGTCCATAGGAAGTTCGCACCTGCGAAGGGGTTTTCACGCTTCCCCTGTTAGGCGGTCTTTGGCGCACGCGCAACCGGGATAGGGCAGTAGGGCAGTAGGGCAGTAGGGCAGTAGGGCAGTAGGGCAGTAGGAGAAATGATCCGG
>CAZBBT010000032.1:0-26826 GCA_964490065.1 uncultured Mesorhizobium sp. | reverse complement strand
CAACCATCCGGTCGGCAGCCAGGTCGAGGGCGAGGTCAAGAACAAGACCGAGTTCGGCCTGTTCATCGGCCTCGACGGCGACGTGGACGGCATGGTGCACCTCTCCGATCTCGACTGGACGCGTCCGGGCGAGCAGGTCATCGAGGAGTACCAGAAGGGCCAGATGGTCAAGGCGCAGGTGCTCGACGTCGATGTCGAGAAGGAGCGCATCTCGCTCGGCGTCAAGCAGCTTAGCCGGGACGCGGCCGGCGACGCCGCCACTTCCGGCGAGCTGCGCAAGAACGCCGTGGTGACCTGCGAGGTGACCGGCGTCAAGGACGGCGGCATCGAGGTGCGGCTGGTGGAGAGCGGTCTCGACAGCTTCATCAAGCGTTCCGACCTGTCGCGCGACCGCGACGAGCAGCGCCCCGAGCGCTTCACCGTCGGCCAGAAGGTCGACGCGCGCGTCATCGCCTTCGACAAGAAGACCCGCAAGCTGCAGGTCTCGATCAAGGCGCTCGAGATCGCCGAGGAGAAGGAGGCCGTCGCGCAGTACGGCTCGACCGACTCCGGCGCCTCGCTGGGCGACATCCTGGGCGCCGCGCTGAAGAAGCAGGGCGGCAACTAAGCCCTTCCTTCATTGGCTGCGCCGTTCTCAACGGCGCGACCGACAGAGACAAAGAACCCGCCGGATCGCTCCGGCGGGTTTTTTCGTGACGCCTCGCGGTCGAGTTCAGGCCGAGGCTATGCCCTTCCATAGAGCGGCACCAGCGCGCCGCTCATCGCCTCGTTGCGCGGCGAAGCGAGATAGACGATCGCCTCGGCCGCGGCCTCCAGGCTGACCCATTTGGTGAAGTCGGCATCGGGCATGTCGGCACGGTTGGTGGCGGTATCCAGCGTCGAGGGCGCGATCGCGTTGACGAGAATGCCCTTGGCCTTGACCTCCTCGGCCAACGCCACCGTCAGCGCCGCCACCGCCGCCTTGCTCGCCGCATAGGCCACCATGCCGGCGCCGCGGCGCGGATCGAGGCCGGGACGGGCGGACACGTTGACGATGCGGCCAGTCGTGCGGGTGGCCAGCATGGCGCGCACCGCCGCCCGGCTGCACAGGAAGGCGGTGCGGATATTTGTCTCCATCATCTCGGTGAAGGAAGCCGATTCGGTCTTGTCGAAGGGCGCCGCGGCGAAGCCGCCGGCAAGGTGGATCGATGCCCACAGTTCCGGGACGTCGCGATAGAACGCGTCGACGGCCGGCGAGTCCGCAAGATAGATATTGTGGACGAGGCGGACGCGCTCATGCGCGGCGAACGGGAAATGCCCGGGCGCGGCGGCATGGCTGTTCGGCACATGGCAGATCGCGCCGGCTTCCAGCAGCTTCGCCACCACGGCGCTGCCAAGCTGGCCAGTGCCGCCGGTGATCACGACATGCTTGTCCGCCAGACCCGTCATCGTCGTTCGTTCCCGTTGCCGTCCCGGTCGGGGACCGTCGCGCCTTTTGCCCGTTCACTCAACTGAAATTTCGACGATGCGCGGTTTTTGCGAGGCGCGGGCGCGCGTCAACGCCTCGGGAAGGTCCTGCAGGCCGTTCAGCCGTTCGGCGCCGATGCCGTAGGCGGCGGCGAGCTTGAGGAAATCCGGCGGCGCCGGCGATACACCGACCGGCTCGACGCCGACCTCGCGCATCGAGGTCTCGATCTCGCGATAGCCGCGATTGTTCCACACCACGAAGATGACATCGGCGCCGGCATCCCAGGCCGCGCCGATTTCCGGCAGTGTGAACTGAAAGCCGCCGTCGCCGGTCAGGCAGACGACAGGCGCGTCCGGCACGGCAAGGGCGGCGCCGGTCGCCGCCGGGGGGCCATAGCCCAGCGCGCCGAAGCCGGTGGCGGCGTTGAACCAGCCGCCCGGCCGGTCGTGGTCGTAGTAGAGGTTGGCGGCATAGACCGGCTGCGTCGAATCGCCGACGATGAGCGCGCCGGGGAGGCAATCGCGGATCGCTTCGACGACCTTCACCTGCGCCTGCATGGCGGGGCCGATCTCGGCCCAGGCGGCATCGCGGACGGTGGCGGCGCGACGGTGACCGGCTGGCGCCTGGGAATCGACTTTCTGGCCGCTGTCGCCCCCCTCTCCGACGGGCTTCGCGCGCCACCTCTCCCCCACCCCGTCGGGGCGAGGAAACGCGGAGAGGATCGCCTCCAGCGCCGTGCCGCAATCCGCCTGGATCGACACCGCAGCAGGCCGCCGCGCGAGTTGCGCCGGATCGATGTCGATACGCACGAGGTTTGCCGGCGGGATGAATCCGCCGTCGCCATACATGTCGTAGTCGGTCGGGCCGAATTCGGTGCCGGCGGCGAGGACGAAATCCGTCTCGGCCATCAGGGCGCGCACCGCCTTCAGGCTGGGGCTGGCCGGAACAATCAGCGGATGGCCGTGCATCAGCCCGCGCGCATTGGCGGTCTGGACGACCGGCGCGTCGAGTCTTTCCGCCAGCGCACGCAGCGGCGTCTCGGCCCGCCTCGCGCCGCCGCCGGCGAGGATCAGGGGGCGTTTTGCTCCCGCCGCGAGCCGGGCGGCTTCCTCGATGGCAGCCTTTTCCGGCGTCGGCGGCGCAACGTTGCGCAGCGCAGGAGAAAGACCGTCCGCCGGCTTGACCATGACGTCGGTGGGGATCTCGATATGCACCGGTCCCGGCCGCGCCGAGGCAAACAGCGCGAAGGCTTTTGCGAGTGCATCCGGCAGTTCCGCCGGCTCGACGACGCGGGTCGAGGAAAGCGCCACCTTCTCCATCATGCCGCGCTGATCCGGCAGTTCGTGCAAGTGGCCGAGACCCTTACCGAGCGTGGCCGTGGCGTTGACGCCGGAGATCACCAGCATCGGCACGGAATCGGCGCGCGCCTGCGCCATGGCGGTGATGGCGTTGGTCAGGCCCGGCCCGGTGATGACGAAGGCCACGCCCGGCTTCCCCGAAGCGCGCGCATAGCCATCGGCCATGAAGGCCGCGCCCTGCTCATGGCGCGGCGTGACGTGGCGGATGTTCGAGCGCGCCAACCCGCGATAGAGCTCGATCGTATGCACGCCTGGAATGCCGAACACGGTGTCGACGCCGTGCGCCTCGAGGAGGGTGATGAGGGCTTCGCCGAGGGTCATGGGCTTTCTTCTCCCCGTTTACCGGGAGAAGATGCCGGCAGGCAGATGAGGGGCGGCACGAACTTGCAAAGGCTGGCTCCGTCCCTCATCCCCTAAGCACCGGCCTGGTCAGGCAGGTCGGGCCGCCCTCGCAGGCGATGCAGAGCGCGTCGGCCTCGAAGGTCTGCACCGCGCAGCCGGCCGCCTGCATGGCGGCCGCGGTCTTCGGAAAACCGGCGACGGCGATGACCTGCCGCGGCGCGGTCGCCAGCACGTTGAGGCTCAGGCCGTTCGAGGCGTGGAATTCGTCGGCGTCGCCGTGGACGAGCGAAATGCCTTTCTGCCGCAGCATCTGGTAGAAGGCGGCCGGCAGCAGCGGCGCGTGGACCAGCGCCAGATCGTCGGCGAGCGGCGAAATGACCGACTGGAGATGCAGGCAGGCCTCCTCGCCCTGCCATAGCGGCAGGTCGAAGCCCCAGACGGAAACGCCTTTCGGGCCGAGCAGATTGGCAAGCTGCTGGATGCCGTCCTGATTGGTGCGCACGCCGCGGCCGACGGCAAGCGTGTTCTTGTCCACCCAGACGCAATCGCCGCCCTCGACCTGTCCGGGCTTGTCGATGCGGCCGAGCACTGGAACGCCCATGCGGCCATAGGCAGCCGCGTGCAGGTCGGGCTCCGGCTCGCGCAGCGCCTTGCCCATGGAGAGGATGATCGCGCCATGGTCGCTCATCAGCGACGGGTCATGGGTGAAGACCGAGTCGGCCAACCCGTCGTCCGCGTCGGTCAGCCACTCGATCGCGGCGCCGCTGCCAGCCACGAGCCTCGCCAGTTCCTCGTGCTGCCGGGCAGCCTTGCCGGGTTCGAACCCCGCTCCATAGTGCCATTCGGCGGCTTGCGCGCGGCGCATGGCGCTGCCGGCAGACCGCATCAGAACGCGCTTCAAAGGCGCCGCCATGGACTGGGAACCGTAAACCTTCACGCCTGCGCCTCTCCTGAAAAAAATCGATAAAATTTCATGCGAGGGCATTTATACACTTGCATCCGGGCCTCGCAAGTGCCGTAATGCGGACCAAAATGGGGAACGCGCCGACGGTCGGGTCCGTGAATTCGGGCGGCCGAAGCGAGCGCAAAAGCGTGACGGGACATGGGTAGGCGTACCAGTATCCGACATCGAGACCGACACTGTGCGGAGGCGGCGGTTTGAGCGCGGCCGCACCAGCCGCTACCGCTTCGAAGCCCGGCGGACAGACCCCGGCCGAAGCCATCCATGTCGAGAGCCTGCACAAGAAATTCGGCGAACTGCACGTGCTGAAGGGCGTGTCGCTGTCGGCGCGCGACGGCGAGGTGGTGGCGATCATCGGCGGCTCCGGTTCCGGCAAGTCGACGCTGCTGCGCTGCATCAACTGCCTGGAAAATCCGACCAGCGGCATCATCCGCGTCAATGGCGAGGAGATCCGGCTGAAAGCCGACAGCCACGGCCACACCGTGCCCGCCGACCGGCGGCAGATCGAGCGCATCCGCTCGCGGCTGGGCATGGTGTTCCAGAACTTCAATCTGTGGAGCCACATGACGCTGCTCGAGAACGTCATCGAGGTGCCGGTGCACGTGCTTGGCGTCAGGCGCGACGAGGCGGTCGCGACGGCGGAAAAGCTGCTGGAGCGCGTCGGCCTGGCCGAGAAGCGCGACGTCTATCCCGCCTTCCTCTCCGGCGGCCAGCAGCAGCGCGGCGCGATCGCGCGCGCGCTCGCCATCCAGCCGCGCGTCATGCTGTTCGACGAGCCGACCTCGGCGCTCGACCCGGAACTGGTCGGCGAGGTGCTGAAGGTGATCGGCGACCTGGCACGCGAAGGGCGCACCATGGTGCTGGTGACGCACGAGATGAAGTTCGCCCGCGAGGTCGCGAGCCATGTCGTCTACCTCTACAACGGGCTGGTGGAGGAGGAGGGGCCGCCGGAGCAACTGTTCGGCGCGCCGAAATCCGACCGGCTCAAGCAGTTCCTGCGCAATGTGGGATAGCGGGCCAGGGTCAGGAGAAACCGGGTCCGACGGAAACATCAACGACGTGAAAACGGGAGCATCACGATGAAGACACTTCTGAAGACGGCGGTCGCCGCGGCCGCCATCGCGCTGGCCGGCGCGGTCTCGGCCCAGGCCGAGCAAGTCAAGGTCGGTTTCTCGCCGGAAGCCTATCCGCCTTTCTACAGCCAGGACGCCTCGGGCAACTGGGGCGGCTGGGAGGTCGAGATCGTCATGGCGATCTGCGCCGACCAGAAGCTCGATTGCGTGCTGACGCCCATTCCCTGGGACGGCCTGATCCCGGCGCTCAACGCCAAGAAGATCGACACGATCATGAACTCGATGTCGATCACCGCCGAACGCCAGAAGGAGATCGACTTCTCGGACAAGTATTACAACACGCCCACCGCCATCGTCGGCCCGAAGGGCCAGAAATTCGACGCCACGCCGGAAGGGCTGAAGGGCAAGATCCTCGGCGTGCAGGTCTCGACCGTTCATGCCGCCTACGCCAAGAAGCATTTCGGCGACAGCGTCGCCGAGATCAAGGAATATCAGACCCAGGACGAGGCCAACCAGGATCTGGTCGCGGGCCGCATCGACGCCACGCAGGCCGATTCCATCGCGCTCGATGCCTTCCTGAAGAGCGACCAGGGCAAGGCCTGCTGCGATCTCAAGGGTTATGTCGAGCCGGACCTCGAAGTGCTCGGCCCCGGCGTCGGCGCCGGCGTGCGCAAGGACGACACGGCGCTGAAGGACAAGATCAACGCCGGCATCAAGGACATCCGCGAGAACGGCAAATATGCCGAGATCACCAAGAAGTACTTCGACTTCGACATCTACGGCGACGACAAGCAGACGAACTGAGGGATCGGCCGAAGCGGCGGCCGGGCAGCCGGCCGCTGCTTCGGCGTCATCCTCGGGCCTGTCCCGAGGATCTGCCGTGAGAATGCGGATGGCCTGAGCTTCGGCTGTTCCTCGTTCCCGCGTGGTCGAAGATTCAGCAGCGGAAGCAGATCCTCGGGACAAGCCCGAGGATGACGGCGGTGCGGATACGCCGGACAGTGGAGGAAATCTGACCTGACCGACCTGGCCTCATTCCTCGGCGACAGCACGCTCTCCCTGCTGGCCTTCGATCCGCCGGGCCGCGGCGCGTTCCTGCTTTCCGGCTTCCTCAATTCGGTGATGATCGCGGTCGGCGCCACCGTGCTCGGCCTGTCGATCGGCGTCTTCGGCGCCTGGTGCAAGCTCTATGGCGGGCCGGTGGCGCGCGATCTCGCCGCGGTCTACACCACCATCGTGCGCGCCGTGCCGGAACTGGTGCTGATCCTGATTCTCTATTTCGCCGGCACCGACCTGCTCAATCGGGCGCTGGACGCTTTCGGCTACCCGCCGACCGACGTCAACGGCGTCGCCGCCGGCATTTTTGTCCTTGGCGTGGTGCAGGGCGCCTATTCGACCGAGGTGCTGCGCGGCGCGATCCTCGCCATACCGCAGGGCCAGATCGAAGCCGCCCGCGCTTACGGCATGTCGCCGGGCCTGCTGCTGCGCCGCATCACGCTGCCGGCAATGCTGCCCTTCGCCATACCGGGACTGGCCAATCTGTGGCTGATCGCCACCAAGGACACCGCGCTGCTCGCCATTGTCGGCGTCAACGAACTGACGCAGGTAACGCGCACCGCCGCCGGCGCGACGAAAGCCTATTTCACCTTCTTCATGGCGGCCGGCGCGATCTATCTTACGCTCACCCTGTTCTCCAACACCATCATCGGCCGCATCGAACGCTGGGCGCGGCGCGGCATGCCTTCGGTCGCGGGAGCCGGCGCATGACCGAAGCGCTGATGAACGTCACGCCCCGGCATAAAGCGATGGGCTGGCTGCAGCCGCACCGCATCGTGCTGATCCTGATCGGGCTCGCGATCGTGCTCGGCTCGGCCTTCTTCATGCGCTGGGACTGGCTGCCGCGATATCTGCCGCTGGCGCTCGAAGGCATCTGGCGCACCATCTGGCTGCTGGTGGTGACCTCGGTGCTCGGCATCGCGCTCGCCATTCCGCTGGGGCTGGCGCAGGCGGCGGGGCCGGTCTGGCTGGCGGCTCCCGCCAAGGCGTTCTGCACCGTGATCCGGGGTACGCCGCTCTTGCTGCAGCTATGGCTGCTCTATTACGGCCTGGGCTCGCTGTTCCCGCAATTCCCATGGATCCGCGAATCCTGGCTCTGGCCGTATCTCAGGCAAGCCTGGCCCTACGGCGTTCTGTCGCTGACCCTGTCCTATGCCGGCTACGAGGGAGAGGTGATGCGCGGCGCCTTCGCCGGCGTGCCGCGCGGCCAACTGGAAGCGGCCCGCGCCTTCGGCATGAGCCGCTGGAAAATCTTCCGCCGCATCTGGCTGAAGCAGGCGCTGCACCGGGCGCTGCCGACGCTGGCCGGCGAGACGGTGCTGCAATTGAAGGCGACGCCGCTGGTGGCGACCATCACCATGATAGACGTCTACGCCGTCGCCTCGCGGGTGCGGCAGGAACTGTTCATCACCTACGAACCCTTGCTGCTTCTGGCCGCGGTCTATATGGCGATCACCGGCATTCTCGTCTTCCTGTTCCGCCGGCTGGAGGCGCGCATCCCGACCAGGATAGGCTAAATCTCAATCGATTCGGGACCGTAACAATGCAGTTGAGCATCGAGCAGCTTACCGGCCTGTGCCGCATGGCGGCGCTCGGTGCAGGCGCCAATGAGGAGATGGCGGCCTCGCTCGCCGAAGCGGCGGTCGCCGCCGAAGCGCAAGGCAGCACCGCCGTCGGCCTGTCGCATTTCGTCGACTATCTGAAGGCGCTGGAGGCCGGACGCATCGACGGCAAGGCCGAGCCTGTCGTCACCCGGCCGGCGCTCGCCGTCTATCTGTCGGACGCGCGGCGCGGGGCGGCGCATACCGGCTTCGACCGCGTGCTGGACGATCTTGCCAAGGCCGCGAAGCTGTTCGGCGTGGCGATCTTCGCGCAGAAGAACAGCTATACATGCGGCGCGCTCGGCTGGTTCACCCGTCGCCTGGCGGAGCGCGGCCTGGTGGCGCTCGCCGCCACCAACGGCCCGGCGCTGATGGCCGGCGCGGGATCGACCAAGCCGGTCTACTGCACCAATCCGCTCTCCTTTGCCGCGCCGCTGGCGAACAGCCCGCCGCTGGTGATCGACCAGGCATCGAGCGCGACCGCTTTCGTCAAGATCCGCCATGCGGCCGAGGCCGGGGAAGAGATACCGGAAGGCTGGGCGCTGGACGGAAACGGCAGGCCGACGACCGATCCGGCCGCCGCCATGAAAGGCGCGCTGCTGGCCTTCGGCGGCAATCGCGGCGCCAACATCGCACTGATGGTGGAGGTGCTGGCGGCCGGCGTGACCGGCGCCAACTGGTCGCTGGACGCACCGTCTTTCATGCAAGGGGCACAGAATCCGGGCACCGGCCTGTTCGTGATCGCGATCGAGCCGAAGCTGCTGGACCCGGATTTCGAGCAGAGGACCGGCAAACAGACCGAGCGGCTGAGGCGTCGCTACGGCGTGCATGTCCCCGGCCGCACCGGCGCCGAGGCGGCCGAGCTGGCCGCCGCGAGCGGGGTGACGGTGTCGAAGGAAGTCGTGCAGCGGATTTCCGAATTCGCGGCGCGGTACGAGAGGTGAGACCTACGGCACCGACTGTTGGGAATGGAATAAACTACAACAGTCCGGCCTGCTCGGCTTCCCGCCGCAGGTTCTGGCGTGGGCGCGGGCCGATCTGCTGGATGACAAGGCCGGCGGCGAGCGAGCCGAGATCGCCGCAATGCTTCAAGTCGAGGCCCTGCGTATAGCCGTGCAGGAAGCCGGCGGCGTAGAGGTCGCCGGCGCCGGTGGTGTCGACCAGCTCGCGGATCTTCGTCGCCTGGATGACCACGGTCTCGTCGCCGCGCACGATCACCGATCCCTTTTCCGAACGGGTGACGGCGGCGATGCGGCAATCCTTGCGGATGGCGGCCAGCGCCTCGTCGAAGGAAGCGGTCTGGTAGAGCGACTTGATCTCGTGCGAGTTGGCGAAGACGATGTCGACCGTGCCCGAGCGCATTAGGTCGAGGAATTCGTCGCGGTAGCGGTCGACGCAGAACGAGTCCGACAGCGTCATCGACATCTGGCGACCGGCCTTGTGCGCGATGGCCGCGGTCTGGCGGATTGCCTCCTTGGCGCGCGGCGGATCCCACAGATAGCCCTCGAAATAGGTGACTGCCGCGGCACTCACCTTGTCCGCCTCGACATCCTCCGGACCGAGTTCGACGCAGGCGCCGAGATAGGTGTTCATCGAGCGCTCCCCATCGGGCGTGACGAAGATCATCGAGCGCGCGGTCGGCGGCTCGCCCGGCAAGGGCCTGGTGTCGAAGGCGACGCCCTGGGCGCGGATGTCGTGGGCATAGATCTCGCCGAGATGGTCTTGCGAGACCTTGCCGAAGAAGGCGGCGCGGCCGCCGAAGGACGCGATGCCAGCCGCCGTGTTGCCGGCCGAGCCGCCCGACGCCTCGATCGCCGGACCCATGCGCGAATAAAGCAGCTCGGCGCGGCGCGTATCGATCAGGTTCATCGCGCCCTTGATGATGCCGTTGGTTTCGAGAAAGGCCTCGTCGCACTGGGCGATGATGTCGACGATGGCGTTGCCGATGCACAGGACGTCCAACTGGCTCATTCAGGCTCCCCGCGCCGGGCGCCATTCCTTGACGTAGGGGGCCGGCCGCGGGCGGTTCTAGCCGCTTCGGGCGTATTTGCAACCCAGGCCGGGCGCTCTGACGTCACCGCAGCAGAAAACCGCGCCCCAGTTCGTCGTCCTGTTCCAGTGTGAACTCGGCCTTGCCGCTGTAGAAGGCGCGGCCGCCGACGCGGGCAACGATGGCGTCGTGTTCGCCTGTCTTGGTGGTGCGCGCCACGGAGCCGGAAAAACGAGAGCCGGCGATGCTCTCGAAAGTCCTTGTCTCGCCGATGCCGATGCGACCCTTGGCGCGCATCGCCGCAAGGCGCGCGGTGACGCCGGAGCCGGTTGGCGAGCGGTCGACCTCGGCGTCGGCGAAGACGCAGACGTTTTTGGTCGGGGCCTCCCTGCCGTCGCCGCCGTCCGTCAATATGGTGCCATAGAGGAAGGCGAGGTCGGCATGGTCCGGATGGGTGAGCGGGAATTCCGCTTTGAGCCTGTCGGTCAGCGCGGTCGCGGCGTCGACGAAATCGCGCACCCGGTCGCGGCCGAATTCCAGCCCGAACTGGCGGCAATCGGCCAGCGCGTAGAAGGCGCCGCCATAGGCCATGTCGAAACCGATCCGGCCGTGGCCGGGCAGATCGACCGCCTGTTCGCCGGCAAACAGGAAGGCCGGCACGCTCTCGAAGGAAACGGCGCCCGCCCTGCCGTTGCTGACTTCGACGGAGGCGACGACCAGCCCGCAGGGTGCTTCGATGTTGACGATCGTGACGGGTTCCCGTGCCTGCACCATGCCCTGATCGACAGCGTAGCGGCCGAGCGCGATGACGGCATGGCCGCACATGGTCGAATAGCCTTCATTGTGCATGAACAGCACGGCGAGGTCCGCCCCGGGGAGGTCCGGTTCGACCAGCAGCGCGCCATACATGTCGTAGTGGCCGCGCGGTTCGAAGATCAGCAGCTTGCGCAGATGGTCGAGGTTCTCGCGCACCCAGGCGCGCTTCTCGAGGATCGTGCCTTTCGGGATCGGCGGATAGCCGCCGGTGACGATGCGCACCGGTTCGCCGCCGGTGTGCATGTCGGTGACGGTGATCGGCGTCATGCTCAGGAGAACATCTTCTGGAGTTTTGCAAACGGCATCGCCTCGCGCGCGAAGCCGAAACTGCCGTCGCGCAGGATCTCGCCGGCCGCCCGCTCCACGGCGCCGAAGGCGAAGTTGGTGAGCTTGGAGCCGAGCGAGATGCGCTTGACGCCGGCTTCGGCGAGTTCGGCCACCGTGAACTCAGGCACCGCCAGTATGTTGACCGGCTTGCTCACCGCCGAGCAGATCGCCTTAACCGAAGCGATGTCGGTGATGCCCGGCGCGTAGAGAACGTCGGCGCCGGCCTTCTCGAAGGCCTGCAGGCGTTTGATCGTGTCGTCGATATCCGGGCGTCCGTGCAGGAAATTCTCGGCGCGCGCGGTGAAGACGAAATCGCGCTTCAGCGAGCGGGCCGCCTCGACAGCGGCGGCGACGCGGTCGACGGCATGAGCGAAATCGTAGATCGGCTTGCCCTCGTCGCCGGAAAAATCCTCGATCGAGCAGCCGGACAGCCCGGCCGCTTCCGCCGCGAAGATGGTTTCGGCCGCGCTCTCGGCGCTGTCGCCCTTGCCCTTCTCCAGGTCCGCCGACACCGGCAGGTGGGTCGCGCCGCTCAGTTCACGGCAATGATGGATCATGGCCTCGAAGCCGACGCCGCCGTCGGGCAGGCCGCGCGAGAAGGCGTAGCCGGCGCTGGTGGTGGCCAGCGCCTTGAAACCGAGGGAGGCAAGCAGCTTTGCCGTGCCGATATCCCAAGGATTCGGAATGACGAAAGTGGAGGTGTGCAACGCGCGAAAGATCTTGCCCTTTTCCATGGTGCGGTCCTCTGTGCAGGCCGGGAGATGACGGCAGGTTAGCCGCACGGCCCTGGCCGGGCAAACGAATGCGATTGGCTCAGGCGCAGGCTCCTGCCATTTCGCTCAGAAGCGCTTCTCGTTCTCCTCGGCCAGCCGCGTGAAAGCATCGGAGTCCGGTTTGTAGCGCGCCCCGTCCCAGCGATAAGTGACGCCGATGATACTGCTCGACGGTTCGGGCGGCGGTTCATTGCACTGTTCGTCCGTAGCCTCGACGGCGTCGACGACCTCGGCCAGGATCGGCGCGTGGCCGCCGGCGTCGGGTGCCGCGGAAAACGACAGTTGCTGTGTGCGCCGATAGTTGCAGCCGCGCTCGTCCAGCGTATAGATCGTGTCGACCGGCACGATGCGGTCGCCTTCGACCGTCAAAAGTGTCGTCGCGGCATAGCCCTGGCTCGAGTTGAAATGTCTGCCGTCGACCAGAAGAACGTCGGTGCCGGATCCGATCGCCAGCCTTCCCGGCCCTGCAAAGCCGGTGAACCGGTCGAGCGCGATGTCGAGGGCGTCGAGCAGTTTCGGCGCGGAGGACAGGTCGTAAAGCGCCAAGGCGGTCCCGCCGCCGGGACCGAGTTTTATCAGGGCGGCCAGGCGGTCCCTGCCGCCCGTTCTGTATGGCAAGGCCATCAAACTCACCGGTCCGGCCTGCCCTGATGCGCCATCGCTCCAGCCGAAACCATCGATCTGGCGAAGCGCCGCCGGCGCGCCGCCGAAATAGCCGCCCTTCGCGGCGGCAAGGTCGGGCACGATCGCCCGGGCGAGATCGAGATATGTGATGCCGTCATGCCCCTTCACGCCATCGGCGAGGTCCGGCGACAGGATCTCGCCGGACCTTGCCGAAGCGCTCGACAAAAGCATGCCGCAAGCGATCAAAAACGACAGCCAGATCGGCACGCCCTTCATGCCGCACTCCCTCTCGGCGGCACTATAGCACCGGCAATGACATTGTGGAGCCGCTGAAGGCGTGCGGGTAAGGCTCTAGCTCGTCGCCGGAATGGGGATCAGACTCGGCAGCTTGCGCATGTCGTCGAACAGGATGCCACCGGCCATCTCGAGGCCGTCTGGATCGGCATAGGGATCGCCATGGTAGGCGAACACGCGCATGCCGGCGGCGATGCCGGCCTGCGTGCCGGCGACGCTGTCCTCGATGACGACGCAATCGGCGGGTGCGACGCCCATGCTGGCCGCGGCATGGAGGAAGAGGTCCGGGAACGGCTTTGCGCGCCCGACCATGCTGGCCGAGAACATGGCGTGCTCGAACAGCGGCAAAAGCCCGGTGGCGCCCAGCGTGATGTGCATCTTCGTCACCCTTGCCGAGGAGGCGACGCAATAGGGTAGGCCGGCGACGCGGACAGCCTCGATGAAGCCCAGCACATGCGGCACCGCCTGGACACGGTCGGCGAAGAGATCGGGCAGGCCGGCATTCCAGCGTTCCACGAAATCGACGCCGAGGACGGCACCCGCCGCCTCGACCTCCTGCTGCACGGAAGTCATCGAGCGGCCGGAGAAATATTTGCGGCAGTGCGCGAAGGTCGTCGGATAGCCGGCTTCGCACAGCCAGGCCGCCAGCCGCTCATTGGCCAGGTTCTCGGTGTCGACCAGGACCCCGTCGCAATCGAAGATGACGAGTTTCGGAACGGCCATGCGCGGTCAGGCCGTTCCGGTGGAGCCGAAGCCACCGGCGCCGCGCGCCGTGCCGGCCGCCAGGCTGCGCTCCTCGGTCCTGAGTTGCACGACCGGAGCGAAGACGATCTGGGCGATGCGCATGCCGCGGGTGACGGTGAAATCCTCGTCGCCGAGGTTGACCAGCAGCACCTTGATCTCGCCGCGATAGTCGCTGTCGACGGTGCCGGGTGTGTTGAGGCAGGTGATGCCGTGCTTCAGCGCCAGGCCGGAGCGCGGCCTGACCTGGCCTTCCATGCCGTCCGGGATTTCCATGACCAGTCCGGTCGGAACCAAAGCGCGCCGGCCCGGCAGGATGAGCGCCGGGCGATCCTCGGGCACGGCGGCGCGCAGGTCCATGCCGGCGGCGCCGGCACTTTCATAGGCCGGCAGCGGCAGGCCCTCGCCATGTGGCAGGCGCACGAAGCCGATCGTCGGCCCGATGACGGAAGGGTTTTGTGTTGGCATGGTGCGATCCTATCGGGTGTCGGCATGCCCAAGTCAACCGCCGAGCCGGCTTTCAACGGCTTTGTTTCGCTCAGCGCATCTCCACCGGGACCACCGTCGTCTCCTTGATCTCCTCCATGACGAAGGCGGCGGAGACATCGGACAGCGCCACCTTGGCGATCAGGCGCTGATAAAGACGGTCGTAACCCTTCACGTCGGCGACGCGGGCGCGCAGTACGTAGTCGAGATCGCCAGATACGCGGTAGACCCCGGTGATCTCCGGAAAGCTGGTTACCGCGGCGCGGAATTTCTTCAGCCAGTCGGGATCGTGGTTGGTGGTCCGCACGACGATGAAGACCGACAGGCCGAGGCCGAGCCTTTCGGCATCGACCAGCGCCACACGCGCCGTCAGCACCCCCTCGTCCTCCAGTCGCCGCACCCGGCGCCAGCAGGCGTTGCGCGACAGGCCGGTCCGCTCCGAAAGCTGGTCGGCCGACAAGGTGCCGTCGCGCTGCAGCTCCGCCAGCAACCGTCGGTCAATTTCGTCGATTTCCATCGCCATGGTTGGGATGATTGTCTCATTATTCCTGAAAAAACAAGGACCGATTGAGACATTCTGCCTGTCGAATCGTGCAATTGTACCGAGAATCGGAATCCAACTGTCGAGGGGAGACGACATGGCAATACCGCTGACAAAACTCTTCACCGAGCATCCGGCCAAGGTCGGCGAGACCTATTTCGGCCACATGGCTTTCGCCGCCTGGTTCTCTTCGCGACTGATGATGGCGGCGACGGCCGCACTCGTTCACGCTTTCTTGCCGTTTTTGTTCGAGACTACGGCCAGTTCAATCGTGCGCGAGCTCTATGAGCGGACGCACAACAGGGGCAGGCATCCGGTCGCGGCCGAATAGCGGCCGGACGGCGGTTAAGACCTGAAAGGTTGCGGCGATGTGCCGATGGGCGGCCTATATCGGCGAACCGGTCTTCCTGGAAGACATCGTCACCGCGCCCTGCCACTCGCTGATCGAGCAGAGCCACCACGCACTGGAGGCGAAGACGCCGACCAATGGCGACGGCTTCGGTGTCGCTTGGTACGGCGATCGGGAAGAACCCGGACTCTACCGCGATATTCTGCCCGCGTGGTCCGATCCCAATTTGAAAAGCCTGTGCAGGCAGATCAAATCCAGCCTGTTCCTCGCCCATGTGCGCGCCTCGACCGGCGGCGCCACCAGCCGTCTCAACTGCCATCCCTTTGCGCTCGGTCGCTTTGCCTTCATGCACAACGGCCAGATCGGTGGCTTCGAGAAGGTCAGACGTGCCCTGGAGGCCAGCCTTGCCGACGACCTCTACGACCGGCTGGAAGGCGGCACCGATTCGGAGCTTTTCTTCCTCACCCTGTTCGACGAAGGGCTGGAACGGGACCCGCAAGGCGCGATGGAGCGCGCGGCCGGCCGGGTGATTTCGGCACAGCGGCGCGCCGGGCTCGAACCGTCGTTCAAGCTGACCGCCGCACTCGCCGACGGCGAGATGCTGCATGCTGTGCGCTACACCACCCACGCCGCCGCACCGACGCTCTACACATGCTGCTTCAAGGCCGGCGGCGGCCGCTGCCTCATGTCCGAGCCGTTCGACCGCGACGGCGGCGATTGGCAGGCGATCCCGCCGTCGAGCTTCGTCACGCTGACGAAGCAGGGAACGACGATCCGGTCGTTCCGGCCGGCCGGTTTCGAAAGCATTGCCGCATAGCGAAGCTCGGTTGTCGACAGCCGCCCACCTCGCCGCTATAAGGCCGCGCGAAACGGATTCCCGACAATGGCCGAGACGATTTCCCAAGCGGTGGCGCGCCGCCGCACCTTCGCGATCATCGCGCACCCCGACGCCGGCAAGACGACGCTGACCGAAAAGCTGCTCCTGTTCGGCGGCGCCATCCAGCTCGCCGGTGAGGTCAAGGCCAAGAAGGACCGCATCCAGACCCGCTCGGACTGGATGAAGATCGAGCGCGAGCGCGGCATCTCGGTCGTCACCTCCGTCATGACCTTCGAATATGGCGACAACGTCTTCAACCTGCTCGACACGCCCGGCCACGAGGATTTCGCCGACGACACCTACCGCACGCTGTCGGCGGTCGATTCGGCCGTCATGGTCATCGACGCCGCCAAGGGCATCGAGCCGCGCACGCTGAAACTGTTCGAGGTGTGCCGGCTGCGCGACATCCCGATCGTCACCTTCGTCAACAAGATGGACCGCGAGGCGCGCGACACGTTCGAGATCCTCGATGAGATAGAACAGAAGCTGGCGCTCGACACCGCGCCGATCACCTGGCCGATCGGCCAGGGCAAGACCTTTTCCGGCACCTATCACCTGCCGACGAATTCGGTGAGGAAGGGTGACGACGAGACCGAGCGCGCAGCGGTCAACGGGCCGGATTCCAACCGTGTCGCCGGCCTCCTGCCCGACAACGAACGGCCGGCCTTCATCGAGGAACTGGAACTGGCGCGGGAGGCCTGCCGGCCGTTCGACCTCGCCGCCTTCCGCGAGGGCCATCTGACGCCGGTCTATTTCGGCTCGGCGCTCAGGAATTTCGGCGTGCGTGACCTGATCGAAGGGCTCGGCGCCTTCGCCCCGCCGCCGCGCGACCAGGACGCCGACACGCGCACGGTGCATGCCACCGAAAAGCCGATGAGCGCCTTCGTCTTCAAGATACAGGCCAATATGGACCCCAACCATCGCGACCGCATCGCCTTCGTGCGCGTCTGCTCGGGCACGCTGGAGCGTGGCATGAAGGCCAAGCTGGTGCGCACCGGCAAGCCGATGAGCCTTTCGGCGCCGCAGTTCTTCTTCGCCCGCTCGCGGGTCACCGCCGACGAGGCCTATGCCGGCGACGTGGTCGGCATCCCCAACCACGGCACGCTGAGAATCGGCGACACGCTGACCGAGGGCGAGGACATCCTGTTTCGCGGCGTGCCGAATTTCGCGCCGGAAATCCTGCGCCGCGTGCGTCTCGGCGACGCCATGAAGGCCAAGAAGCTGAAGGAAGCGCTGCAGCAGATGGCCGAGGAAGGCGTCGTGCAGCTTTTCCAGCCGGAGGACGGCTCGCCGGCCATCGTCGGCGTCGTCGGTGCGCTTCAGCTCGACGTGCTGAAGGAGCGGCTTTCGGTCGAATACAGCCTGCCGGTCGATTTCGAAATGTCGCGCTTTTCCGTCTGCCGCTGGATTTCCGCCGATAGCAAGACGGACCTCGCGAATTTTGTAGACGCGCATCGCGGCGACATCGCCCGCGACCTCGACGGCGATCCGGTATTCCTGGCGCAGCACGACTTCTCGCTGAACTACGAGGCCGAGCGCTGGAAAGCGATCCGCTTCGCCGCCATCAAGGACTACCAGGTGCGCGAGGCCGCCTGATTTCCTATCCTTGACAGCGCGTCCCGCATCAAGTTTACATGTGAAGTAGTTTATCGCTTACCCGCCCGGACGAGGTCCGGACGGGTTGTGAATACGACCTAAGGCTAAGAGCCTGCCGCCTCGGTTGATCGTTTGGCGAGGATGGTGCAGGTTCTCGAAAAGGGCAGCGGCGCTAGGGAGGAACGTGTCGCAGCGCGCCGATTTCCGGCAATCACAGGCAGCCGGGCCAGAAAATCAAAAAAGCGGCGCAGATGCCGCATATGGGAGGAAAAACAATGACGCTTTCACGACGCAGTTTCGTCAAGTCCACCGGTGCACTGCTGGCGGCGCCCGCACTCCTGAAAAGCGGCATCGCCCGCGCGCAGGATACAGTCACGCTGAAACTGCACCACTTCCTGCCGCCGGTCTCCAACGTTCATGCCAAGCTTCTGGTGCCATGGGTGAAGGCGATCGAGGACGAGAGCCAGGGCAAGCTGAAGATCCAGATCTTTCCGGCCATGCAGCTCGGCGGCAAGCCACCGCAGCTCTACGACCAGGCCGCCAACGGCGTCGTCGACATGGTCTGGACACTGCCCGGAAACACGCCCGGCCGCTTCCCCTCCACCGAAGTGTTCGAACTGCCTTTTGTGGCCGCCGCCGAGGCCAAGGTAAACGCGCCGGCCTGCCAGGAATTCGGCGAGACGCATCTGGCCAAGGAGACCAGCGACACCAAGATCCTGTGCTTCTGGGCGCATGACGCCGGCCTGATCCACACCAACAAGGCGGTCGAGAAAAAGGAGGACCTGGCCGGGCTGAAGCTGCGCAACCCGACGCGGCTGGCCGGCGAGGCGCTGACGGCGCTCGGCGCCGTTTCGGTCGGCATGCCCATCCCGCAGGTCCCGGAAGCGCTGGCGCAGGGCGCCATCGACGGCTGCGTCATCCCGTGGGAGGTGGTGCCTGCGGTCAAGGTCAACGAACTGACCAAGTTCCACACAGCCATCCCCGGTTCGCCGACGCTCTACACCGCGACCTTCTTCCTGGCGATGAACAACGGCAGCTACGAGCGCCTGCCCGACGATCTACGCGCCGTGCTCGACAAGAACAGCGGCATGCATTTCGCCAATCTCGCCGGCGAGATGTGGGACACGGTCGGCGCCGAGGTGAAGGCCAAGATCGAGGCCGACGGCAAGGGCACCGTCTCGGCGATTTCCGAGGAGGAGAAAGGCCGCTGGATCGAGGCGACGAAGCCTGTCCACGCCAAATGGGTCGAGGACATGAAGGGCAAGGGCCTCGACGGCGACGCGATGATCAAGGCCGCGCAGGAACTGATCGCGAAATATTCCAAGGCATGATCTGGCCGCCACGGTCGCCGGCCGGCCATGACCGGCCGGCCTTTTTCCGGGGAGGCTGATGATGGAAACGCCGGCAATACCCAGCCAAGCGTCCGGCGCGCGGTGGGTCGACAGGCTCGCCGCGGCGCTTGCCGTCTTCGGGGGCACGCTCACCTGCCTTGCGGCGGCGCTGGTCACGGTCAGTGTCGTCGGCCGCTGGCTGTTCAACAGCCCGATCCCGGCCGACTACGAAATGGTCGAGATCGCCGTCGGCGTGGCTGTGTTCGCCTTCCTCGGCCAGACCCAGGCGCGCAGCGGCCACATCGCCGTCGATACTTTTACCCTGCGACTGCCTACCCGGGTGAACGCGACGATCGACGGTATCTGGGACCTGGTCCTGGCGGGCTTCCTGGGTTTCTTCGCCTGGGGTCTGTTGGCGGGCGGTATGGACGCGAAACAGAACGGCCTGACCTTGATCCAGCTTCCCTGGCCGGTGTGGCCGGTCTACCTGCTGTGCTCGCTGCTCGCGGCACTGGCCTGCGTCCTCGCGGTGGCCACGGCGATGCTCAAATTTACGAGGCGACTCTCTCCCGCGGTGCATACATCGTCGGAGGTGCGCGAATGAGCGGCTTTTCCATCGCCCTGCTCGGCTTCGGCGCCATGATCCTGCTGATCGCCGTCCGTATGCCGATCGCGCTCGCCATGTTGGTGGTCGGTTCGGCCGGTTATGCGTATCTCAACGGCACGCATGCACTGATCTACTATCTGCGCGTCAACGCCTACAGCCAGTTCGCCAGCTATACGCTTTCGGTCATCCCGCTTTTCGTGTTGATGGGCGCGCTGGCCGAAGGTTCCGGCATGGCCTCGACGCTGTTCCGCGTGGCGGAGCGGCGGCTGGGCAAGGTGCGCGGCGGCATGCCGATGGCGGTGATCGCCGCCTGTACCGGTTTCGGCGCGATCTGCGGCTCCTCGGTGGCGACGGCGGCGACCTTTTCGCGTGCGGCCCTGCCGGAACTGCGCCGCGCCAGGGTCGATCCCGGCTTCGGCACCGGCACCATCGCCGCCGGCGGCACGCTCGGCATATTGATCCCGCCGTCGGTGATCCTGGTGATCTACGCCATCACCGCCGAGCAAAACATCGCCAAGCTGTTTCAGGCGGCGCTCATCCCCGGCCTGATGGCGGCGAGTTTCTACTGCGTCGCCATCGCCATCGTCGTGCGGCGCAAGCCTGACCTGGCGCCGCCGCTGGAGATCGCCCCGCCGGCGCTGACGCCGCGGCCAGCCTGGGCGCGGCCGCTGGGTGCCATCGCGGTCGTGGCGTCGATTGGCCTGTGGTTCACAGGCCATGCCACCACCGTCGGGGCGCTGCTGCTCGGCGTGGTCGGGCTGGTGTTCCTGTTTCTCGACTTCGCCATCATTCCCGCCGCCGCGGTTGCCATCGTCGTCGTCGGCGGCATCTATGGCGAGGTGTTCACCCCAACGGAGGGCGCGGCGGTGGGCGCCGCGATCATGCTGGCGATCGGCGTCGCCCAGCGCACGCTTGACTGGCCGCGCATCAAGACCGCCTTCCTGCACACGGCCGAAACGACCGGCATGATCTTCCTGATCCTGCTCGGCGCCGAGGTGTTCGGCGCCTTCCTGGCACTGACCCAGATGCCGATGGCGCTGGCCGAGATGATCGGCGATTCGGGCCTGCCGCCCTCCATGGTGATCTGCGGCATGCTGGTCGCCTACATCATCCTCGGCGCGGTGATGGACGAACTGGCGATGATCCTCCTCACTTTGCCGGTGTTCATGCCGATCGTGCTTTCGCTGGATTTCGGCATGACGAGCGAGGACGTCGCCATCTGGTTCGGCATATTGGTGCTGGTCGTCGTCGCCATCGGACTGGCCGCGCCGCCCATTGGCCTCAATGTCTTCGTCGTCAACAAGGTGGCGAAGGACGTTCCGATCACCAGCACCTATCGCGGCGTCATCCCCTTCGTGTTCGCCGACCTGACCCGGCTGGCACTGCTGACGCTGTTCCCTTCCCTGTCGCTATGGCTGGTGCACCTGCTTAATTGACAAGGCTGGGTTCACCTGCCGCCTCGGCCGCGCGATCGTTCTGCCCGCCCCGCCACGAGGCGAAGGCGGCGAGCAGATAAAGCAGCGCCGAGAAGGTGAAGGCGAACAGCAGGCCGTGCTTGAACGGCCCCGCCATCAGGCCGGGGAAGAATTCGTGGCCGGTAAGCGTGGCGGCGTTCGCGGCCGGCAACGCCGCGAGCACGTCGGCCGGGATCAACTCGCCCATCGGATTGTAACCGAGGAAGGCGGCGAAAAGGCTCGCCACCGGCGGCAGGCTTGCCACCTGATGCGCGACCGCCGCCGGCACGCTCTGGCCAAGCAGGCCGCTTTCCATAGCCTGCGGCAGCGATTCGGCCAGTCCGACCAGCATCAACGAGAAGAACAGGCCAATCGAGAGGACCTGCCCTGCATTGGTGGTGGTGGCCCGCACGCCGGACGCCTGGCCGCGTTCGCCGGCCGGGACCGAATTCATGATCTGTGTCGAGTTGGGCGCCACGAACAGACCGGAACCGAAGCCATTGAGCAGAAGCAATGCAGCGAAAATCGTGTAGGAAAAATCCGCCGGCAGGAGCATCAGCGCGACGAAACTCGCAGCGCCCGCCACCATGCCGCCAACGGCGAAGGGCACTTCGCCGAAGCGGTCCGACAGATAGCCTGAGAGCGGCCCCGCGATGAGGAAGCCGATGGTCAGCGGCAGCATGAAGATCGCCGACCACAACGGCGTCTCCTCGAAGGAATAGCCGTGCAGCGGCAGCCAGATGCCCTGCAGCCAGACGATCAGCATGAATTGCAGCCCGCCGCGGGCGATACCGGAGGCGAGGTTGGCGACGTTGCCCCAGGCGAAGGCCGGGATGCGGAACAGTTTGAGGTCTAGCATCGGCTTGATCACGCGCGTCTCTATCAGGACGAAGGCGATGAGAGACAGGATGCCGACGGCGAAGAGGATGAGCACCTTGGGGCTGGTCCAGGCCATGGTCTGGTCGTCATAGGGCTGCAGGCCGTAGGTGATGGCGGTAAGGATCGCCACAAGGCCGATGCCGAAGGTGGCGTTGCCGGCCCAGTCGATCGTGTGCTTGCGGCGGTCGGGCGCGTCCTGCAGCTTGAGGTAGGACCAGATCGTACCGACGAGGCCGAACGGCACGTTGATCCAGAACACCAGCCGCCAGTTGGTGTCGGCGAGCAGGCCGCCGATCAGCAGGCCGACGAACTGCCCGCCGATGGCCGCCACGACATTGATGCCGAGCGCGAAGCCGCGTTCCTTCTCGGGAAAGGCATCGGTGAGCAGAGCCGTGGAATTGGCCATCAAAAGCGCGCCGCCGATACCCTGGACGATGCGTACCGTCACCAGCCAGGAGGCCGCGAAATCGCCCTGTCCGGGCAAGAGGCCTAGCGCCACGGAAGCAATGGTGAAGATGAGAAAACCCAGATTGTACATGCGGGCGCGGCCGAACTGGTCGCCCAGCCGGCCGAAGGCTACAACCAGAACGGCGGTGGCGATCATGTAGCCGATAATGGCCCAGAGCAGGTAATTGATGTTGCCGGGATCGAGCGCCTTCAGGCCGATGCCGCGAAACACCGCAGGGAGGCTGATAAGCAGGATGGAGGAGTTGATCGCGGCAGCCAGCATGCCCAGAGTGGTGTTGCTCAGAACCATCCACTTGTGGCTCCGGAGTTCGCGGGTGGCGGCGTGCATGGCTATAGCCTTCGATGGCTGAAGGGTGCTTTGAAATCGCTGGCGTGGCGCAAGGTCGCGCGATATATGAGGATAGTCTCGGGTTTTAACGGTATATGAGGATGGCCTCGCAAAAGGCAAGTGCAAAAAAACCGCAGGCACGCGTCCCCCGGCAGGAAAGGGGCCGGGCCCGCGTGGCGGCGCTGATGGGAGCCGCGGCGGAGCTGTTCGCGGAAAAGGGATTCGCCGCGACGACGATGACGGAGATCGCGGCCAGGGCAAGTGCGGCGATCGGCACGCTCTATCTGTTCTTTCCGACCAAGGACGCGTTGGCGCAGGCGGTCCTGGCTGACCATGCCGACGAACTGTCGGCCATGCTGGAGGCCTTGGAGGCGACCTGCCGGGGCGAGCCGGCCTCAGCCATCGCCGAGCGGCTGTTTTGCGAACTCGGCGAATTCGTCGCCCGCCATCCGGCCTATTCGGCGCTGCTCGACCTGCCGGGCGACAGCGCATGGCGACGCGACACGAGGGCTCGGCGCCGGCAGCAGATCGCGGCGCTGTTCGCCGGTGCCGTGCCCGCCGTGCCGGCGGCGCAGGCCGAGCGACTTGCCGTCATCGTGCCGCAGATCATGCGCATCCCGATCACAATGAGCGGCGACAGGCGCATGCGCGAGGAGGTACTGGAGGAATTGCGCCTGATGCTGATGCGGCACCTTGCGCTGGAACCCTGACATAAGGGCGCCGGCGGATCAGCGCGCCAGCGCCTTGCGGATCGCCGCCGAAATTTCCGCGATGCGGGCCTCGTCCAGCCTGTCGATGTTTTCGGCCAGCAGGTTGGCGAGCGCGGTGGCCGCCGGCGACAGGCCGGACGTGTCGATCTTGACACGCGGATGCGAGGTCTCGGCCAGAAGTTGCAACTCCTCGGCCTCGTCCCAGATGATGTTGAAATAGCCGATCATCTTCTGGATCAGCGTCCAGCTCGGCACGCCGCGGCGGCCGTGCTCCAGCGCGGAGAGATAGGCCGGGCTGACACCGATGGCGGCAGCCATCTGCTTCTGGCTGACGCCGCGCTCGGCCCGCAGAGCGCGGATTTTTTCGCCGAAGGGGGTCATGCCGCCTCCCTCATGGCCGCGTCCTTCTCAGCCGAACATAGAGCGCGCCGGAGCCGCCATGATGGCGGGCCGCATGGTCGTGGCTGGAGACCAGCGGCCGGAAGGCGGGGGTAGAGAGCCAGGCCGGCACCGAGCGGCGCAAAACGCCGTCGCCGCCCGAGGATGACCCCTTGCCGGTGATGACCAGCACGTAGCGTACGCCGCCGGCATGGGCGCGGGAGAGGAAAGAATAAAGCAGGGAATAGGCTTCGCTCTGGGTCATGCCGTGCAGGTCGACCCGGCCCTCGATCGGCATCCTGCCCTTGGCGAGCTTCTCCAGGGTCGGCCTGTCCAGAAGATGAACCGGATGACGCGGCCCGGGCTTTTCGGCGATTTGTGTGGACGGGACCGGAGCCGGTTTCGGTGGCGTTGTCTCAGGCTCCAATACGACGTCCGGAACATCGACCGCTCGCTTGCCCCTGAGAGGCGTCGCCGAGCGCGCGACGAGCGACCACAGCACACGATCTTCTCCGGTGAGCTTTTCCTCCGGCCGGCGGCTCATCGATTCGCCTCCGGAACGAGCTTGCGCGGCACCAGAGCATAAAAGTCCGCCGCGTGCCGCACGACGCCGGCGATCTCGCCGGCCACAGCCCCCGAACCGGCAAACAGGTCGCCGCGCGCGGCACCCACAATGGCCGAGCCGGTATCCTGGGCGATCATCAACCGACGGAATCCAGCGCCGCCGAAAGCTGTCAGCGTCGGTGCATGGATGTAGAAGGGCGTGCCGAATGTGTGCAGCAGTCGGTCGACGGCGACGGAACGGCCGGGCGTCAGCGGTACTTTTGCGGCAGCCACAGGCCCAAGCGCAGAGTCGTCCACCGGCGCTTCGCGAAAAAAGATGTAGGAGCGGTTCTGCCACAGGATCTCGTCGACACGGTCGGGATGGTCCCGGAACCAGGCGCGGATCGACTGCATCGTCACCTTTTCGAGCGGGATCTCGCCGAGTTGGGCCAGGATTTTTCCCGGCCCGGTGAAGCGCTGGCCGGATTTCGCCGCGTAGGTCACTCTTATCCGTCGGCCGTTGGTCATGCTGAGCCGTGCCGCGCCCTGCACATGGATGAAAAAGGCATCGACCTTGTCGGCCAGCCAGGCGATCTCAAGCCCCCGGCCGGCGAGAGCACCGCGCTCGATTGCGCCACGATCGAAATATTCCACAGGTCCGTCCGGCGCGGCGCGGCCGAAGGCGAGATAGGGATCCATGCCGGTAGGGCGATTTTTCTCGTCGATGTCGATCAGATCGACAGGTCGCGACAGCAGCGGCACCGCGAAATTTTGCGTCCGCATCGGCGAGGCTTCCGCTTCCGGCTCGTAGAAACCGGTGACCAGACCCGGCACGTCGCCCTCGTTCGTAACCCGGACAGGCGTAAAAAAACGTTCGAAGAAGCCCCGCGCCTCGGATCGATTCGGCTCCGCAACAGCCCGTGCGGCTTCGTAGGCTTCGACAAAGGCCGCACAGTCTATGCCGAGCGTACCCGTATGATAGGGCTTTTCCAGGACATGAAAGGCCGAACGGCGGAAAGCGGCGAAGGCGTCGCGATGGTCGTCAGATTCCCAGCCGGATAGGTCGGCGAACGAGACCGGCTGGAGAAGCGGCGAGAGCGGCATGGCGGGAACCAACTCCCGGGGCGTTCAGTCTTCCGCCTCCGTGGCGACCAGCTTCCAGTTCGGGTCGCGCGAGCGCGTGTCGCGCGCGAAGGTCCAGACGTCCTTGACCTCGGCGACCGTCTCCGGATCGCCGTCGATGACGGCGCCGGCCTTGTCGCGGGTGGCCGAGATCAGTTCGCTGACGACGCGGAGCGTCACATGCGCTTCGGAACCCTTCATCTCGGCAGAAACGATATCGGCCTTGTCGATGCCGACGAAGGAGGACTGGATCTTTTCCGATTTCGCTTCGCGGTCGGCGATCGCCTGGACGAAACCGTCATAGACCTCGCGCGACAGAAGGTTCTTCAGCGTCTTCCGATCGCCATCGGCATAGGCCATCACGATCATCTCATAGGCCATCTTGGCGCCGTCGACGAAACTCTTCGGCTCGAAAGACGGATCGGCGTCCTTGATGGCGCGCAGGCCCTTGTTGAGATCGGTATCCGGCTTGGCAAAAGCGTCGATCGAGGCGTAGGCGTCCGGCGCCGCCGGTTCGCCGGGCGCCCGCTTGCGCGGCAGCGACACCACGTTCTCCGGCGCTTTCGGGGCGTCCTTGCTGCGCGCCGCGGTGTAAGGATCGAAAGGCGGCCGCTCGCTGCCGGTGCGACGCCCCAACACGTTGCGCAACTGGAAAAAGATCACGACCGCCGCGACCAGAAAGAAAATCGTGCCGAAGTCGAAAAATTCCATGGTCCTGCGCAACCGATCCGTGAAGCCGGGCCTATCCAGCGAGCCATGCCACGCATGGCTTCCAAGTATCAAAGCATATAGAACGTGCGGTGCAATCATTCAAATCAAAGCCGACCATGCCTATTTGACGCATGAGGGGCCTCTCTCTGCGGTCCGCATCTGCAACAGGTAACCAGGATTTGCACCGTCTTCTTATTTCCGCCTTCGTCTTCGCGCTGCCGCTTCTGGAGATCGCCGGCTTTGTCATTGTCGGCCGCCAGATCGGCGCGCTGGCCACGATCGGCCTGGTGCTGCTCGCCGCCATGGCCGGAATCCTGCTGCTGAGGCATCAGGGATTCGGCGTGATGAGCCGGGTTCGGGCCGAAATGGCGGCAGGCCGCGATCCTTCCGCGCAGCTTGCGCACGGGGTGATGATCCTCCTCGCCGCCTTCCTGCTGATCGTGCCCGGCTTCCTGACCGACACTATCGGCCTTCTGCTTTTCATCCCGCCGGTGCGCGACCTCGCCTGGCACCTGCTCAAGAGCCGCATCATGGTGGTGACCAGCTTTCGCGGCGGATTCGGCGCGGCCCGCTCGCGTGGGCGCACCATCGATCTCGATGAGGAGGATTTTTCCCGCGCGCCCAATCCGGATTCGCCCTGGCGGCGGCTGAGGGACGAGTAGGTCCGGCAAACCTTGTGTTGACAGCCGGGGCGTGATAGCGAACCCGCGATTTCAGCCGGGCCGTAACGGTCCGTGCTGCCAAGGGACTCGCAAAGGGGAATAAAGGCTCATGGCCGAAAACAACGAAGCGCCGGCGGGCGCCACGACCAACGGCAACGGCGCGCAGCCGACGCTCAACGTGCTGGCGCAATACGTCAAGGACCTCTCCTTCGAGAGCCCGGGCGCGCCGAATTCGCTGCGCGGCCGCGACAAGGCGCCGGGCATCGCCATCAATGTGAACGTCAATGCCAATCCGCTCTCGGACAAGCAGTTCGACGTCATCCTGTCGCTGAACGCCAAGGCCTCGTTCGACAAGGACGTGCTGTTCAACGTCGAGCTGGT
>CAZBBT010000031.1:0-26855 GCA_964490065.1 uncultured Mesorhizobium sp. | reverse complement strand
TCGACACCGATCTGCCCGGTCTCACCCGCAAGTCGCGCGAGCGTCGGCCCCAGCACATCTGATTGCAGGACAGGCAGCCGCGGATGGCGTCCGGTCGCCCGGCGGCGGCCTTGTTGGCGAGATGCGGATCGGCGATCTGGCCGCGCACGATGGAGACGAGATCGGCGCGGCCTTCGCTCAGCACGCTCTCGGCGTTGTCCGGCGTGCGGATGTGGCTCTCGGCGGTCACCAGTGCGTGGCGCACGGTGGATTTGAGCACCCCAGCCAGATCGGCACCGAGCTTTTCCGGATAGAGGAAGGTCGGCATGATCTTGTAGAAGTCGAAATAGCTGCCGGAGCCGCAGGTCACGTAGTCCATCAGGTGGTCGCGGTCATGCAGGTCGATGATCTCGGCCAGCGCTTCGCGCTGCAGCGCCACCTCGACCTCCGGGTCGTCGTTGATCGCCAGGCCAACGATGAAATCGTCGCCGCAGACCTTGCGGATGCGCGTCATCACCTCGCGGCTCATCCGTGTGCGGTTTTCCAGGTTGCCGCCCCAGCGGTCGTCGCGGCGGTTCGACCACGGCGTCCAGAACTGGTCGAGCATCGAATGGTAGGCAGCCCACACCTCGACGCCGTCGAAGCCGGCCTCGCGGCAGCGCCGCGCTGCCTGGACGAAGCCGTCGATCGTTTCTTCGATATCGGTCTCGGTCATGCGATGCGAGCCATCGGAATCGTGGTAGCTCGGCAGGCCTGACGGCGACCAGCCGACGTGGAACGAATTGTCGGAATCGGCGTGCTGGCCGACATGGTAGAGCTGCTGGATGGCGACCGCGCCATTGCCCTTGATCGCCTCTGTGACCTTCCGGAAATGCGGTATGACGCCGTCGTCGGACGGGCGGAAATTGCCTCGGGTCAACACGGCCGCCTGATGCACGGGCATCGGCTCGACCACGATCATGCCGGCACCGCCGATGGCACGCTCGGCGTAGTAGCCGACATGCCGTTCGGTCGGCAGGCCTTCCACCGCCATGTTGGCGGTGTGTGCGCCGAAGACGATCCGGTTGCGCAGCGTCTTGCCGCGCAGCGCGATAGGCGTGAACAAACGCTTGAAGACCCGTTCGGACATTGCCATCCCCTTGGAGCACGCGCTCCCGCGAGATGGCGGGAACCGCACCTGGTACCTGCAATCGATGCCTCCCCCGGGCGTTCCAGTGGACGCCGTGGGCCGACAATTGCCTATCGAGCCGATATCAGTGCCCAATAGTCAATATGAGCACGCGCCATGACCGACTGTGCCAGCACGGTTCAAAGGCAGCAGTGAGAGGACTTGCGGCTATCCGGTCCAGGGGATCGGAGCGGCTTTGATGCCCTTCAAGGCATCGAACGAAGACGGAGCATGGTTCTCGACCAGGCCCTGTCGGGGATCGAATGTTAGCACGCGATCGGTCATGGCAAGCGTCGTCTGGCGATGGGCGATGACGATGCGGGTCATTGGAAGCTGCTTGACCGCGTTGTTTATTGTCCGCTCGTTGGCGCTGTCGAGATGGCTGGTGGCCTCGTCAAGCAGCAGGATCGAAGGACGACGATATACCGCGCGGGCCAACACGATGCGCTGCTTCTGCCCGCCTGAAAGCGAGCTGCCCATGTCTCCGACCAGCGTTTCGTAGCCCATCGGCATCGCCCGAATTTCATCGTGGATTGCCGCCATGCGGGCGCAGGCCTCCACCCACGCCATGTCGGCGCTGGAATCGAATGCGGTTATGTTTTCAAAGATCGATCCGGCAAACAGGCGGTCTTCCTGAAGCACGCAGCCGACGCGGTCGCGATAGGCGGCAAGACCGAGCGACGAGACCGGAATGCCGTCGATGAGAACCTGGCCGTTGTGGGGTACGGCCAACCCGGCAAGCAACTTGAGAAGCGTCGATTTTCCGACCCCCGACGGCCCGGCAATGCCGATGCATTCTCCAGCGGCAACGCGGAAACTCACGCTTGACAGCACATCGGGCTCATTGTCCGCGTAGCGGAAATGAACATCCCGCACTTCAAGAGCGCTGGGCTTGCGGTCGTTTGAAGCGGAGCCTTCGATCTGAGTACGTTGCTTGTCATCGTCCTCCCGATCGGCGAGCGCGATGTCGGCAATACGTTCGCCGTGCAGCGACAGCATCCAGAACTGCAGCATGGTGTCGACAAAGCCGTTCACGCGCGAAGCGAACTGGTCCTTGTAGGCGAGAAACGCGACGAACATGCCGACAGAGATGTCGCCCGTGAGGATGGCACGGACGCCCAGGAATATGATGAGGATGCGGTCTATGCCGAACAGCGACGAACTTGCGGCCGTGAACCATGCGTCGAACTTCTGCACGCGAAGCTCGGCGTTCACGCGCTCGACAAGATGGTTGATCCAGACGCCCCGCCGACGCCGCTCGAGATTCAGCACCTTCAGGCTGCCGATACCGCGCACGGATTCCATGAAATGCGAATTCTCTTGCGCGGCGTGGACGATCGCCTCCTCCGAGATCGTCCGGTAAGGCTGATAGCTGGCGACGCGCAGAACCGCGTAAAGGCCCACGCTTGCCAAAGCCACGGCCATCAGCCAGCCGCCGTACAGCCACATCATGAAAACCAGTAGGATCGACATCACTCCATCGAGCAGGGACTGGATCGCGCTGGTGGTCAGCGTCCTTTGCACGGAATCGAGCGAGCCGAAGCGCGAGACGATGTCTCCGACGTGGCGCTTTTCGAAGAAGGAAAGCGGTAGGCGCATCAACTGGTCGAAGAGGCTCACCTTCCACTGCAGCACCAGGCTCGATCCGATCAGCATGGTGATCCAGGTTCGGGCGAATCCAGCCGCGACTTGAAGGACAAGGAGAAGCACCAGCGCTATGACGATCAGCGTCAGAAGATCGTAGTCCGCTGCAACGACCACTTCGTCGAGCACGAGTTGGAAGCCGATCGGCATGGCAATTGTCGCAACTTCGAGCAGCGCCGAGATCGCGAGAATCTGTATGGCGGCCCTGCCGATGCCTACGGTGCGCCGGATCAAGTCCGTTATACGAATGCGGATCTGCTCGTTCTTGCGTTCGAAATGCTCGGTGGGCCACGCCTCGAGCGCGACGCCGGTGAACTTCTTCGAGACCTCGTCGAGAGAGACACGGCGTCGCCCGATGGCGGGATCGTGTATCACGACGTGCCCGGACTGGAGCTGTGTCAGAACCACGAAATGATTGTGGCCCCAGTGCAGGATACACGGCAGCCGCAGCTTGCCCATGTCTTCCAGGTCCAGCCGCAGCGCGCGCGTCGCAAGTTGCAGGTCCGCGCCCAGCCTGACCAGGTCCTTGAGCGTCGTTCCCTTGATCGACGCCGTGAACCGCCGACGGATCGCCGGCAGGTCCATTCTGTGGCCATGACGGCCGGCGATCATGGCGAGGCATGCAAGCCCGCATTCGGCCGCCTCCGTCTGGAGCAGGACCGGAGTTCTCGAGAGAAACCGGGCGGATATGCGATCGGCGAGATTTTCTTGCGGCACGATCAACCTGCCGGTCTCGCGTCTGAGGTGAACGATCCCCTGAGCCCGTAGATCGGTTCGAGGATCCATTGGTAGAGCGGCCGGGTGTCGACGAACAGATGTGCGTCGACCTGCATGCCTGCCTGAAGCGGCTGGCGTCGGCCATAGGCCATGACGAAAGGCTCGTCAGGATCGACAGTGATGCGATAGAGCGTCTGCGGCGCCTGCGGATCGAGGCTGCCGGCGTTGAGCTGGGCCACTTCCTCGGGCCGCAGATTGGCGCGGGAAATCACTGAGACGTGGGCGGGATATTGGCCGAATTTCTGGTACGGAAACGCCTCGTACCGCAGAAGAACGTCCGCGCCCTCGCGAACGAAGCCGATCGCGTTGCTGGGCGCCAGAAGTTGGGCGACCAGCGGCCGGTCGGTGGGCACGATGGTCAGCAAGGGCGTGCCGGCGGCCACCGTCTGCCCTGCCCTTGTAATGATGCCGGTCACGGTGCCGTCGCGCGGCGCGGTTATCTGAACGGCGCGGTGCGCCTCGGCTTCCGATATCTGCTGTTCGATATCCAGGATCTGACGCCGGATATCGGCGATCTTCGCAGCCGACTGCAGATCGAATCCGGCAAGCTGATCGGCCAATTCGTCATGCTTGCCGCCAAGCTGGACGCGCTCGCGGCGCAGCCGGGCAAGCTCGGACCTCTGGGCGTTGTAGGCTTGCAGCCGCGATTCGTATTCGCCGGAAATCGAAACGCCGCGCGTGACCAGATCCTGCTGGCGCTCGGCGAAATCCTTCAACTGGCCGGTGAATTCCTCAAGCAGTCTGAGCTGTCCGTCGATCTGAGGGATTTCCGTCTTCAGCGCGGTCAGTTGATTCTGGAGAGATCGTTTGGCGACGACATCGATTTCCTGCTGGCGCTGCAGCATCTCTCGCAGTTCGCCGCGCTTCTTGCGCAATATGTCGGCGACGGCACCTTGCGTGTTGCCGAGCGCTGTCGTGACATCGACGCTCAGGGAATAGAGCACGTCGCCGCGCTTGACGCGGTCCCCTTCCTGCACCTCGATATCCGCCACCCAACCCGCTTGCGGAGCGACCATCCGGGTCAGCCCTTCACTAGGCAGGATGACACCCGAAACGCGCACGCGCCTCGTGTATTGGCCGAACACGAGGAAGGCGATGACCGCCAGGACGAAGACCACCGAGAAAATCGCAAAGATGCTTGCCGGAATGCTGCGAAGGATTGTCGGCCGGCCGAGCCAGGCCTGCCGATGCTCGGCAAGCGATTCGGGACGAAACAAGGGGCTGTTGGCCATCGGCGTCAGGAACCCGTTGCATGAAGCAGAGGAAAGGACTGGCGCAGGCGTGCGCCGATCCCGGATTTCCGTATCTCCCCGCTCCGGGCAGCGCTTTGGGAGCGGCCCTAGCTGAACGGATGGCCCGCCCTGATGTTGTCGATTGCCGTCGTGATCGTGCCGCCGATAGCATCCTGTGTCTCCGGCGACAGGCTGTTGTAGATGAAGGTGCCGATCATCGTGCCGACCTTCCAACTCGCGCCGACGGCGCTCCCGCCGTAGACATGGTCGATCTCGATCGCGTCGAGTTCGCGAAAGCCGGGGTTTCCTGCGATAGCATGCGTGGTCAACCGCTTTCTCCTTTCACTGTATTTGGGCAATCTGCCGCGAGGCATGCAGTATCCTAAGGAATGCGGGGACCCGGAATGTCACTTGGAGGCGGCAGGTCTGGAAAATGCCGGGGCGGAATCGGAACGCGCGGGCAGGGCCTCGGGTAAGGCAACGGCAAACGTGGACGCGGTCGGGGATCGGTCGGGTCCGGTTCACCGGGGGCGATGCCGCCGGCGATTCGGCCTAGATTTGCTTCCGTCAGTTGAACGATAGCCATGGAGGGCCTCTCTTTATGATTCGTCTTCATAAATCGAAGTGCAAATTTCAAAGTATGTATTTAGTTATTTCTAATATTGGTGATGCTAAACCTCCTATGTTCACAACAAAATACAATTTAACATAATCCGTGATTATGTTTGCCCGCTTTGAATCAATGTCCTTGCGCCGAGATATATTTACGAAGTGACATTAGCGCAGCGAGAGAGGCTGTTCACTAGTACAGTTGCACTAGGATTGCCCGCTTGACCGGCGCACCGTGGCGCGCAACGGTGGGTCGTGGACAAAGACGTTGAAATCGGTGCCGGGCGCGAGCTCATAATCGTCGCTGACGATCATCCGGTCTTTCGCGACGGGATGCACCGCATCGTCCAGCGGCTTTATCCGTTGGCCACGGTAAGGGAGGCGGGATCCTTCGAGGATGTCCTGTCCTTGTCGAGAACCGGTCCCGCCCCGAGCACCTTCGTGCTCGATCTCCTTTTTCCCGGATTCGAACCCGGTTGCTCGATCCGCTTGCTGCGCGAGGAATTCGATCGCGCCACCATCATCATCGTCTCGATGGTCGATGATGACGAAACCATCAAACGCGTCATGAACGCCGGCGCCGACGGGTTCATCGGCAAGGCAGTCCCGCCACTGGAAATCGGCAATGCGATCGCGGCAATCCGCAATGGCGACGTCATAGTCAAGCAGTCCGATGATTGTTCGCTTTCCGCACCGAATGATGCTGACGACCTTTCTGGCCTGACGCCTCGACAAAGGGAGGTTCTTCACCTCCTTGCCCGCGGATGCTCGAACAAGGAAATCGCCCGGGAACTCGACATCTCTCCTTTCACGGTACGCATCCACGTTTCGGCGCTTTTTCGCGCCCTCGGCGTTTCCTCGCGCGCGGCGGCTGCCGCCGCCGCCGTGCAGGCTGGTCTGTGAGTCCGCCACCTCGACGCAGTTAAGCTGCAAACGCGCCGTCGCCAGCCGTCTTCAGTCGTTGGGCAAGCAGCGAGGCCCTCAGTTCGGCAGGCCGCACCGGTTTCGAGAGGATCGGTATGGACATGTCGCCAAGTTCGGCGCTGACGCGGCCGTCGTCGTGGCCCGTCATGATGATGGCCGGGATATCCTGGCCCAGCTTGTTCCGGATGCTCACAATGCAGCCGACCCCGGTCGGTCCGCTGTTAAGGTCGAAGTCGGCCAGGATGAGATCGCATGCCTGAACCTCGCTCGGCATGCCACGTTCGGCTCGCACCTGGCATCCCCATTTTTCCAGAAGCGTCTTCGTCGCCGAGAGCACGTCGGGATCGTCTTCGATCAGCAGAATCCGCATGTCATCGAGAAGCGTGACCGGAAGCAGGCGGGCAGGGCTGCGCGGCGCAACCGGCTCGTGCGTGATGGGTAGATCGTCAATTCTCACCGAGGTTCCCGCACCCTCTTTCGATGTCAGCGTCACTTCAAGTCCCATCAGCGTCGCCATGCGGCGGACGATCGAAAGGCCCAGACCGACGCCCTCCACATCCCGGCCCGGAATGTTCGCGCGATAGAATTCCTCGAAGACCCTCGCGCGGTCCTTTTCCGGAATGCCGCGACCGCTGTCCTGGACGACGATCGAAACGGTCTTCCCGCGTCGTCTGCAGCCGATCAGGACTGGGCCGTTGGAGGCATATTTGAAGGCATTGGATACGAGGTTCTGAAGGATGACGGTCAGGAGATTGGGATCCACCCGTACGCGCACGCTCGTCGGGACGACGCGCAGCGCGACATCGGCCCATCGGGCGGCCTCCGCGTTCTGCTCGGCGACCGCCGTAAGAAGCGGCCCGAGTTCGACCACTTCCATCTTCGGCGAAACCTTGCCGCTGTCGAGAGTGGCGACGTCGAGCAGCGACCGGAACAGGCGTGCCACGCCATGCAGCGAGCGGTCGATGTTCTCGACCATCTCACGTTCGTCGCTGCCGATGTCCGTATCGCGCAAACATGCGGTAAACAGACTGATGGCATGGACAGGCTGGCGCAGATCGTGGCTTGCCTGTGCGAGGAAACGGGACTTCGCGAGATTGGCTGCCGATGCTGCCTGATAGGCCTCGCGCGTGCCCTCCAGCAGGATATGGGCATAGAGCGGCACGATGACCGCGGTCACGAACAGCGTGCCGACGATGTATGGCTGGCCGCGCCAGTAGTCACTGAAACCGACGATGAAAACAAGGCTGACAAGGGCCAGGATGGTCGCGATGCCGAGATAGCGCGAACCGTAGCGCATGCCGTAGCCGACCGTTACCCAGATCAGTAAGCCATAAAGAGGTGCGAGATAGGCCGAGCCGACGATCATCGCAAATGTAAGGCTTCCATAGTCGATGAACATCGCGAACGCGCGCCTCGGATGATTGACGCCGGGTCGACGCACGATAGCCAGGTAGAGCAGCCCAGAGACAATGGAGAAGACGAAGAAATATCCGAGCAGAATCATGCCGCCCGGTTCGGGGACGGAGTCCGTGACGACGCCGACCACGAGATACAGCATAACGAAGGGCGGAAGGAGAAGCCGGACGATTGCCTGGGCGCGTTCGGTATCGCGTTGTCCGTTGGCCTGGCCGGACGCTCCGATCGTTTTCCGCAATGCCGACAAGCCGACCGTCAAGGTGGTCAAAGTGTCATCGGCATCGCGTGCGGCAAGAGTACTCATTTCCTAGCGCTCCGTTTGCCGCCCCGCGCCCCACGACCGGTAACCGTTCGATCACGGTGCGGTCAATGTGTCATCAGCAATCGAGAACGCAAACTGGGTTGGTTCACGGCTCCTGGTCGTGCGCGCAAGCGAGCAGGCGGCGCAGCGCTTCGAACTGGCGGCGCGCCAGTTCGGCGATAGCGGAGTCGTCGAACTCGTGCATGTGGTGCAGCGACCAGCGGTCCATCGCCTGCAACGTGGCAAAAACGAGTTCCACCTGAAGCGATGCCGGCAGGTCGTCACGCACCGCGCCGCAGGTGCGACCGGCTGCCAGAACACGGTCGAGCCAACCGACGACATCGGCCAGGACGCGTTGCAGCGCGGCACTTGGTCTCATCGCAAGGTCGGGCAGGTAAAAAAGCCTGCCGAAATCGGCATACCAGCCCTGTCTTGCCGAAGCCGCCAATGCGTCGGCCACGAACGCCTCGATACGGTCCCAGAAATCAGGCCCGGCCAGCGTTTCGGGATCCGGCGCGTTCAGGTCGCGTGCCAGAGCCGAGGACGCTTCCTCGACCACGCGGTCGAACAACGCCTCCTTGGAATCGAAATAATGGTAAAAGGAACTCTTGCTCATCGCGCAGGCGCGAATGATCGCATTCAGCGAAGCCTGCTCGAAGCCGCGGGCTGCGAATTCGCCTGCGGCCGTCGCCAGCAATTGCCTGTAGCGCTGCGGCGCCATCACGCCGGGGGTGCGATCACTCATCTGTGTAAAGTAGCAGACTGGACCAGCCGGTCCAGTCGTTTTATATCAGTGGACCGGTCAGTCCAAACAAAGGAATTTCGGCATGTTCATCGAGACGTCGTTGCAGGAACAGATGGAGAGCCAGCGCCACGACCGATTGCGTATTCTGGTCGTCGGAGCGGGCGTCGCCGGATTGACGCTGGCGCAGTTGCTGCGCCGGGGCGGGCTCAATCCGGTGCTGGTTGAGCGGGCGCCGGACAATTCCGAGGCCGGCTACATGCTGGCGCTGATGCCGCTCGTGGACCCGGCTATGCAGGCGCTGGGCGTGCGGGAAGAGTACCGCGCCCGCAGCGTGCCCTTCCACCGTTATCGCCTGCACGGCCATCGCGGGCCGTTACTGCGTGAATACGAGATCGACACGCTGCTCGACGCCTATGGAGACTATCGCGGTCTTGCCCGCGGAGAGCTTCTGGAGGTGCTGGCGACGCGTGGCGCCCCGATCAGCCATGGCGCCACGCTGAAGACGATGCGGCAGACAGAACGGGCCGTGGAAACGGTGCTGCAGGATGATAAAGGCACGGTCGAGGCCACCTTCGACGCGGTCGTGCTGGCCGACGGCCTGCATTCCGAGGGCCGCGCCAAGCTGCTCGATCCCAGCCAGGTGACCACCTACGACACCGACTGGGCCGGCTGGGTCGCATGGATCAAAACAGACGCCGCGCACGCCGACCGGGGCGATGAGATCTGGGGGGCGAATTTCTTCGTCGGTATCTATCCGGTCAAGGGACGCGCCGGCGTGTTCGTCGGCGGGAACCGGGCCGACATGCGCCAGGGGCCAGCCACCTTCGTCGCCCAAATCCGCAGCCAGTTGAGCGCCACCGATCCATGGTTCGAGCGGGCGCTGACAAAGATCGAAGCGAACGAGGACCTCTATTTCTGGAAGCTCATCGATTGCCGGGCTGACAGTTGGGCAGTGGGCCGTGTGGCGCTGCTCGGCGATGCCGCCGCCGGTTTCCTGCCGACCGCCGGCATAGGCGCGGGCATGGCGATGGAGTCGGCGGCCGTACTTGCACCACACTTGCTTAATGCCGGCCCGGAAAGCGTCGGCGATGCGCTGCTTGCCTATGAGCGCGCGCAGCGGCCACGCGTCGAGGCGGCACAGGACAACTCGCGGCAACTGGCGAAGCTGATGTTTCGTCGCAGCCGTATCCTCGCGGCAATCCGCGACCTGGCGGTCCGGCTGGTGCCGCTGAGCTCGGTGCTCGGGCCGATCCGCAAATTGCTCGACGACCGTCCCCAATCGGCTTGATTGGAGTTCTTCCGCCGGGCTGACAAAAAAACGCCTGGTTGCTTGTATCTTAAATCCATATGTGAAAATAATATTTACAAGAAAAGATAACAGGTGGATCTGTAGCCGCTAACCGTCCGCCGGCACGGTTGGCGGGCCGCATGTCTCCCGGCAGCACGGACCGCAGCATGACCAGTCACGCCCCTACGGTTGGCATTGCCTCGACCAACCCGTCCGACATGCCGTGGGAACATGCCGAATTGCCGGTGTGGAACGCCGAGAACTGGTTCTACGAGGATTGGCCGGTCGGCCAGAAGATCCGGTCGCTGCGGCGGACCGTCGCCGAGGGTGACAGCCATCTTTTCAATGCGCTGGTACTCGACATCCACCCCTATGTGCAGGACCAGATGTTCGCCGAGCGCGAAGGCGTATTCGGTCGGCGTCTCGTTGCCGGGGCTTTCGTCTTTTCAGCGGGGCTCGGTCTCGTCGCCACCAACTGCGTCAACGCTTTTTCCTACGGCTACGACAAGCTGCGCTTCATCAAGCCCGTCTTCATCGGCGATACCATCTATTCGATCCGCACCAATATGGAAAAGAAGCCTCGCTACCAGGACATGGGGCTTATTCGCGCCAGCTATGAAGTCTTCAAGGGTGAAGGCGAACTGGTACTCTACTGCGAGCATCTGCAGACCGTGAAATACCGGAACCCGGCTGATTTCGCCGGCAGGACGGAGAAGTGACCATGGCCTCCGATCTGCCGCTTTCCGGGCTTGTCGTCGTCGATATGAGCCAGTTCCTGTCGGGGCCGTATTGCTCGCTCAGGCTGCTCGACCTCGGCGCAAGGGTGATAAAGATCGAGCGGCCGGACGGCGGTGACCTGTCGCGCAAGCTCTACCTCAGCGACACTGAGATCGGCGGCGATTCCACCATTTTCCACGCCATCAACCGGGCCAAGGAAAGTTTCGCCGTCGACCTTAAGAACGAGGCGGATCTCGCCGCCTTGCGCGGCCTGCTCGCCAGGGCCGACGTGCTGATCCAGAATTTCCGGCCGGGCGTCATCGAGCGTCTCGGTCTCGATTACGACCATGTCAGGACGATCAACCCGCGCCTGGTTTATGCCTCGATCAGTGGCTATGGCGAGGAAGGGCCGTGGGTGAGGCGGCCGGGCCAGGATCTGCTCGCACAGGCGCGGTCCGGTGTCATGTGGCTGAACGGCGATGAGGACCAGGGACCAGTGCCGTTCGGCCTGGCCATCGCCGACATGCTGGCGGGTGCCGCCTGCGCTCAAGGAATCCTGGCGGCCCTGGTGCGCCGCGGCGTGACGGGGCAGGGCGGCCATGTCGAGACCAGCCTGTTCGAGGCTCTGATCGACTTCCAGTTCGAGGTGCTGACCACGCATCTCAACGACGGTCGGCGGCTGCCGCGCCGCTCCTCCTTCCGCAGCGCGCATGCCTATCTGGCGGCGCCTTACGGCGTCTATGCGGCGAAGGACGGCTTTCTGGCGATCGCCATGACGCCGATTCCGAAATTGGCCGACCTGCTTGAACTCGATGCCCTCGAGCCTTATCGGGATCGACCGGCGAGCTGGTTCACAGCGCGCGACGAGATCAAGGCGATCATCGCGCAGCGCATCGCCGAGAAAACCACCGACGAGTGGCTGGCGATCCTCGACCCCGCCGACATCTGGTGCGCGAAGGTGCTGGATTGGCAGGAGATGCTGGACAGCGACGGCTTTCACGCCCTTGACCTGCTGCAGACGGTGACGCGCGAGGATGGCGTCTCGGTCCGTACCACCCGTTCGCCATTGAGGGTGGACGGTGTGCGGGCCAGGGCCGAACGGGCAGCGCCTCGCATCGGCGAGCACAGCGAAAAGATCCGGGCGGAGTTCGGTCTTTGAGCGGTGTCCGGCTGAAAGGCATGACCTGGAGCCATCCGCGCGGCTACGACCCGATGGTCGCCTGTTCGGCGCTGTGGGAGAAGAAGACCGGCATTGCGATCGTATGGGAAAAGCGCTCGCTGCAGGATTTCGAATCCTTTCCCGTCGAGGAACTGGCGCGCGCCTACGACCTTATCGTCATCGACCATCCGCATGTCGGCCAGATCACCGCAGAAGGCTGTCTTTTGCCGCTCGACGTGCCGGGCCGCGAGGCCGAACGCGATGCGCTTGCGGCAGGCAGCGTCGGCCGTTCCTATCCGAGCTATGCGTGGCAGGGCCGGCAATGGGCTTTTCCCATCGATGCGGCGGCGCAGGTGCAGGCCTGGCGACCGGACCTGATCGATGCAGCGCCGACAATGTGGAACGAGATGCTGGATCTCGCCCGTCAGGGCCGTGTGTCGTTGCCGCTCAGGTCGCCGCATTCGTTGATGTGTTTTTACACACTGGCCGCCAATCTCGGCCAGGCCTGCGCCGTGGAAGGGTCGGGTGACCTGATCGATCCTGAGGCCGGGGGTCCCGTCTTCGGCATACTCCGTGAAATCGCGGCCCTGATCGATCCGCAATGCTTCGGCATGGATCCGATCGCGGTGTTTGAAAAGATGGCCGAAGCCGGCTCGCCGATCGCCTGCGCGCCGCTGATCTATGGCTACGTCTCCTATGCGACGGCCGGCTTCCGCCCCAACCGGCTGGCCTTCTGCGACATGCCGGCCGCGGGCCGCGGCGGTCCCGTCGGCTCGGCACTGGGCGGCACGGGCATAGCCGTCTCGGCCTTCTCCGCCGCGGCGGAGGAGGCGGTCGACTTTGCCTACTGGATCGCCAGCGGCGAAGTGCAGCGTGGGCCTTATGCCACTGCTGGCGGCCAGCCCGGTCATGTCGCCGCATGGCAGGACCATGCCGTCAACGCCGCGGCCGGGGATTTCTATCGCGGCACGCTGGCGACACTGGAAGGCGCCTGGGTTCGCGCGCGCCATGACGGCTACATGGCCTTCCAGCAAGCAGCGTCCGATCGCATCAACGAAGGCCTGGTCGAACGGCACCGGACAGGCGAGGTCGTAGCCGATCTTAACCGCCTGTTTCGGGAAAGCTTCCGCCAATAGCGGTTTACCCGGCCGGCTGGCGCGTGCTTAGAGGCGCCAGAGCCTTTTTGCGTTTGCGGACAAAAGCTTCGTGCGTTCCGCCTCGCTTGCGCCGGCAAGCAGTGCGTGCGTCGCCGCGACCCAGCCGAGCAGCCCGCCGCCCAGCGTGCAGACCGGCCAGTCGCTGCCCCAAACGACGCGGTCCCAGCCGAAGCTGGCGATGGTGTGCTCGACATAGGGCCTGAGCGTTTCGACGGTCCAGGTGGCCGACTCCGCATAGGCGACCACACCGGAAATCTTCCCCGCGACATTGGGGCGCCGTGCGATCTCGGCGATCTGCTCCTTCCAGGGGTGCTCGGCGCCGCCCTTGATGTCCGGCACGCCGCAATGGTCGAGCACGAACTGCACGTCGGGCGCGAGATCGACGATGGCTGTCGCCTGTTTCATCTGGTGCGGCAGCACGCACAGATCGAAGGTCAGCCCGGAGCCGGCGATGCGCTTGACGTTCTCGCGGAATAACGCTCCTTCGGAGACGTCGTCCGGCACGACATGCAGCACGCGGCGGAACCCTTTCACGAAGGGATCGGCCCTCACCTTCTCCAGCCAGGCCGGAAAGCCTGGCTCCTCGGGGCGGCAGGATACGATGGCGCCCCTGAGCAGGCTGCCCGGTTCTCCCGCCAACGCCTTGGTGTGAACCGTTTCGGCCTCCATCTCGGCGGGATCGACATCGACTTCCATGTGCAGCGCCGCTTCGATGCCGGCGCGGAGCGCGTGCAGCGCGTATTCCTCCTGCGAAAAGTCGCGGTCGAGCGTCGGCACGCCGGACAGCCAAGGATAGCGCAGCGCCGTCCGATAGATCAGGTGGAGGTGGGTGTCGACGATCATCTTGCTCTCCCGGGCCGCGCTTCCAGGATCATCTCACGGGAGAATTCACCATTCAAATAAGAATTATAGGCTTGCCTTTACATCCGAGCCGGCGAGCTCGGACAGCCGCGCCGCGGCTGCCTGCAAAAGGGCGATCGTTTTGGTGATATCGGGTGCAGTCGGCGCGTTGACCAGCGTGATGTAGGGAATGGTGAGCGCCGCGATGCTGCTTCCGTCCGGGCCGAGCACCGGCGCCGACAGATTGTAGACGCCGGCCGTCTGCAGCGAGGCCATCATCTCGTAGCCACGGTCGCGCACCTGGTCGAGGCGGGCGAAGAACTCCGGCGACTGCTTCATCTCCTCGTTGGTTCGAAGATGTTCCGCGATCATCATTTCGCGCTCTTCCGGCGAGCGGAACGCCAGCAGCACATGTCCGGAGCCGGTGTCGAACAGGCTGATGTGGGAGCCGACGCGGATCGAAATGCCCCAATAGTGCGGCGCTTCCTGCTGGGCGATGACCACCGCGTTGCCGCGGTCGAACACCACGAGCTGGTTCGCCTGCCACGAGGTTTCCGCCAGTTCGCGCATGATCGATGTCGCGTAGGAGACCAGCCGGCGCACCGGCGCGTGCAACTGCGCCAGGCCGAAAAGCTTCAGCGTCAGCGAATAGCGGTCGCCGTCCGGGCGCGCGACGTAGCCGCGTTTCACCAGCCGGTCGAGCATCCGGTAGAACTCGTTGGGACTGCGGTCCAGCCGCTTGGCGATCTCGGCCTGCGTCAGCCCGCCGTCGACGCTGGCGAGCAGCTCGAGGATGTCCAGGCCCTTGTCGAGCGCCGGCGCGCGGTATCGGTCGTCCTCGTCGTCCTGCGTCATGGTTTCCTCTGGTGAATTTCGATCTTCATATACGCAAGCAGCCGAGAATTGAGAAGAAGTTTCGGCTTGACGATTTATGAATAGTTTGTTTGCATATGAATGAAGCAACGGAGGCTTCAGGTCAAGGGCAGCCGACGGGCGCCCCAGGGAGGATATTCATGAACAGACTGCTTTCCGGCGTCGCCGCCGGCGCATTGCTCATGGCACCGGGTGTGAGCGCCGCGCTCGCCGCCGACCTGCCGGGCAAATTCGATGGCGTCGCCATCGACGCCAAGCTGATCGGCGGCCAGCAATATGAGGCGCTCTACGCGCGCATCGGCGAATGGGAGAAGGCGACCGGCGCCAAGGTCAACGTCATATCCAAGAAGAACCATTTCGATCTCGACAAGGAGATCAAGTCGGACATCGCCTCGAGCAGCATCACCTGGTGCGTCGGGTCGAACCACTCGTCCTTCGCGCCGCAATATCCGGGCATCTACACCGATCTTGCCGCCCTCCTGCCGAAGGAGGAGATCGACGCCTTCGTGCCCTCGACCATCAAGTCCGCGACGCTGGACGGCAAGTTGGTGATGCTGCCGCGCGCCCAGTTCGACGTGTCGGCGCTTTATTACCAGAAGAGTCTCTACGAGGACGAAGCCAAGAAGAAGGCCTACAAGGAGAAATACGGCGAGGACCTGGTGCCGCCGGATACCTACGAGGAGATGGCCAGACAGGCCGAATTCTTCGCCAACCCGCCGGATTTCTACGGCACGCAGTTCGCCGGGAAGGAGGAGGCGATCAACGGCCGCTTCTACGAGATGCTGGTGGCGAACGGGGGCGAATACCTCGACAAGGACGGCAAGCCCGCCTTCAATTCCGAGGCCGGCGTCAAGGCGCTCGACTGGTTCGTCAATCTCTACAAGGCCAAGGCCGTGCCGGCCGGCACCACCAACTATCTGTGGGACGATCTCGGCCAGGGCTTCGCGTCGGGCACCGTGGCGCTCAATATCGACTGGCCGGGCTGGGCCGGCTTCTTCAACGATCCGAAGTCGTCGAAGGTCGCCGGCAATGTAGGCGTCAAGGTGGCGCCGAAGGGCTCGGCCGGCGTGCGCACCGGCTGGTCCGGCTTCCACGGCTTCTCGGTCACCGAGAACTGCGCCAACAAGGAGGCAGCCGCCTCGCTGGTCTGGTGGCTGACCAACGAGGACAGCCAGAAGCTGGAGGCCGCCGCCGGCCCGCTGCCGACCCGCACCGCAGTGTGGGATTGGGACCTGAAGCAGGCCGAGAGCGATCCTTACAAGAAGGAGGTGCTGGCCGCCTTCCAGGAGGAAGCCAAGCACGCCTTCGCCGTGCCGCAGACCGCGTCGTGGATCGAGATCTCCAATGCGGTCTATCCGGAACTGCAGGCCGCGATCCTCGGCGACAAGACTTCGAAGCAGGCGCTGGACGACGCGGCCGCCAAGGCGACGCAGATCCTGGAGGACGCCGGGGAACTGTGACGGCTGGGGCGGATTTGGGCGCCGGCCTGCAAGGTTCGCGTCGCCCTCATCCGCCCGCCGGCACCTTCTCCCCGCTTGCGGGAGAAGGTGCCGGCGGGCGGATGAGGGGCGGCGCTGACGTCGCAAGTTCGAACAACACTCCGCAAAAGAGCGAACCCGTTAAGCCGTCATCCATATGAAACCCCCACGTCTCTCACCACCGCTCCTTCTGTTGCTGCCGGCGATCGTCGTGCTGGCGGCGGTGGTGGTCGTGCCGCTGGTGCTCTCCTTCTATTCTTCCTTCACGCCGTTCCGGCTGACGAAGCCGGAGACCTTCTTCACCTTCATCGGCCTGCGCAACTATTCGCGCATTCTTTCCGACTGGAAGTTCTGGGCTGCCTTCCTGCGCACGGTCCTTTTGCTCACCGTGGCGCTCAATCTTGAAATGCTGCTCGGCCTCGGTCTCGCGCTGCTGGTCGAGAAAGCCTCGCGCGGCCAGCGCGTGCTGCGCACCATCATGATGTTTCCAATGATGTTCTCGCCAATCCTGGTCGGCTTCCAGTTCAAGTTCATGTTCAACGACAATATCGGCCTTGTGAACAATGCCTTGCAGTCGTTGGGCCTGACCGACCGAGCGATCCCCTGGCTGATCGACGAATATCTCGCCTTCAGCGCCATTTCGATCGCCGAGATCTGGTCGTCGACGTCGATCTTCGCCATCCTGATCCTCGCCGGCCTGCTCGCCATGCCGAAGGAGCCGGTGGAAGCGGCGCGCGTCGACGGCTGCACGCCGTGGCAGACCTTCCGCTATGTCACCTGGCCCTTCATCATGCCGTTCGCCTTCATCGCCATGACGATCCGCTCGCTCGACGTGGCGCGCGCCTACGACATCGTCAAGATCATGACCGACGGTGGCCCGGCCGGGCGCACCGAGCTTTTGTGGACGCTGATTGCCCGCACCGCCTACAGCGACGCCCGCATGGGCATGGCCAACGCCATGGCCTACTTCTCGATCCTGTTGTCGATCGTCTTCACCGTCTATTTCTTCAGGAAACTCGCCGCGGCGCGCGCGCAGATCGGCGCGGAGTGGTGATGATGGACGCCAACGCATCCGCCCGCCTGAAGCGCCGCGCCGCCAGCATTGCACACGGCGTCGGCCTGTTCCTCGCCATGCTGGTGATCTGCCTGCCCGGCCTGTGGATCGTGCTGTCGTCGCTTAGGCCCACGGTCGAGATCCTGGCCAAGCCTCCGGTCTGGATACCACAGCAGATCTCGTTCGACGCCTATGTCGCCATGTTCTCGGGCGTCGGCAAGGGCGGCATCCCCGTCCTCGACTATTTCCGCAACTCGCTCATCATCTCGGTGACCTCGACGGTCATCGCCATCGCCATCGGCATGGCCGGCGGCTACGCCTTCGCCCGCTACCGCTTCCGCGGCAAGTCGGCGCTGTTCCTCGGGCTGATGCTGACGCGCACCGTGCCGGGCATCGCCCTGTCGCTGCCGCTGTTCTTCGTCTATGCCCGGCTCGACATCATCGACACGCATTTCGGCCTGATCCTGGCCTATGTGGCGCTCAACGTGCCGTTCACCATCTGGCTGATCGACGGCTTCTTCCGCCAGGTGCCGAGGGACCTCGCCGAGGCTGCGCAGATCGACGGCTGCACGCGCTGGCAGGCCTTCTGGCAGGTCGAATTTCCGCTGGCCGGTCCTGGCATCGCCTCCGCCGGCATCTTCGCCTTCCTGACCTCCTGGAACGAGTTCGCGCTCGCCTCGCAATTGACGCGCTCGATCAATTCCAAGACGCTGCCCGTCGGCCTGCTCGACTACACCGCCGAGTTCACCATCGACTGGCGCGGCATGTGCGCGCTGGCCGTGGTGATGATCGTTCCCGCATTGCTGCTCACCTTCATTGTCCAGAAGCACCTCGTCGGCGGACTGACCTCCGGCGCGGTGAAAGGTTGATTTGATGGCGACTGTCTCGCTGAAGAAACTGACCAAGCGCTACGGCAACCTGGAGATTGTCCACGGCATCGATCTGGATGTCGCCGACCGCGAGTTCATCGCGCTGGTCGGGCCTTCCGGCTGCGGCAAGTCGACGACGCTGCGCATGATCGCCGGGCTGGAGGAGATTTCGGGCGGCACGATCGAGATCGGCGGCCGCACCGTCAACGACCTGCCGCCGCGCTCGCGCAACATCTCGATGGTGTTCCAGTCCTACGCGCTCTATCCGCACATGACGGTGCGCGAGAACCTGGGCTTCTCGCTCAAGATCGCGGGCGTCACGGAGGACGAGAAGATGCGCCGCGTCGCCGAGGCATCGGCCATTCTCGGCCTCGACACGCTGCTCGAGCGCCGTCCGTCCCAACTCTCCGGCGGCCAGCGCCAGCGCGTCGCCATGGGCCGCGCCATCGTGCGCGATCCCGACGTCTTCCTGTTCGACGAACCGCTTTCCAACCTCGACGCGAAGCTGCGCACGCAGATGCGCACCGAGATCAAGAAGCTGCACGCCAAGGTCAAGTCCACCGTCATCTACGTCACCCACGACCAGGTCGAGGCGATGACGCTGGCCGATCGCATCGTCATCATGCGCGACGGCCATATCGAGCAGGTCGGAACGCCCGACGAGGTTTTCCAGCGGCCGGCGACCCGCTTCGTCGCCGGCTTCATCGGCTCGCCGCCGATGAATTTGCAGGAGGCCACCGTCGCGGACGGCGGCATCGTCTTCGCCGGTGGCCAGAGCCTGCCGCTGCCAGGCCGGTTCAAGCCGGCCGTCACCGCCGGCGACAGGGTGGTGTTCGGCCTGCGTCCCGACGATCTCTATCCGTCCGGACACGGCCTGCACTCGGGCGACGCCGCCGACGTCCATGAGATCGAATTGCCGGTGACGGTGACCGAGCCGCTCGGCAACGAGACGCTGGTGTTCGCCGAATTCGACGGTCGCGACTGGGTTTCGCGCATGCTGAACCCGAAGCCGCTGAAAGCCGGCGACCGTGTCGCCATGAGCTTCGACCTCAGCCAGGCGCACCTGTTCTCGGCCGAAACCGGCAAGTCGTTGAGGATCTGACCATGGCGAGGATCGAAAGGGTCGAGCTTCGCATGGTCGACCTCAAGCCGAAGGTGAAGCGCACCGACGCCATCCAGAGCTTTGTCTCCCAGGAGACGCCGATCGTCACCGTCACCGATTCCGACGGCGCCGTCGGAATCGGCTACAGCTACACCATCGGCACCGGCGGCTCTTCGGTCATGCGCCTGCTCGCCGATCATCTGGCGCCGCGCCTGATCGGCCGCGACGCCGACCGGATCGAGGCGATCTGGCACGAGCTGGAGTTCGCCACGCACGCCACCACCATCGGCGCCATCACGGCGATTGCGCTCGCTGCCGTCGACACCGCGCTGTGGGACCTTCGGGCGAAAAAGCAAAACCTGCCGCTGTGGAAGCTGGCCGGTGGCGCCAGGGACCGTTGCCCGCTCTACACCACCGAAGGCGGCTGGCTGCATATCGAGACCGAGGCATTGGTGGACGATGCGTTGGCGGCCAAGGCCAAGGGCTTCACCGGCTCCAAGGTCAAGATCGGCAAGCCGCACGGCGCCGAGGATTTCGCCCGGCTTTCGGCGGTGCGCAAGGCGGTCGGCGACGCATACGAGATCATGACCGACGGCAACCAGGGCTTCGCCGTCGACGAGGCCATCCGCCGTGCCGAGCGGCTGCGCGATCTCGACCTCGCCTGGATCGAGGAGCCGCTGCCCGCCGACGATATCGACGGCCATGTGCGGCTCAATCGCTCGACGGCGACGCCGGTTGCGGTCGGCGAGTCGCTTTATTCGATCCGCCATTTCCGGGAATACATGCAGAAGGGCGGCTGCTCCATCGTTCAGGTCGATGTCGGCCGCATCGGCGGCATCACGCCTTGGCTCAAGGTGGCGCATATGGCGGAAGCCTTCGACGTGCCGGTCTGCCCGCATTTCCTGATGGAACTGCATGTCAGCCTGGCCTGCGCCGTGCCGAACGGCAAATATGTCGAGTACATTCCGCAACTCGACGAACTGACGGGAGACAGGATGCGCATCGAAGACGGCCACGCGCTGGCGCCGACCACGCCTGGCCTCGGCATCGACTGGGACTTCGATGCCGTCAAGGCGCGCAGCATTGCCGAATTCAGCGCCACCATCACCGAACGGAGGGACTGAGATGCAGCGCATGGGCATGGTGCTTGGCCTGAAGCCGCACAAGGTCGAGGAATATGTGCGCCTGCATGCCGCCGTCTGGCCGGACGTGCTTGCCATGATCTCGGCCTGCAACATCCAGAACTACTCGATTTATCTCAGGCGCCCGGAGAACCTGCTGTTCTCCTATTTCGAATATCACGGCACCGATTTCGCCGCCGATATGGCCAAGATGGCCGCCGATCCCAAGACGCAGGAATGGTGGGCGGTGTGCATGCCCTGCCAGGAGCCTTTCGAGACGCGCGAGAACGGCGAATGGTGGGCGTCGATGGACGAAGTCTTCCATCATGACTAGCAGCTTCGACCCCGCGTCGCTTTCCCAATCCTGGCCGATGCCGTCTAAGTCGCGGCCCATCGTCACCTTCGGCGCGGGTTCCATTGTCGGCGACGCGCATTTCCCCGCCTACAAAAAGGCCGGCTTCCCGGTCGCCGGCCTTTACGATCCGGACCAGGCCAAGGCGCAAAAGCTGGCCGAGGAGTGGGGCGTGCAGGCCTTTGCATCGGTGGCTGAGGCCGCTGCCGTCGAGGGCGCCATCTTCGATCTTGCCACGCCGCCCGCAAGGCACGCCGAGGTAATGAAGGCGCTGCCCGACGGAGCCGCGGCCCTGATCCAGAAGCCGATGGGCAACAACCTCGAAGAGGCGACCGAAATCCTGGAAATCTGCCGTCGGAAGAAGCTTTCGGCGGCAGTCAACTTCCAGCTTCGCTTTGCGCCGATGATGCTGGCCCTGAAGGATGCGATCGCGAAGGGCTGGCTCGGCGAGGTTGTCGATTTCGATGCCTGGCTGGCACTCGACACGCCCTGGCAGCTCTGGGAGTTCCTGCTCAAGGCGCCGCGCGTCGAGATCGCCATGCATTCGATCCACTATCTCGACCTGATCCGCCAGCTTCTCGGCGATCCGAAGGGCGTTCATGCCAAAACGCTCGGCCATCCGGGTCACACGGTGGCGCAGACCCGCACCAGCGCCATCCTCGACTATGGCGACAGCGTGCGCTGCGCGCTGTCGATCAACCATGACCACAAGTTCGGCCGGCGCCACCAGGCCTGCGAGTTCCGTGTTTCCGGAACCGAGGGTGCGGCGTGGCTGCAACTTGGCGTCAACCTCGACTATCCGCGCGGCGAGCCGGACATGCTGGAGATATTCCCGAAAGGCGGCTCCGACTGGGTCAAGGTGCCGCTGCGCGGCGCCTGGTTCCCCGACGCCTTCGTCGGCCGCATGGCCAATGTCCAGCGCTTCGCCGCCGGCGAGGATGCCGAACTGGTCAGCTCGGTCGAGGACGCCTGGAATACGATGGCCCTCGTGGAGGCCGCCTATCGGTCGAGCGCGACGCCGGCGACGCCGCTGGCAAGGAAACCCTGATGGAACAGACGACCTATTTCGAGGATTACGAGATCGGCGCGTCGCGGCTGACCAGCGGGCGCACCATCACCGAGACCGATTTCGTCGTCCATGCCGGGCATACCGGCGATTTCTTCCCGCATCACATGGATGCCGAGTTCATGAAGGCCACGCCCTTCGGTCAGCGCATCGCCCACGGCACGCTGGTGTTCTCGGTCGGCGTCGGGCTGACGGCGAGCGTGATCAATCCGGTCGCCTTCTCCTATGGCTACGACCGGCTGCGGTTCATCAAACCGGTGTTCATAGGCGATACTATCCGCACCCGCACGACGATCGCGGCCAAGGAGGACGATCCGAAGCGGCCTGGCTCCGGCCGTGTCGTCGAGCGCGTCGAAGTTCTCAACCAGCGCGACGAGGTCGTGCTGGCGGCCGATCACATCTATATCGTCGAGCGGCGGAAACAGCCGGCTTGAGACAGACAGGAGGCAAGGCGTGGCGCAGCAACTGAAAGACAAGGTCGTCGTCATCACCGCGGCGGCGCAAGGCATCGGCCGTGCCAGCGCGCTGGCCTTTGCCGCCGCCGGCGCCACGGTGCATGCGACGGACATCAACGAGGCCGCGCTGGCGGAACTGAAGGGCGAGAACGACATCGTCACCCACCGGCTCGACGTGCTGGACGACAAGGCGGTCAAGGCCGCCTTCGCCGAGATCGGCCCGGTCGACGTGCTGTTCAACTGCGCCGGTTTCGTCCATGGCGGCTCGATCCTGGAAATGAAGGACGAGGAGTTCGACTTCGCCGTCGACCTGAACGTGCGCGCCATGGTGCGCACCATTCGCGCCGTGCTGCCCTCGATGCTGGAACGCGGCGAGGGCGCCATCATCAACATGTCGTCGCTGGCAAGCTCGCAGAAGGGTGTGCCCAACCGCTTCGTCTACGGCCTCACCAAGGCGGCGGTGATCGGGCTGACCAAGGCGGTGGCAGCCGACTATGTGGCCAAGGGCATCCGCTGCAACGCCATCTGCCCGGGCACGGTGGAAAGCCCGTCGCTGGAAGGCCGCATGCGCGCCGGCGGCGACTACGAGGCGGCCCGTGCCGCCTTCATCTCTCGCCAGCCGATGGGCAGGCTCGGCACGGCGCAGGAAATCGCCGACCTGGCCGTCTATCTCGCCGGTGCCACCTATACGACGGGGCAGGCCTACAACATAGACGGCGGTTGGTCGATTTGATCGGATCGTCTGAAATTCGTACCGGACGGTCGGTGAATCGCAACAGCGGTGCTTTCGGTGCGCCTGCACTTTGCGTAGGTTCCGCGCGGTCGCAATGTACCGCGCTTGCCGTTTCGGCGGAGCCTCTGTTCAAACGGCCGCCGGGTCGACACAAGCCATCAGGAGAAAAAACCCCATGAAACTGCTGCGATACGGCGAACCCGGTGCCGAGAAGCCCGGCCTTCTGGACGCGGACGGCACGATCCGCGATCTGTCGGAACATGTCGCCGACATTGGCGGCAAGGCGCTCGATCCGGCTTCGCTCGCGGCGCTGGCGAAACTCGACGCCAAGGCCCTGCCGGCAGTCTCCGGCAAGCCACGTATCGGCGCCTGCGTGGCGGGCACGGGCAAGTTCATCTGCATCGGCCTCAACTATTCCGACCATGCCGCCGAGACGGGCGCGACCGTGCCGTCGGAACCGGTTGTCTTCATGAAGGCGACATCGGCCATTGTCGGCCCCGATGACGACGTCCTGATCCCGCGCGGCTCCGAAAAGACCGATTGGGAAGTCGAGCTTGGCGTCGTCATCGGCAGGAAGGCTAAATATGTCTCCGAAGCTGACGCAATGGACTATGTCGCCGGCTACTGCGTCTCGCACGACGTGTCGGAGCGCGCCTTCCAGGCCGAGCGGCAGGGGCAGTGGACCAAGGGCAAGAGTTGCGACACGTTCGGCCCCATCGGCCCCTGGCTGGTGACCAGGGACGAGGTCAAGGACCCGCAGGACCTGAAGATGTGGCTGACGGTGAATGGCAAGACCATGCAGGACGGCTCGACCAGGACCATGGTCTATGGCGTCGCCTTCCTCGTCTCCTATCTCAGCCAGTTCATGAGCCTGCTGCCCGGCGACGTCATCTCGACCGGCACGCCGCCAGGCGTCGGGCTCGGCATGAAGCCGCCGCGCTATCTCAAGCCCGGCGACGTGGTCGAACTCGGCATCGAAGGCCTGGGCGTCCAGAAGCAGACCTTCAAGGCCGACGACTGACATTGCCGGAGTAACAGTAGAACAGCCGGACTCGCATCGCCGACCTTGGAGGCTCGGCTGCGCCTGCCTGTCTTCCGCGATCGCTGAATAGCTGCTCGCTCCAACCTGGATATGCTGGGTGATCCTGGCGGAGGGAACGTGCGGCCTGCGCAAGCGCGCCGCGATCGTTTCCCCCAGGTTACGTTGGCGTCGGATCTGGGGGCTGGGGCCGGCATGGGGGATCGCATCGTCTGTTTTGTGCTCAGTGGCGGCGCCGGCGTCCGCCTCTGGCCGCTGTCTCGTCAAGACAGGCCGAAGCAATTCCACGATCTGTCGGGCGCGGGTACGATGCTTGCACGTACGTTACGACGCCTGAGAGCGCGCGAGAGCGGGGAAACCGTCCTGAACGTCATCGCCTCGGAGCGGCATGTCGATCGACTGCGCGGTGCGATCGCGCCCGTCGGTCTCAATGGCGGGTCACTCATCCTGGAACCGGTTGCGCGCAACACGGCGGCGGCGGTCGCCGTAGCGGCCCTGCATACGCTGGCCACGTTCGGCGACGGCCTCATGCTGATCGTACCGTGCGACCATGAGATCGCCACCGACAGGCAATTCTGGGAAAGCGTTAAAGCTGGCATCGCCGCTGCCCAGGCCGGACGGCTGGTGGTCTTCGGCGTAGCGCCGAGCAGGCCCGAAACCGGCTATGGCTACATCGAAGCCGAACAGGGGACGACCGCGGTTCGCGAGGTGCGCCGCTTCGTCGAGAAACCCGATCGGGAAACGGCCGCGTCCTTTCTCGCGGCCGGCGGATTCTTCTGGAATGCAGGGCTGTTTCTTGCCCGCGCGAGCGTCCTGGAACGAGCCTTCGCGCGCTTTCGGCCCGACATATTGATGGGTGCGCGCGCTGCGCTCGCCGGTGCGAACGGCGATGATGCCGGGCTGCACCTGTCCGCGGCAGCATATCTGACGCTGGCGGCGCAATCCTTCGATCACGCAATCATGGAAAAGGCCGGTGGCATCGCCATGGTGCCGGCGCGCTTTTCCTGGAACGACATAGGCTCCTGGCGGTCCCTGCGCGAGATCGGTCCGACGGACGCGGACGGCAACGTCGTCGTTGGTGACGTGTTGGCCATCGATTGCCGCAATTCCTATCTGCGCAGCGACGGCGGTCTGCTGTCGGTCGTCGGACTGGAAGGCGTGGCCGTCGTCGCGACAGGGGACGCGACTTTCGTTGCGCCGCTCGGCCGCAGCCAGGATGTCAGGGCTGTCGTGGCGCGGCTGGAGCAGGCGGGGCGGGTCGAGGCGCGCGGCGCGGCGGCACGCGATCCCGACATGTAGGCAAGCGCGATAACCTGGCCAGGCGCTTGCTCAGCCGACTTCCCTCAGGATGAAATCGTAGAGCATCTTCGCCGCTGGCGAGAGCACCCGCTGCCTGGCCGTAATCAGGCTGTAGGGCCTGACCTCGATGTCGACCTCGGTGGGCAGCACGTCGATGGCGCCGGCAAGCCCCTCCGGGTTCTGGATGAAGCGCGCCACCTGCACCGACACTGGCGCGATCGCGTCCGACTGCGCCACCATCACCAGCGTCAACAGCAGCGACGAGGTGTTGAGGATGCGGTCGGGCAGAGGGATGTCGCGATTGAGGAAGTTGGCTTCCATCGCCTGCCTGAGCGGAGAGCCGCCGGACTGGAACACCCAGTCGTAGCCGGCGGTGTCCTCCAGCTTGACGGCTCCGCCACCGGAGAGCGGGTGGCCGCGCCGCACGATCAGACAGGCCTTCTCCACGCCGATCACCCGGCTGTCGAACAGGCGCGGATTGAGGTCGTCGGGAATGCGGGCGATGATGAAGTCGTGGCGCGAGGCGATCAGTTCGCGCGCCAGCACGTTGGAGGTCTCGACCTGCATGGTGATCTCGATGCGCGGATGAAGCCGCCGGATCTCGCGGATCGCCGGCACGGCGAGCTCGATCGCCGGCGCGGTGACGGCGCCGAGGAAAACCGAGCCGCCCTTGCCGGCCTTGAGCTCGGTGATCTCGCGGTCGGCCTCGCGCATTTCGAGCAGGATCGAGCGGGCACGCCGCGCCAGCGCCTTGCCATAGGGCGTGAGGGTTACGCCGCGCGGCAGGCGCTCCAGCAGCCTGACATCGAGCACGGCTTCCATCTCTGCGATCATGCGCGAGGCGGCGGGCTGCGAAATGTTCATGACCTGGGCCGCGGCGCTGACGCGGCCATGGTCGTCCAGCGCCACGATCATGCGCATGTGCTTGAGGCTGAGGCCGCTGCGCAGCAGCGCCGCGCCGCTACGCCCGCCGGCATCCGCGTCATGCTCGGACAATGCGGCCATCGCGATTCCCTTCCCTCTGCTCTCAAGCGAATTTGCATACCGACTTTGATATAGCAATGGTCGAAGATCGCATTTGACTGTTATGTCAAAGGGCCACAACCTAAGTCGGCCTGCGGGTTCGTCTGTCGGTGACGAAAAATCGCATCGATTGAAATCGAAGCTGGAGGCCGATTGGGAGGATATCTGAGATCGCCAGTTGCAGCCGCGCGGATGCGCTGCTGCTCGACTATGCAGCCCGCAACCCATGCGGCGCGGCGCCCATCAACCAGGGAGAGAGTGAAGTGAAGATCATCAAATCGTTGGTCGCCGCGGCGGCCCTCGGCATCGCGGCCATGACGGTCGTCGCCGCTCACGCTGAAGACAAGGGCCTTGTCGGCGTGCTGATGCCGACCAAGACTTCGCAGCGCTGGATCAACGACGGCGACGCCGTCAAGAAGCAGCTCGAGGAGAAGG
>CAZBBT010000030.1:19888-26899 GCA_964490065.1 uncultured Mesorhizobium sp. | reverse complement strand
GATCTACGTCACCCACGACCAGATCGAGGCGATGACGCTGGCCGACCGCATCGCCGTCATGCGCGCCGGCGTCATCCAGCAGTTCGACGAGCCGCAGACGATCTACCGCAAGCCGGTCAACCGCTTCGTCGCCGGCTTCCTCGGCTCGCCCGGCATGAACTTTCTGGACGGCGAAATCGTGTTGCGCGACGGCGCGGCATTCTTCGTCGCCGACGGCATGGACGTGTCGCTGACCAAATACGATTTCGGTCCCGACGGGGCCAAGGCAGGCCCGGCTGTGCTCGGCATCCGGCCGGAGCATATCGCCGTCAATGCCGGCTCCGACTGGCCGTTCGAGGCGACGCTGCCGGTCGAGATCGTCGAGCCGATGGGTTCCGACACGATCGTCTGGGCGAAGCTGGGCAAGCAGGACATCACCATGCGTGTCACTGCCGAGCGCGCGCCGGCGGTGGGCGACCGCATCGCCATTGGCTTCGATCCCATCAACGCCTCGCTGTTCGACACGGCGGGCCAACGCCTGTGAATTCCTCCCCAAACAATGGAAACCCGTCATGAACTGGTCGTTCCAACTCTACAGCGCCCGGAAATTCCTTCCCTGGGACGATATCGTGAAACTGCTCGCCGAAGCCGGCTACAGGCAAGTGGAGGGCTTCGGCGGCGTCTATGACGACCCGGCCGGCTTCCGCGCCGAACTGGATAAAAACGGGCTTGCCATGCCGACCGGGCATTTTTCGGTCGATATGCTGGAAACCGACTTCGACGGCGCGCGCCGCATCGCCGATGCGCTGGGCGTGACGCTGATGGTCTGCCCCTTTCTCATGCCCGAGGCGAGGCCGACCGATCCGGCGGGCTGGCGAAGCTTCGGCGAGCGTCTCGGCGCGATCGGCGAGAAGACGAAGAAAGCCGGCTACGGCTTCGCCTGGCACAACCACGATTTCGAGTTCAAGGCGCTTGCCGACGGCTCGGCGCCCATGGAACACATTCTTTCGGCCGCGCCCGGCATCGGCTGGGAGATCGACGTCGCCTGGGTGGTGCGCGGCGGCAGCGATCCGCTGCCCTGGATCGACCGGCACGGCCGGCGCATTTCAGCCGTGCATGTCAAGGATATCGCCGAGGCGGGCGAGGGGCTGGACGAGGACGGCTGGGCCGATGTCGGCCACGGCACCATCGACTGGCCGAAGCTCTTCAAGGCTCTGAAGTCGAAGACGCCGGCGAAATACTTCATCATGGAACAGGACAATCCCAACGACATCGGCCGCTTCGCGCGCCGTTCGATCGCGGCGGCGAAGAGCTGGTAGGAGAACGGCACATGGCCAGGAAACTCAAGGTCGGGGTCATCGGTTGCGGGAACATCTCGGCCGCCTATTTCAGGCTGTCGCCGCTGTTTCGCGGCATCGAGATGCGCGCCTGCGCCGACATCAACATGGATGCGGCCAAGGCGCGCGCCAGGGAGTTCAAGCTGCGCGCCGAAACGGTGGACGAACTGCTCGCCGCCAAGGACATCGACATCGTCGTCAATCTGACGATCCCGGCCGTCCATTACGAGGTGTCGAAGAAGGTGCTCGACGCCGGCAAGCACGTCTATTCGGAAAAGCCCTTCGTGCTGTCGGTCAGGGAAGGGCTGGACCTGAAGAAGCGGGCGGAGAAGAAGGGCCTGCGCATCGGCTCCGCGCCCGACACGTTCCTCGGCGGCGCGCATCAGCTCGCCCGCAATCTGATCGACACCGGCAAGGTCGGAAAAATCACCAGCGGCACCTGCTTCGTGATGAGCCACGGCATGGAGCACTGGCACCCGAATCCGGACTTCTTCTTCCAGCCCGGAGCAGGGCCAGTGCTCGACATCGGGCCTTACTATGTCACCAATCTGATCCAGTTGATCGGACCGGTGAAGCAGGTCGCCGCGGTCGCCACGACGCCGGCGAAGGAGCGCACGATCCTGTCCAAGCCGCGCAAGGGCGAGAAAATCCCTGTCGACACGCCGACCACGATCCACGCCATTCTCGAATTCGAGAACGGTGCGGTGGTGACGCTGAACACGAGCTGGGACGTGTGGGCCCACAATCATGCGCCGATGGAGCTTTATGGCGAGGCGGGCACGCTGTTCGTGCCGGACCCGAATTTCTTCGGCGGCAACGTTTCCTATACCGAAGCCGGCAAGGCGGTGAAGAAGCTACCGAAATGGGAGCATCCCTTCGCCGTCGCCAACGAGAAGCATTCGATGGGCATGATGGCCAACTACCGCACGGCGGGCCTGGCCGACATGGCACTGGCGATCGGCGAGGGACGGCCGCACCGCTGTTCCATGGAACTGGCGCTGCATGCGGTGGACGTGATGACGGCGATCCTGAAATCCGGCGAAAGCGGAAAATTCGTCGCCACGCAGACCAGTTGCGAGCGGCCGGCGGCGCTGGGAGTGAAGGAAGCCAAGGCGATGACGGCGAAGCGGTAGGCGGCGAGGGTGGTCTCGGCCGTCGCGCACCCCCACCCACCCTCGAAGGGCGGGGCAATCGCATATGGCTGCAATCAGGTGCGAGTACCTATTATTCGTATTGAAAGGTTCCGACGCCGCCACGGTTCGAGGCATGGAGTCCCGACACTCTCCGGTCGCTTCGCTCCCTAACGAGGTCGGGAATGATGGCCCGCTTTTTACCTTCACCAGTCTCCAATGTTGGAGATTAGCGGAGACAATCAATGAAGTTCGTCATTCTCACCTCGTGAGCGACTGAAAGGAGTGGAGAGTGTCGGGAATCCATGCCTCGACCGTGGCGGCGTCGGAAGAGATATGGAACGAACGGTGCTTCCAGCCCTGCAGTCCCAATGCGATTGCCCTGCCGTAACTGCGAGAGGAAGGCAGGCCGCATCGCCGGCGACTACTCCCCCCCTCGCCCCGTCTACGGAGAGAGGGTAAGGGTCAGGCGCGGCGCCGACTCGGCGCTGCTAATGTGAAGTCGATTCGAGGATTACCCATGCCCTACACCCCCGCCGAAGACCGTTATTCCTCCATGCTCTACAACCGCTGCGGCCGGTCGGGGCTGAAGCTGCCGGCGATCTCGCTGGGGCTCTGGCACAATTTCGGTGACGACACGCCGCGCAGGACGAAACAGGCGATCCTGCACAAGGCGTTCGACCTCGGCATCACCCATTTCGATCTCGCCAACAATTACGGCCCGCCGCCCGGCTCGGCCGAAACCGCCTTCGGCGAGATATTGCGCACCGATTTCGCCGGCTATCGCGACGAGATGATCGTCTCGACCAAGGCCGGCTACGAAATGTGGAAAGGCCCCTATGGCGAATGGGGCAGCCGCAAATACCTGCTTTCCAGCCTCGACCAGAGCCTGAAGCGGCTGGGGCTGGACTATGTCGACATCTTCTATTCGCATCGCTTCGATCCCGACACGCCGTTGGAGGAAACGATGGGCGCGCTCGACCAGGCGGTGCGCTCGGGCAAGGCGCTCTATGCCGGCATCTCGTCCTACAATTCGCAGCGCACGCGCGAGGCCGCCGACACATTGAAGCAACTCGGCACGCCCTGCGTCATCCATCAGCCGAGCTATTCCATGCTCAACCGCTGGGTCGAGGATGACGGGCTGCTCGACACGCTGGAGGGGCTCGGCGTCGGCTCGATCGTGTTCACGCCGCTGGCGCAGGGCATGCTGACCGACAAGTATCTCGACGGCATTCCCGAAGGCAGCCGGGCGAGCCAGGGCAAGTCGCTGAGGACATCCTTCATCAATGAGGAAACCGTCGCCAACATAAGGGCGCTGAACGGGATCGCCAGAAGGCGCGGCCAGAGCCTGGCGCAGATGGCGCTGGCCTGGGTGCTGCGCAAGGGACGCGTTACCTCGGCGCTGATCGGCGCCAGCCGCCCGGAACAGGTGGAGGACTGCGTCGGCGCGCTGAAGAACCTCGATTTCTCCGATGCGGAACTCGCCGAGATCGACCGCTACGCGCGCGATGCGAACGTCAATCTCTGGGCCGCTTCGGCAGAGCGGAAAGGACCGCCGAGGAAGTAGCCGCGATGATCCGAAACCCGATCCTCCCCGGCTTCAATCCGGACCCGTCGATCTGCCGGTTAGGAGCGGACTACTATATCGCGACCTCTACCTTCGAATGGTATCCGGGCGTGCAGATCCATCATTCGAGGGACCTGGCGAACTGGCGGCTGGTCAAGCGGCCGCTGGAGCGGGCGAGCCAGCTCGACATGCGCGGAAATCCGGACAGTTGCGGCATCTGGGCGCCGTGCCTGTCTCATGCCGACGGACTGTTCTGGTTGGTCTATACCGACGTCAAGCGGCTCGACGGCAACTTCAAGGACGCGCACAACTACATCGTCACCGCGCCCGCCATCGAGGGGCCGTGGTCCGATCCGGTCTACATCAATTCGTCCGGGTTCGATCCGTCGCTGTTCCATGACGACGACGGGAAGAAATGGTTCCTCAACATGGTCTGGAACCATGTCTCGAGCGGCGTCGGCGGTCAGCCGAAGCATCCCTCCTTCGCCGGCATTCTGTGCCAGGAATACGATCCGGCGGCGAAAAAGCTCATCGGCGAAGCGAAGAACATCTTTGCCGGCACCGAGCACGGGCTCGTCGAGGGGCCGCATCTCTTCAGGAGGAACGGCTGGTACTATCTTACCACCGCCGAAGGCGGTACCGGTTACGACCATGCGGTGACGATGGCGCGCTCGCGCTCGATCCTCGGCCCTTACGAGGTGCATCCCGACAGGCATCCGATCACGTCGAAGGATCATCCCGGCGCACCTTTGCAGCGCGCCGGGCACGGGCAGGTGGTCGAGACGCCGGAGGGTGAGGTCTATCACACGCATCTCTGCTCCAGGCCGCTGCGTGAGGTGCGCCGCTCGCCTCTCGGGCGCGAGACGGCGATCCAGAAATGCGTCTGGGGCGAGGACGGGTGGCTCAGGCTGGCGCAGGGTGGCATGGTGCCGGCGGTGGAGGTGGTCGCCCTGGGCGACGCCGAAACGCTGTCGAAGCCGGCGCTCGTCCGGCGGGACTTCGACGGCGGAGAACTGCCGGCCGAATTCCAGTGGCTGCGCACGCCTTATCCCGAGCGCCTGTTCTCGCTGACCGGGCGACCGGGCTTCCTGCGGCTCTACGGGCGGGAATCGATTGGAAGCTGGTTCGAGCAGGCGCTGGTGGCGCGCCGGCAGGAACATTTTGCGCTCCGCGTCGAGACGGAAGTGGCCTTCTCCCCGAACAGCTTCCAGCAGGCGGCGGGGCTGGTACATTACTACAACCGCCACAAGTTCCATTTTCTCGCCGTCACGCATGACCGGACAGTCGGCCGCTGCCTTACGGTCATGAGCTGTCCCGGCAATTGGCCGGACGGGCGGCTCACCTTCCCGCTCGGCCGGCCGGTTCCGCTGCCGGGCGAGGGGCCGGTAAAACTGGCCGCGGAGATCGACGAGGCGGAACTGCGTTTCCGCTATTTCGCCGATGGTGGATGGCAGGATGTCGGGCCGGTGCTCGACGCCAGCGTGATTTCCGACGAGGGCGGTCGAGGCGAGCACGGCTCGTTCACCGGCGCCTTCGTCGGCATGATGGCGTTCGACACCAGCGGCGCCGGCCTGCCGGCGGATTTTTCCTATTTCAGCTACGAAGCGCGGGCCTGAAACTTCAGGCGGCTTCGGTCAGGCATTTGGCGCAGGTGCCGCGGAATTCGATCACGGCCTTCTTCGGCGCGAAGCCGGTCGAACGCACCCAATCGTCCAGCGTATGCTCCACGGCATGGTCGGAGTATTCCGTGACCTGGCCGCACTGGTCGCAAATGGCGAAGGCGGTCATCGAATGGGCATGGCCGTGGTCGTGCGGCTCGGCGCAGGCCACGAAGGCGTTGAGGCTTTCCAGCCGATGGACGAAGCCTTCCTTCATCAGCGCGTCGAGGGCGCGGTAGACCTGCAGCGGCGCCCGGAAGCCGCGCTCGCGCAACTGGTCGAGCAGCGTGTAGGCGCTGAGCGGCCCGCTTGCCGCTTCGAGCTTTTCCAGCACGCAAAGCTGGTTCTTGGTCAGCGCCGTTCTCGCAGTCATCGTCCTGCTTTCGAAAGCCTCGGCGTTATCGCCGCATTGCCATGAAATAGCGAGCTTCGCGCGATTTTTCCACCGCGAGGCTGGGCAATGCGATCGCAGACCTCAGTGCGCCTCGTCCCAATTGTCGGCGGCGCGGGCGTCGACCTGGAGCGGCACGGAGAGCGACACCGCCGGCATGGCCGCGTTTTCCATCACATGCTTCACCACCGGGATGGTCGCCTCGACCTCCGCGGCCGCCGTCTCGAAAATCAGTTCGTCGTGGACTTGCAGCAGCATCCGGGCCGACAGCCCGGCCTTGGCGAGCGCATCGTCCATGCGCACCATGGCGCGACGGATGATGTCGGCCGCAGTGCCTTGCAGGCGGGCGTTGATCGAGGCGCGCTCGTTGAAGGCGCGCAGCGACGGGTTGGCGGCGCGAATCTCGGGATAGTGGATGCGGCGACCAAACACGGTTTCGACATAGCCGTTCTCGCGCGCGAAGGCCTTGGTCTCGTCCATGTAGTCGCGAATGCCCGGGAAGCGCTCGAAATACTTCTTGATGTAGGCGCCGGCCTCCTCGCGCGGGATGGAAAGCTGGTTGGCCAGCCCGAAGGCCGAGATGCCGTAGATGATGCCGAAATTGATCGCCTTGGCGCGGCGGCGAACTTCCGAGGGCATGCCTTCCACCGGCACGCCGAACATCTCGGAAGCGGTAATGGCGTGGATGTCGGCACCATCGGCAAACGCCTGCTTCAATTGCGGAATGTCGGCGACATGGGCGAGCACGCGCAGCTCGATCTGGCTGTAGTCGGCGGAAACGAGCTTGTAGCCTTTCTCTGCGATGAAGGCGGTCCTGATCTTCCTGCCCTCGGCGGTGCGCACCGGTATGTTCTGCAGGTTCGGGTCCGAGGACGACAGGCGCCCGGTCGTGGTGGATGCCAGCGCATAGGAGGTATGGACGCGCTTCGTGTCCGGGTGGATGAAGCCG
>CAZBBT010000030.1:0-19878 GCA_964490065.1 uncultured Mesorhizobium sp. | reverse complement strand
TTCAGCTTGGTGAGCTGGCGCCAGTCGACTATCTTGCGCGGCAGGGCATGGCCTTCCGCCGCAAGGTCTTCCAGCACCCGTGCCGAAGTCGTCCATTGCCCGGTCTTGGTCTTCGTGGCACCCGGCAGGCCCATCCGTCCGAAAAGAATGTCGCCGAGCTGCTTGGGCGAGCCGATGGTGAAGCGTTCCCCGGCAAGCTCGTAGATTTCCTCCTCCAGCCTCGCGGCCCCCTGTGCCAGGTCACCGGAGAGGCGTGAAAGGATCTGGCGGTCGACGGAAATGCCGCGCTGCTCCATGCGGGCCAGCACCGGCACCAGCGGCCGCTCCAGCCGTTCGTAGACCGAGACGAGGCCCTTCGCGGCCAGCCGCGGCTTCAGCACCAGCCACAGCCTCAGCGTCACGTCGGCATCCTCGGCGGCGTAGCAGGTGGCCTTGTCGAGCGGCACCTGATGGAAGCCGATGAAGCTCTTGCCGGAGCCGGCGACGTCCTTGAAGGCGATCGGCTTGTGGCCGAGCCATTTCTCCGACAGGAAATCCATGCCGTGGCCTCCGGACGTGCTGGCGTCGAGCACATAGGAGATCAGCATCGTGTCGTCATAGGGCGCGACGTCCACGCCGTGGCGCTGCATGACGACGAGATCGTATTTCAGGTTCTGCGCGATCTTGAGGACGGATGGATCCTCCATCAGCGGCTTGATCGCGGCAAGCGCCTCGCGGATCGGGATCTGGTTCTCGACCAACCCGCCGCCGAGGAGATCGTCCTGCCCGTTCTTGTGGCCGACCGGAACATAGGCCGCGTGGCCGGGGCGGATGGCGAGCGAAAAGCCGCACAGTTCCGCCTGCATCGGGTCGAGCGAGGTTGTCTCGGTGTCGAAGGCGACGATGCCGGCCTCGCGTGCTTCCTCGACCCATTGCCGGAGGGTCGCAAGATCGCGGATGCAGTGGTAGGCGTTGACGTCGATCTTGGAGGCGACCGCCGCTTCCGCCCGCATGGCGGACAGCAGCGACGGCGTGGGACCCTCCTCCTTGGCTGCCGGGCTCATCGCCGCGGCATCGCCATTGCCTGCTGATACCGTGGCCGGCACTTCGGCGCCGGCACCTACGTCCGGACCGTGAGCCGTGTCGGTGCGCTCGACTGCCACCGATGCCGCCTCGATCTCGCCCGCCTCGGTGCCGGTGGCTTCGGCCACCCGGCGCGTCAGCGAGGAGAACTCCATCGCCTTCAAAAAGGCGATCAGCTTCGGGCCGTCGGCCGGCTGGAGGACGAGATCGTCGAGGCTTTCGCCCGCGGCCACCGGCACGTCGTTCTTCAGCGTTACCAACTCGCGCGAAATGCGCGCCTTGTCGGCATTGTCGATGATCGACTGGCGGCGCTTCTCCTGCTTGATCTCGCCGGCGTGTTCCAGAAGCGCATCGAGATTGCCGAACTGTTCCAGCAACTGGGCGGCGGTCTTGGGGCCGATGCCGGGCACGCCGGGCACATTGTCGACCGAGTCGCCGGTCAGCGCCTGGAGGTCGATCATCTTTTCCGGCGGCACGCCCCATTTCTCGATCACTTCGGGAATGCCGATCTGGCGATCCTTCATCGGGTCGTACATACCCACCGTCGGGCCGACGAGCTGCATCAAATCCTTGTCGGAGGAGACGATGGTGGTGTCGCCCTCCGCCTCGCAGGCGAGGCGGCAATAGGTGGCGATCAGGTCGTCCGCTTCAAAGCCTTCGGTCTCGATGCAGGGCAGGCCGAAGGCACGCGTCGCCTCACGGATCAGGCCGAACTGCGGGATCAGATCCTCCGGCGGCGCCGAGCGGTTGGCCTTGTATTCGGGATAGAGGTCGTTGCGGAAGGTCTTCGAGGAATAGTCGAAGATGACGGCGAAATGGGTCGGAGTGATGCCGACATCGGTGTTGCGGGCCTCGCGCAGCAGCTTCCACAGCATGTTGCAGAAGCCGGAAACGGCGCCGACCGGCAGGCCGTCGGACTTGCGCGCCAGTGGCGGCAGCGCATGATAGGCACGGAAGATGTAGCCGGAGCCGTCGACGAGGAAGAGGTGATCGCCTTTTTTCATGGGCAACCGATAGCGCGGCTGGACGGCGCGGTCCACGCCTAAGCGCCTTTTCGGCAAGCGGTTCCGGCAACGTCCTGACAGGAGGCGTCAGCACCTCACGGCCATGTTACAAAGATGTAATGTTGATGCCCTTGAATCGCCACGTTCCAAGACACAGATAGCAGGCATCGGCAGTTTTTGCCGAAGTCCGGAGCAAGGCCCGTCCCCCGCCTATGCCGGACACCTGCGGCAGCCTACCCCCCTCTCCGGGCTGCCGCAACGTTTCGAGTAGCGCCGCCGTGGTTTCCCCTCCGCCACGGCGGCATTTTTTTGCCTATGCTCCGATCATTTGCAGAGCGGACTTTCCGCCTCGGACCGCTGCCACCGAGAGCCGACGATCAAATGTCGCCAACATACCGCCCCTCGATTTCGCAAGCGCCAGCAGATAGGTATCAGTCACCTGAGCCGACGTCAGGATACGAGCAGGATCGATATCAACCGAGTTAAAAAGGCTGATCTCATCCGGCCAGAAGACATGGCCGTCCAACGTTCTCATCGCGCTAAGAATTTCCGCTGCCACCGCTGGCGAACCGGGCGAGTTCGGATAGCGGGGGTTGCCGACTATCCTGACGACGCCCTTTTCGGTCAGCGGACATGTCGCCCAGCTTCGATTTCCCTCTCGCCCGAACCAGTCGTGCGCGGCGTCATGTGCAACATGGCCGGGATCGATCAATGCGATCAGAACATTGACATCCAGCAGGAATGTCACGGCAATTCGTCACGCAGCGCGTTGACCATCTCAAGCGTCACGAGCGGGGCGCCCGGACGGAGCGGAAGTTGCGGAATGCCGTTCCGCCTCTTCACTTCCTTAGGCGGAAGGAGCGATTTTCGAGCCAGTTCGGAAATGACCTCGCCGGCGGATTTGTTCTTTTGATGGGCGATCGCCTTCACCGCATGAAGAACATCGTCGTCTATCGTCAGGGTCGTTCGCATCCGGCTGTTCCGTCGTCAAACATCACGCATCAAACATCACGCATCATAGGTCCGCCTGTCCCGGCTTTCAAGGGTAGTGTCTCAGTTTGAAATTTAGAGTGTCGGCCCGTCGTAATCTGCTGGCGGCGGTGTAGTCGGCCACCGTAGGGCAACTTCCTCGCAGGAGTCCTGAATGTGGTCGAGCTTTCGCTTGAAGCTCGAAGGGCATTGGTAAGGCTTCGACCCGAATACGTCGATTGAGAAGCAGAGCTTCGGGTCAGTCTGGCCAAGGTAGGTAAGGTGTTGTTCCGAGAATAGAGCCGCCAAGACGGCGCTGGTCTTGCAGCGATCCTCTCTTTGCCGGCCAGAGGTTTCCGTCTTGGAGAATAGCAGGATCGCGCCGCCAACAAACCTTACACCCTCGGCGTCTTCCCTATGCAGCGTGGCGTCCAAAGACACGCTGACATCAACACCAGCAACGATGAGCTTGGGTTGGTTCGATGATACGGGTCGGCAATCAAACCGCGCGAGTCCGAGGCTGTTATATGCGCGCTGGAATGTGTTGATAGCTTCAATGGACAGCCGACAATCATTCTTGATCCAGTCGGAAGCGTCAGGGCGCGATTCCCTAGTTGATAAGTCCGCCGCCGCGTCGGAGAACCGCCGTGCGCTGCGGGTCTGGTCACACAAAAACCCTGCGATCGCCGTTCGAGCGGCATCATAACGCGCTACGATGGAGGTCTTAGGAAATTTCGCATCCTTAATAATGCTTTTACGCCTCGTCGGCGTAGCTGTAAGATACTCCGCTAGCTGATTTGCCGAAAGGCGAGGGTCGGAGTTGTAGCCATACTTCGCTTTGGTGGACGCCATGGAAGACATTTTCCTTTCGACTCAAGTAAGCGAGAATAGGATACTCTGCCTTTCGCCGCTATCCGCGCGCACCTACCGAGAATCCGGTGGAAAAGGGCTTGGTGGGGATTATGGATACTTCCTTTACGAGATGGACCCCACGCGACCAAAGTCCGGTATCACTGTCATCGCCAAGGCCGCCGGAGCCGATGAAGCCGAAACGCTGTTCGGTCTGATCTCGGCCGGTCGTTAGGTCGTGCGCTTCTTGTAAGGGCCTCGTGGGCCGGGCTTCGGCGCTTCCGCGTCCATCATCGCGACCAGATCGTCCATCGACCAGAGCTTGTCGGCAACGCCAGCGGCCATTGCCGGGGTCATTCGGAGCGTCTTGTGCATCTTAATGAAGTTGTACCAGACGGTGTAAATCGCGACCATGTGGACATGGTTGGCGAACTTCTTCGAGAACGCATTCGTAAGGCGCGTGAAGCGACGGTTTGCCATGCGCATTGTGAGATTGGCGCGCTCGACATGCGACGTACTGACATGAGCCAGATCGGGCGAGCCTTCGATGCGGGTCTTAACAGCGCCAGTGCAGACGGCGGGGCTGTAGCGGCGTTCCGGTGACGCCTTCTTGCCTTCGGGTTCGCCGTACTGCTTCACCAGCATCGCATAGTCGATGTCGGCTCCAAAGGCTTCCTCGACCGCATTGAGATAGGCGCGATGGCCATCGGTTGTAAGCTGGACGCGATTGGCGAGGCGGTCCTTCACATCATCCATGAAGGCCAGTGCATATTCGCCGTCGCGTCCGCCGACCAACCACGAAATGATAAGCTTGGTTTCGCTGTCGAGCGCGGTCCAGGTCCATGTGTCGCCCGCGCCATCAACGGCGTTTTTCATCGTGGCGACGTTTTTCTGCTTCGCTGCCGTGAAGCTCCAAATCTCATCGCACTGGACGCGCTTGGCCTTCACGTCGCGGACTTCGCGGTCGTGCAACTCGGCGCAGAACTTTCCGGCATCGACCAGCAGCTTTGAGACGGTGTTGATCGAAACATCGGCAACGCGAGAGATCGAACGCATGGACGATCCCTCGCAAAGCATGTTGAGGATTTGGACGCGGGTTTTCAGGGGTAGCTTGTTCATGTCCCTAATATCTGAACTTTTATGCTTAGTGTCAAGCATAATTGCAAGCATCCTGTAAAAAGTGCTTGCATAGCATCACGCCCGGGCCTATTTTGCAAGCATCAACACGGAGATGCTTGCATGTCAGATTTGTTTGATGATGAAACGCCAGGACGCGCGAAGGGTGGCCATGCCAGAGCAGCGAAGCTAACTGCCGAAGAGCGTTCCGAGATCGCGAAGAAGGCCGCTGAGAAGCGATGGGCCGAGAAATCTGAGCCGGAAGACGGGGCAACGCGCGTACTAGAGAGTTTCAAGAGCAAGCTCGAAATCGCAGGTTCTGCCATCCCCTGCGCTGTCGTAGTCGGTCCGAATGGAATTCAACGAGTTCTCAGCGAAACGGGAATGACCAATGCCGTTTTAGGGGACCGGAGCGGGGCATCCAAACGCAAGAAAAAGGTGGCGTCCGAAACCGGGGCCCCTTTGCCCATTTTCTTGGCACCAAGTCAGTTATTTCCCTTTATCTCCAAGGAGTTGCTAGAGGGGCCCCTAAAGCCCATAGACTACCACGATGGAACCCGTCTTGTTCGCGGGTATGACGCGCAGATTTTGCCTGCGGTCTGCAACGTTTGGCTAAAGGCGCGCGAAGCCGGGGCCCTTCAAGAGCAGCAATTGGAAAAGGCCCAAAAGGCTGAAATCCTGATGCGCGCTCTGGCTGAAACCGGCATCGTAGCGCTGATTGACGAAGCGACCGGCTACCAGAACGTACGCCCACAAAATGCCCTTCAATCATATCTGGAGTTGGTCATCCGTCGGGAGTTGGCTGTATGGGCCAAGAAATTCCCCGACGAGTTTTACGAGAACATCTACAAGCTGAAGGGCTGGAAGTGGCCAGGCATGAGCAAGAATCGGTTCAGCGTCTGTGCCAACTATACGACCAATTTGATCTATGACCGCTTGGGGCCCGGCATCACAGAGGAGCTAATCCGCAAAACGCCGAAGAACGACAAGGGTTATCGGCCAAACAGACTACACCAGTGGCTATCGGACGATATTGGTGACCCGATGCTTGCAACCCACATGCATTCGATATTGATGTTCCAGCGGCTATCAATCGCCAATGGCTACGGCTGGAAACGGTTCCTTCACATGGTAGATCAAGTCTTACCCAGACGAGGAAACACCCTCGAACTGCCGCTCGAATTTACCGGGCCCAGCGAGCCTTAGCCGCCTTCTTCGCAATCTCAGCGCGCCGCTCCGCTGTCATGTTCTCGGCGCGCTTCTTTCCGCCCTTCGCACCGAGCGCCTTGGCAGCAGGGTCTTTGCCGTCGTCCAGCACGTCGTCGGCTTCCTCGCCAGTGGCAATGCGCATGACCTTCACGGCATTGCCGATCACGTCGGCGGGGCGCTTCTGGCCTTTAGGTCCGGTGGGCATGACTACTCCGTTTCACTCGACTTACCGAATGCATAGGCCATAGCCGCAGCGATTATGGTAGCAGCCTCACCGGTCAAGGCGTTGTTCAAGGCCAGTAAGCCGACAGTCGGGATCGAGATCGCGATTACGTTGAAGCGGATGAACTGCCAGCCGATACCCTTCTGCCCGACAATCCGGTTCCAGATACCACCGCCAATTACGACAAGAACCGCGACGGCTAGGATTCCTGATACCCAAATCACAATACGCCTCCCTATGCTTTCCGGTAAGCATATAGGAGTTCGCGGCGGGATTCGACAGGCGGGTCAATGCCGGCAATTTTCAAACTGAGACACTACCCTTTCAAGGTGTCTGGCCTATGCGGCAGGGGCTTTTCCATCGCGCCCGGCGGCGATAGGGTCGCGGCCTTCATCTGAAAGGCCTTTTGCCCATGTCCGCAATTTCCTCCGTCCTCGACCGTCTCGACAAGGATCTCGACCAGAGCCTGGCACGGCTGTTCGATCTGCTCCGCATCAAATCGATCTCCACCGACCCGGCCTTCGCCGCCGATTGCCGCAGCGCCGCCGAGTGGCTGGTCGCCGACCTGAAGACGATCGGCTTCGACGCCTCGGTCAGGACCACGCCCGGCCATCCCATGGTGGTGGCGCATCACGACGGCCCCGCCGGCAGCCCGCATATCCTGTTCTACGGCCATTACGACGTGCAGCCGGTCGATCCGCTGGACCTTTGGGACGACGATCCGTTCGATCCGAAGATCAAGGAGATCGAGCCCGGCCGCAAGGTCATCACCGGGCGAGGCTCGTCGGACGACAAGGGCCAGCTCATGCTGTTCGTCGAGGCCTGCCGGGCCTGGAAGGCGGTGCACGGTTCGCTGCCCTGCCGCATCACGCTTTTGTTCGAGGGAGAGGAGGAGAGCGGCTCGCCGTCGCTGAAGCCGTTCCTCGAGGCCAATGCGGCGGAACTGAAAGCGGATTTCGCGCTGGTCTGCGACACCGATATGTGGAACCGCGAGACGCCGTCCATCTGCACAACGCTGCGCGGGCTGGTGGGTGAGGAACTCGTGGTCAAGGCCGCGAACCGCGACCTGCATTCGGGCATGTATGGTGGCCCCGCGGCCAATCCGATCCGCATCCTGGCGAAGATCCTGGCCGACATTCACGACGAGACCGGCCGCGTCACCATTCCCGGTTTCTACGACGGGGTTGAGGACACGCCTTCGCAGGTGCTGAAGTCGTGGGAGGCGCTGGGCGAGACGGCCGAAAGCTTCCTCAAGCCGATCGGTCTGTCTGCACCGGCCGGCGAGCAGGGCCGCTCGGTGCTGGAGATGGTGTGGGCGCGGCCAACGGCCGAGTTCAACGGTATTTCCGGCGGCTACGAGGGCAAGGGCTTCAAGACCGTGATCGCGGCGCAGGCATCGGCGAAAGTGTCGTTCCGGCTGGTCCACAAGCAGGATCCGAAGAAAATCCGTGCCGCCTTCCGCCAGTTCGCCGCCGAACGCGTGCCGGCCGACTGCCAGGTCGAGTTCCACCCGCATGGCGGCTCACCGGCGATCCAGCTCGCCTACGATTCGCCGGTGCTCACCAAGGCGCGCAACGCGCTGACCGAGGAATGGGCGAAGCCGGCTGTGACGGTCGGCAGCGGCGGCTCGATCCCCATCGTCGGCGATTTCCAGACCTATCTCGGTATGGACTCGCTGCTGGTCGGTTTCGCGCTGTCGGACGACCGCATCCATTCACCCAACGAGAAGTACGACCTGAACTCCTTCCACAAGGGACAGCGTTCCTGGGCACGTATCCTCGATGCGCTGGCGGCGGGGGCGGGCCGATGAGCAGCGCCGTCCGTTTCCACCACGGCGACCTGCCGGACCTTTCGCATTACGACGTCGAGGCGGTCGCCATCGACACCGAGACGCTCGGCCTCAACCCGCATCGCGACCGGCTGTGCGTGGTGCAATTGTCGCCCGGCGACGGCACCGCCGACGTGGTGCAGATCGCGCCCGGCCAGCGGCGGGCGCCGAACCTCACGGCGCTGCTTCGCAACCGCAGGATGGTAAAGCTGTTCCACTACGGCCGCTTCGACATCGCGGTGCTCTACCATGCCTTCGGCGTCATGGCCGAACCCGTATTCTGCACCAAGATCGCATCCCGGCTGACGCGCACCTATACCGATCGGCACGGGCTGAAGGACCTCTGCAACGAACTCCTCGGCATCGGGCTTTCCAAGCAGCAGCAGTCGTCGGACTGGGCGGCCGAGACGCTCTCCCCGGAGCAGCTCGACTACGCCGCTTCCGACGTGCTCTACCTGCACCGGCTGCGCGAGGTTCTGGCCGGACGGCTGGCGCGGGAGGGACGCACGAAGGAGGCGGAGGCCTGTTTCAGGTTCCTGCCGACGCGGGCGAAGCTCGACCTGATGGGCTGGGCGGAAGACGACATTTTCGCGCATAGTTGAAGGTCGTCGGAACCTTGCCGGCACCAGCAGCGTTTGTGCGCGCATTGTGAGGGATCCGCGACATGGCCGAGCGACAACCGATAGCGTCAGCGCCGAAGGACGGCTCCGAGGTGACGGTCTACTGGACCGACGCCGACGGCGTGATGAACGAGTCCATCGCCCGATGGCAGGACGGCGGATGGTGGACCTATATCGACAGCGACACCAAGAAGCGGGTCGAGCCGGCGACATGGCGTCCGTCCTCCGGCGGCGACATTTGAGTTTGCCGCTGGCGGGCAGGCGCGCTTTCCAATAGTTTCGCAGCGTTGCAACTGGAGGGCGATTCGGCGCCTTTCGCGCCGGGATCGCCCATATCAGGAGGGACCCGTCATGGGCGTTGAAAGCCTGCTTGTCTTCATCATCATCGGTGCCATCGCCGGCTGGCTCGCCGGCCTCATCGTCAAGGGCTACGGCTTCGGCCTGCTCGGCAACATCGTCGTCGGCATCGTCGGCGCCTTCATCGCCGGCTGGCTGTTTCCCGCCCTCGGCGTCAGCCTCGGCACCGGAATCGTCGCGGCGATCATTCACGCCGTCATCGGCGCGGTCATCCTGCTGGTGCTGATCCGGCTGGTCAAATCCGCGTAGACTGCAAGGAATCGAAATCGGAGCGCGCCATGAACCGCAATGCCCTTTACCTGGTGATCGGCGCGCTCGTCGTCGTGGTTATCGTGCTCGGGGTCTATGTCTACCGCCAGGAGACGAAACCCGAGGGCGTCGAACTGAAGATCGACGATAGCGGTATTTCGATCCAGAAGAACTGACGCTCGTTGGCGGCACGCCGCTCGCGGGTTCAGCTTGCCCGTGGCCTTAAGGCTCGGCGGCGTTCCGCAACCAGCGGTGCCGGACCGGCATCGACCAGCAGGCCGGTAATGCGGGCGAATCCGGCGAAGGATTTCCGCGCTTCCTCGGCACTCATCTGCGCGGCCATAGCCGCCGAACAGCAGTTCAGCGCGCAGCGATAGACCGGTCCGCGTCGTCCCACCGGCCATGCACGCAGGAAAGCCAGGGCTGCGGCGACGTTTTCGATCTCTTCAACGGGATGAGCGGGGCTGCGCACAACGCGCACAGGCGAAAAGAACTGCAGACGGTCCATGAATTTCCTCCCAGAGAATTCGGAGCTGCCAGTCAGACTTTGTTGCCTGCGCCGCATAATGCGCCATGGCGAATATCGTTGCATTAAAAAATGACATGTCCACCCGCCCTTAAAATCAAGCCATTGAAATTGCTGCCATCAATTGCCGGGGCCAGCTCTTCCGGCGCCTTCATGTCGTCATGATACCGCCATGTGGTTCGGGAATTTCATACGAGCCTTGCGCGTCAATCTGACGCTACGGTATGATTGCCGGGAACAACGGCCGATCGTTTGAATGACGGAGTTCGTTCCAGCGCTGGAGGTTCGCTATGGCTATCAGCTATATCTACACCGGCCAGCCCATGACCGGCACCGCCAATGACGACTTTTTCATTGCATTCAAGGGGTCCACCGGCACCGATAACAATACGATCAATGCCGGCGACGGCGACGATTGGGTGGTTGCCGACAGCAGCGATACCTGGATTCCCAACGCCTCCTATCTCAACGGTGCCATCGGCACCGCGTTCAATCTGGAAGCCATCACCGGCCCTTGGACGACGAGCGAGAATCCATTGTTCGGCGACTTCACCGTTCCGCATACGACCGCGATCGTCGAGACGACTGTCGGTCAGAGCGAATTCTTCAGGGTTGCCGTCGGCGCGGGCCAGAAAATTACCATCGACATAGACTATGGCTCGAACACCGCGACGGGCGTGACGCGCGATCTGGTCGTCGAATTTCAGGACAGTCTTGGCAACATCATCGCCACGGCCGACGACAGCCTGGTTACCGACGGCGGGCTGGGGTCGTTTCCCTCGACGCCAGGCTCGGCGAGTTCCTACGACCCTTACCTGTCCTATACCGTCGCCGCCGCGGGGACATATTACATCAATGTCCGCCCGTTCGGCGGCGGCCCCGGCTCGACTTTCACCGAGAACAATACTTTCGTGATGAACGTCTCGGTGACAGGTCATGTCACAGCCGCGACCAATCCCGTCATGGGCGACGACATCATCAACGGCGGAGCCGGCAACGATTCCCTGTTCGGTCAGGGCGGAAACGATGTCATCGACGGCGGCGACGGCGACGATCTCATCCACGGCGGTTCGGGCGGCGACATCATCCATGGCGAGGGTGGCAATGATACGCTCTATGGCGGAGACGGCTCGGAAGAGAACGTACACGGAGATGGCGGCAACGACATCCTCCATTCGGGTGGCGAGGGCCATTATTACGGCGATGCCGGCGATGACCTGATCTATGCAGGCATAACGTCGGGCGTTAACGAGGTCCTCGACGGTGGCACCGGCACCGACACCGTCGACACGACTTCGTGGGATGGAATCTATGTCGTCAATCTGGCCACAGGCACAACCAACTTCGGCGAGTCCTTCATCAATTTCGAGAAAATCGTCACCGGCAACGGAGGCGACACGATCACAGGAACCGGAACGGCAAATGTCATCGAGACCAGGGGCGGTGCCGATACAGTGTCCGCTGGCGGCGGCGACGATGTCGTGGCCGGCGGCGCCGACGGCGACACGCTGGACGGTGAATCCGGTGTGGATACACTGGATTATTCGGCCAGCAACGGCGCGGTGACCGTGTCGCTCCTTACCAATTCCGCAAGCGGCGGTCACGCAACCGGCGACATCATTTCCAATTTCGAGAACATCATCGGTTCCGTCTTGAGCGACAACCTGACGGGATCAGCCGTTGCGAACTTGCTTGACGGAGGCCTCGGCGCCGACACCATGGCGGGGCTTGGCGGCAACGACACCTATATAGTCGATGCTACGGGCGATAACGCGATCGAATTCGTCGGTGATGGCTCGTCCGACTGGCTGGCGACGAGCGTAAGTTACGAACTCGCCGCCGGACAGGAAATCGAGCGACTGTCGACGACTTACACCGCCGGCACGGCAACCATAAACCTGACCGGCAACGAGTTTGCCCAGCGCCTCATCGGCAACGACGGCGCCAACACGATCGACGGCAAGGGCGGCGCCGATCGGATGGAAGGGCTGGATGGCAACGACATCTACATCGTCGATCATGCGAGTGACTTCATCGTCGAGACGTCGACCGGCGGCAGCGACTGGGTGGGAGCATCGGTCAGCTATGTGCTGACCGCCTCGGCCCATGTCGAGAAGCTGTCGACCACCTGGGGCGGCGGCACGGCGGCCATCAACTTGACTGGCAACAACATCGCCCAGACCATTGTCGGCAACAACGGCGTCAACACCATCGACGGCAAGGCCGGCAACGACTACATCGACGGCGCCGGCGGCGCCGACACCATGATCGGCGGGAGCGGCAACGACACCTTCATCGTCGATAACGCCGGCGACTTTATTGTCGAGACGGCAGCCGGCGGCAGCGACTGGGTGGCGGCGACCGGTAGCTGGACGCTGACGGCCTCGGCCTTTGTGGAAAAGCTCAGCACCACATGGGGCGGCGGCACGACCGCCATCAACCTGACCGGCAACAACATCGCCCAGACCATCATCGGCAATGACGGCTTCAACGTCTTGAACGGCAAGTACGGCAACGACCGCCTGATCGGCGGCGGCGGTACCGACTATTTCGACTTCACCTTCAACCGCGGCGGGGCCGGCAACATCGACATCGTCCAGGGCTATTCGGTGGCCGACGACACGATAAGGCTGGACAATGCCGTCTTCACCGGACTGGCCAACGGCTATCTGGCGGCCTCGGCCTTCGCCATCGGCGCGGCGGCTGTCGATGCGCTGGACCGCATCATCTACAACTCCGCCACCGGAGCGCTCTATTTCGACGACGACGGCAACGGCGCGCATGCCGCCACCCAGTTCGCCACCATCTCGCACGGTCTCGCCATGACGGCAGACGAGTTCTACGTGATCTGAGCGCATCGCGAGCTGACAAACCGGCCCCTTAACCCGCCTTTAAACCGACGCATCTACCGTTCAGACGGACGCCATCGGCACGGGGACGGAAAGGGCAGCGTATGGCGAGCCGCAGGGACAGACGCATCGAGCCGCGTTTCGAAGAGCCTTCGCGCGCTTCGGCCGGATTCTCGGTGCGGGAAGAGGACCGCGTCGTGCCCGCCAATCGCAAGACACAGGCCAGGCGAAAATCGGCCAAGGGAAAGAAATCCGCGCGCGGCAGCCGCGCACGGCGCCGCAGCGGCCTGTTCGGCATTTTCGGCCGGCTGGTCTACTGGTGCTTCGTGCTTGCCATCTGGGGCGGCATCGCGGCCGCCGGCATCACCGTCTACTACGGCGCCAAGATGCCGGCCGCCACGACCTGGGAAATCCCCGATCGCGCGCCCAACATCAAGATCGTTTCCGTCGACGGGCACCTGATCGCCAACCGCGGCATGAGCGGCGGCGAGGCACTGAGCCTGAAGGAAATGTCGCCCTACATCCCCGAGGCCGTCGTCGCCATCGAGGACCGGCGCTTCTACTCGCATTTCGGCATCGATCCGATCGGTCTGACCAGGGCGATGGCCACCAACATCGTCAGCGGCCGTTTTTCCCAGGGCGGCTCGACGATCACCCAGCAGCTCGCCAAGAACCTGTTCTTGAAGCCCGACCGCACGATCGAGCGCAAGGTGCAGGAGGTACTGCTCGCGCTGTGGCTGGAGCACAAGCACAGCAAGGACGAGATCCTGCAGATGTACCTGAACCGGGTCTATTTCGGTTCGGGCGCCTATGGTGTCGAGGCCGCCTCACGCCGCTATTTCGGCAAGAGCGCGCGCGACGTCACGCTGGCGGAAGCAGCCCTTCTGGCAGGCCTACTCAAGGCGCCGTCCAGGCTGTCGCCGGCCCGCGACCCGAAGGCGGCCGAGGAGCGGGCGCAGCTCGTTCTCGCTGCCATGCACGACGAGAACATGATCTCCAGCAAGGAACTGAAGAGGGCGATGAGCGCGCCCGCGACGCGCGCGCCCTCTTACTGGACCGGCTCGGAAAACTATGTCGCCGATACGGTGATGGAGGAACTGCCGGACCTGATCGGCGAGGTGCAGGGCGACATCGTCGTCGACACCACGGTCGATCTCACGCTGCAGAAGATCGCCGAAAAGTCGATCCGCGAGCTGATAGACAAGAACGGCAAGAAGCTAAACGTCAGCCAAGGGGCGCTGGTATCCATCGACAATTCCGGCGCGGTGCGCGCCATGGTCGGCGGCTACGATTATTCGACCAGCCAGTTCGACCGTGCCCTGGAAGCTAAGCGCCAGCCGGGCTCGGCCTTCAAGCCGTTCGTCTACATGGCCGCGCTGGAGGCCGGCCGCACGCCCGACAGCGTGCGCAACGATGCGCCGATCCGCATCGGCAAATGGACGCCTGAGAATTACGGCGGCAAGTATTACGGCAAGGTCACCCTTGCCAAGGCGCTGGCGAAATCGCTCAATTCGGTCGCCGCGCAGCTTACCATGGAGGTCGGCCCGGACGCCGTCATCGAGGCGGCGCACCGCATGGGCATCCAGTCGGATCTGAAGTCCAACGTGTCGATCGCGCTCGGCACGTCGGAGGTCACGCCCCTGGAACTCACCGCCGCCTACGTGCCCTTCGCCAATGGCGGCTATCGGCCGGACGTCCACTTCATTCGCAGGATCACCACCGCGAGCGGCAAGCTGCTCTATGCTAATGACGGCGGCCGCACGCCGCGCGTGGTGAAGCCCGGGATCGTCGGCATGATGAACGCGATGATGGCCGGCACGGTCGAGATCGGCGGCACGGCGAAGAAGGCGGCGTTCGGCTGGCCCTCGGCCGGCAAGACCGGCACGAGCCAGAACTCGCGCGACGCCTGGTTCGTCGGCTATACGGCGAACCTGACCACCGGCGTGTGGTTTGGCAATGACGACGGCTCGGCGATGAAGCGGGTCACCGGCGGCACGCTGCCGGCGCAGGCCTGGCACGAGTTCATGCTTGCCGCGCATGAGGGCGTGCCGGTCAGGCCGCTGCCCGGCGGCTGGAAGCCGGTGGCGCCCAATGCGATCGTGCCGGACGACGGGCCGGCGCCGGTTCCCACGGCCGATGTCGGCGCGAAGCCCGCCGTGGCATCGCGCCAGGCCGTTCCGTCTCCCTCGCCGCGCCCGGTGCCGCGGCGCTCCGTCGGTGCGACCGAGACGGTCGATGCCGGCGGGTTCGACATGCCGACCGAGGACGATACGCCCACCGCCTCGATCGGGCATCCTGTGCCGCCCGGCAATGTCGGCGGACCGCTCAAGAAAAGCTACAACTCGATCCTCGATATCCTGAGCGGTAACTGAAGGTATCGCCACGGCCCTCCGCTTGGGCTACATGTCCGGTCGGAGACCGCGACATGACCGACAGCGAAAACAGGAAGACCATCGTGCTGACCGGCGCCAGCCGGGGCATAGGCCATGCCACGGTCAAGCGCTTCTCGCGCGAGGGCTGGCGGGTCATCACCTGTTCGCGCCAGGCCTTTGCCGACAACTGCCCATGGCCGGCCGGTCCGGAAGACCACATCAAGGTCGATCTCGCCGATCCCGAGGATGTCGGCGTCGCCGTCGCCGAAATCCGTCACCGGCTGGAAGCGGATGGCGGGCGGCTCAACGCTCTGGTCAACAATGCCGGCATTTCGCCCAAGCTTGCCGATAGCGGGCGGATGAACTCGATCGACACGCCCATGCACGTCTGGCGCGATGTCTTTCAGGTCAATTTCTTCGCGCCCATCATGTTGGCGCGGGGGCTCTTCAAGGAACTGGCGGCGGCACGAGGCGCCATCGTCAACGTCACCTCGATCGCGGGCAGCCGCGTGCATCCTTTCGCCGGCACCGCCTATGCCACTTCGAAGGCCGCGCTCGGTTCGCTGACGCGCGAGATGGCGCATGATTTCGGTCCCTCTGGCATCCGCGTCAACGCGATCGCGCCGGGCGAGATCGACACCGCGATCCTGTCGCCCGGCACGCAGAAGATCGTCGAGACCATTCCGCTGCGCCGCCTCGGCACGACGGGGGAGGTAGCCGACATCATTTTCTTCCTGTGCTCGGAGCAGGCGGCCTACGTGACGGGATCGGAAATTCACATCAACGGCGGCCAGCACGTCTGACAGCATCGGCTCAGGCGGCGGGCGCGCTCGGCTCGCCCGGCGTGCCGGAATTTCCGGACGCGTCGGAGGAGGGCGGCTCGTCGTCCTCCAGCGGCGGTTCGGCCTTGCCCCACAAGACGGTCTCGACGATGCCACGCGCGATCTCGCGTTCGCCCATGATGACGGTGTCGGCGCCGAGACCGGTCAGGTGCTCGACCTCGGCATCGGAGTGGGCGCGGGCGATGACGGCAACGTTCGGATTGGCGGCGCGCGCGAGCAGGATGATGCGGCCGGCTTCGAAAGCGTTGGGGATGGCAAGGATCAGCCGTTTCGCGCCGGCGGCATTGGCCGCGGCGAACACATCGGCGCGCGCGGCATTGCCGGCGATCGTCTCGATGTCCTCGGCTCTTAGCGCCGCCAGCGTCTTGTCGGCATCCTCGATGACGAGGAAGGGCTGGGCGGCCTCTTTCAGCGCGCTGCCGACGAGGGAACCAACGCGGCCATAGCCGATCAGGATCGTGTGGTCGGTGAGGTTGGTCGGCGGTGGCGGGCCGCCTTCGTCCGCGGCGGACGCCGCTGTCTCCGCAGCGACCTTGCCGGGTTCGGTCGCCGGTCCGGTCGCGGCCTCCTCGATTGCCGCGGCAGGCTTGCCGGCCTGGCTTTCCAGCCAGGGTTTCAGCCGTTCGACCGCGGCGAACGTCAGGGGGTTCAACATGATCGAGAGGATCGCGCCGACAAGGATCAGGTCGCGTCCTTCTTCCGGCAAGAGGCCGAGCCCGACGCCGAGTTCGGCGACGATGAAGGAGAATTCGCCGATCTGGGCGAGGCTTGCCGAGATGATGAGCGCCGTGGCCACCGGATAGCCGAAGGCAAGCACGATGGCGAAGGCGGCGATCGATTTGCCAAACAGGATGATGAACAGCGTGCCCAGCACCGGCCAGATATGCTCGAAGACGCTGAACGGATCGAACAGCATGCCGACGGAAACGAAGAACAGCACGGAAAAGGCGTCGCGCAGCGGCAGCGATTCCTCCGCGGCGCGATGGCTGAGCTCGGACTCGCTCATCACCATGCCGGCGAAGAAGGCGCCGAGCGCCAGCGACACGCCGAACAGCTTGGCCGCACCGAAGGCGACGCCGAGCGCGATCGCCAGCACGGCGAGCCGGAACAATTCGCGCGACCCGGTATGGGCGACGTAGTGCAGGACCCAGGGAATGACGCGGCGCCCGACCACCAGCATCAGCACGACGAAGGCGGCGACCTTGGCCAGCGTCAGCCCGACCACGCCCCACACGCCATAATCGGCGGTAAGCCAGTAGAGGCCACCGGTGGCCGGTGCCTGGTTCTCGCCGCCCAGCACGCCCGACAGTGCCGGCATCAGAACCAGGGTGAGCACCATGGCGAGGTCTTCGACGATCAGCCAGCCGACGGCGATGCGGCCGCGTTCGGTCTCGACCAGGCGTCGTTCCTGCATGGCGCGCAGCAGCACCACCGTCGAAGCCGTCGAGAGCGCGATGCCGAAGACAAGCCCGGCGCCGAAGGACCAGCCGAGCATTGTGGCCATGCCGGCGCCGAGCACGGTGGCGCAGGCGATCTGCACCACGGCGCCGGGCACAGCTATGGCGCGCACGGAAAGCAGATCCTTCAAGGAGAAATGCAGGCCGACGCCGAACATCAGCAGGATGACGCCGATCTCGGCCAATTCCAGCGCCAGATGCTGGTCGGCGACGAAGCCGGGCGTGTTCGGCCCGACCAGCATGCCGGCGACCAGATAGCCGACCAGCGGCGGAACGCGGAAACGGTTGGCGACGGCTCCGAACACGAATGCCAGCCCCAGACCGGCGACGATTGTGGCGATCAGGGGCGTGTCATGCGGCATATGCTATTGCGTCGCCTTTCGAGTTGCTGAATCGGAAGGCGACCCCAGCATGCCGCCTCCGCCAATATGGTGGAGGGCAGGGCCGTGGCGCAACCCTCGCCCCGCAAAAGGAAGGCTGGCCGAAGCGCTTTTTCGCGGTGGTGGGCTACCGGGAGCTTATGCCACCTTGAGCACCTTCTCGATGTCCCAGACTGGCTTGTTGGTCAGGGTCTTGGCGATCTCGGCCCTGACCTTGCCGGCGACCTCCTTGTGCAGCTTCCTGCGCATTTCGCCCAGCACGCGCGGGGGCGCCACCAGGACAATCCCATCGAAGTCGCCCTGGTGGGCGAAATGATAGAGCCGGTCGGCGATCTCATCGGCAAAGCGTTCCTTGCTGAGGCGGTGCCAGTCCGTTTCGGCATAGGCGCTGTTGTGTGGAGAGGGGCCGTCGCTGTGGCGACCGGGCCGTTCGGCGCCCTGTTCGCGTGTCGCCGGGTTCTCCTGTTCCATTTCCCGCACGACCTGGAAATCGGGAAATTTCGCATCGCCCTCGTTCTTCAGGAACAGTGCTTTCTCACCGTCGGCGACGACGACCCAGAGACCGTGCTTGAGGATGAGATTTTCCATTTGCCTCCCTTTCCAATGCGCAGCCCACCCGCTTGGAGAAGCCAAGGAGCAAACGTTGCCGGAAGTCGAACGTTCCGGAAGTTTACCGGGCCGAACGGGGGTCGGTTTAATTCTACTAAATCAGTAGAAAATAGAAAAATTGAGTTGGCGCAAACTCACTGCAGGGCGCAGGATCGCCCGCCTGTCCCGATTTTGCGCACTTCCGCAGCCGGCCGCCGAAATCGGTACGAAATATTTTTCTCCCTGCTTTCCCGCTTTCAGAAAAGCGATTGCATTCGCGAAAAGCCGGCGCGAGTGGATTTCTTCATGCGGCGGCGCCTCGCGGCTAAAAATGCGGGCCGATCCGGATTTCCGCAATGCAGCATGATGCCTCGAAGCTGAACGCCTTTCCCGTCTTCCTGAAAGTGGAAGGCGCGCGCGTCTTCATCGTCGGCGGCGGCGAGGAAGCGCTGGCCAAGGCGCGCCTGCTTGGCCAGTCGAGTGCTGCGCTGCACATCGTCACCGACGAGGCATCGCCGGAACTGCTGACGTGGATCGCCAGCAACGGTGCGTCGCATGTCGATGCCGCCTATTCGCCCGAATATCTGGAGGGCGCGGTCATGGTTTTCGCGGCCAGCGGCGAGAAAGCGCTGGACGCGCGCGTCGTCGCCGATGCGCGCCGGCTGCGCATTCCCGCCAATGCCGTCGACCGGCCGGAGCTTTGCGACTTCTTCACCCCGGCGCTGGTCAATCGCGCGCCGGTCGCGGTCGCTATCGGCACGGAAGGCGCAGGGCCGGTACTCGCCCAAATGATCCGCGCCCGCATCGACCAGATGCTGTCGCCGACGCTTGGGCCGCTGGCTGCGCTTGCCGCGTCGTTCCGCGACGCCGCCGAGCGGCTATTGCCGAAGGGCAATCGCCGTCGCCGCTTCTGGAGCGATTTCTTCGGCGGCGCGCCGGCGCGCGCGGTCGCGGTCGGCGACCTTTCGCTGGCGCATGACGCCGCGACCGAATTGCTGCTCTCCGATAGGCCTGCTATCGGCCAAATCGCATTGGTTGGCGCGGGGCCGGGTGCGGAAGACCTTCTCACCTTGCGGGCGCAACGCCTGCTGATGGAGGCCGACGTCATCGTCTACGACGCGCTGGTGCCGGAGGCGGTCGTCGCCATGGGCCGCCGCGACGCCGAGCGGCTGCCGGTCGGCAAGCGCAAGGGCTGCCATTCCAAGAGCCAGGCCGAGATCGACGCGCTGCTCGTTTCGCTCGGCCGGGAAGGCCGGCGCGTGGTGCGGCTGAAGAGCGGCGATCCGCTGGTGTTCGGCCGCGCCGGTGAGGAGATGGCGGCGCTGCGCGAGGCCGGCATCGCCTACGAGGTGGTGCCCGGCGTCACCGCCGCCTTCGC